>JBGVAE010000161.1:0-4222 GCA_045224215.1 Candidatus Cryptobacteroides sp. | reverse complement strand
TATGAAGATGAACTGCTTGTTCTTCAGAAGGCCGATGACATCGGAGAAGCGGAACTTGTCGCTTTCCGCAGTCTCGACCGAATCCTTCAGGCCTCTCTCCTTGTCGAACCGCGCATCCAGAGCCACGAACACAGCCCACAGGATGATCCCGACCATCATCAGGAAAAGTCCCAGGAAGGCAGGCCGGGCAGTCTCGGCCAAAGTGTACATCTCGCCCGGAGCCTTTGCTGCGACCAGGCGCGGACTCATCACGAAGGCAAACAGGGTACCCAGCCTCGCAATCGCAAGCTGGAGCCCCATGGCCAAGGCCATATTCCTGCCTTTGAACCACTTTGCGATGGAACGAGTCACAGCCACTCCGGCTATCTCGCTTCCGAGTCCGAAAAGCATGCACCCCACATAGGCAACGGTCAAGGAAGCCTTCGGAGCCATGCCGGAAGTGATGGCCCAGGCCACCAGGGCGGCGCCTCCGGCCATCATTCCCACGAATATGGATCCAGTGATGCGTACGCCCCACTTGTCCAGGAGCATCCCGCAGACTATAAGGCCTCCGAAGATGCACAAGGTCGAGTAGCCGCTTGTATAGAAGCCATAGTCCGCTGAATTCCATCCGAGCTGGAGCATCTCCGGGTGCTCGAACAGATGCGAAAGGGTGCTGAACATGTCGTCGAAGAAGTACGACGCAAACATCGGCACCACAAGGCACGCGAGTACTATCCAGCAGGAATATTTCTTAATGGTCTGTGTCAAAGCTATTTCTTGATGTTAGGTTCTTCGAGGCCGTAGCCCTTCTTCCTGTCCTCTGACTTGAGCAGGAGACTGAAGAAGAATGCCAGGATTCCGAAGCTCGAGAAGACTATCATTGGCACCAGATAGCTGCCGGTGGACTGCCTGAGGGAACCGATGATCTTAGGCACGAAGCAAAGGCCGATGTTCTGAACCCAGAAGATAAGGCAGTAGGCGGAACCGAGGATCTTCTCGTCGATTATCTTCGGTACAGAAGGCCAGAGAGCTGCCGGAACCAGGGAGAAGCTCACACCAAGGACCACGATAAGCGTGAGTGCCAGCCACTTCTGAGGGAAAGCCGGAAGCAGGAATGCGAAGCACAAGTGACAGACGATCATGATTATGGAACCGAACATCAGCATTGTCGCTCCCTTGCCCTTCCTGTCAAGGAATATTCCAAGCAGCGGAGTCAGGCACATCGCGAGGATCGGGAAGCAACTGAACATCCGGGCCGCTGAAGCCGCATCGATAAGAAGAGTCTCTTCAAGGAAGTTGGTGGCATACCTCTGGAACGGGAATATCGCACTGTAGTACAGGACGCAAAGCATGGCCACGATCCAGAACATCTTGCTCTTGAAAATCGCACCGAGGTCGCTCACATGGAATTCATCCTCAGGGGACTTCTCCTCGGTAGCCAGGCCTGCTGCCACAAGATCCTTGTCGAACTTGGTGTCCATTATTCCGAATATGATGAAGTTGATGAGACCGATCATCAGGAGGGCGCCGCAGAAGCCGAGCGGAGCAATCACGGAACCTCCGAACTTGTTGGAGATGATCGGAGCGATCCACATCACAGCGAAGACACCTAGCCTTGCGATAGCCATCTCGAGGCCCATCGCAAGAGCCATCTCCTTACCCTTGAACCACTTGGCCAGGATCTTGGAGACATTGGTACCTTCCATCTCGCAGCCGCATCCGAAAATCATGAAACCGAGGGACGCCATCTTTGCGCTGGCCGGCATTTCGACCCACCAGGTTCCGAGCCACTGGTAAAGGGAAGTGGTAGTGAACCAGTCGCTGACACCGATGAACTTGATTGCCGCACCGATGACCATTATCGCCGCGGAAAGGACTCCGGAGAACCTTACACCAAGCTTGTCCAGGATGACTCCGGCTATGATCAGGAAGCCGCAGACATTGAGGATATATTCAGAAGCCGCATAAGTTCCGAACACGCTGCTGTTCCATCCGAGCTTGGTCTCCACGAGGGACTTCAGAGGAGACATCACATCCACGAACATGTAGGCGAAGAACATCATCAACGCCACAAGGATAAGGACAGTCCACCTCGCCAGAGGTGAATCGTTCATGAGTTTCCGTACTTTTTCTGCCATTGTCTGTATGTTTTATATCAAATATCCACGAATCAACCTGCTAATTTAATAAAATTGTATCAATCCAGAAAAAAGCAGTACCTTCGCACGATGATTTTGGACAATGTAAATACTCCAGCCGACCTGAGGGAACTCAAGGAAGACCAACTTCCGGAACTCTGCAAGGAGATCCGGGAATATATCGTCGAATGCTGTTCCGTCAATCCCGGCCACCTGGCATCCAGCCTGGGGGCAGTGGAACTCATCACCGGACTGCACTACGTATTCGACACTCCGAAGGACAAACTTGTGTTCGACGTCGGACATCAGGCATATGCCCATAAGATACTCACCGGAAGGAAGGAAGCCTTCCGCAAGAACAGGATGCGCGGAGGCCTGAGCGGATTCCCTTGCAGGGACGAGAGTGAATATGATGCCTTCGGCGCAGGCCATGCATCTACTTCAATTTCCGCAGCCCTCGGCCTTGCCGAAGCCGCAAAGCTCAGCGGTTCGGGAGAGAAAGTGGTTGCGATGATCGGTGACGGCGCCATGACCGGAGGCCTGGCACTGGAAGGCCTGAACAACGCCGGCGAAAGCGGAGATGACATTCTTGTCATCCTGAATGACAACGAGATGGCGATAGACGGGAACAGGGGCGCCCTTCACTCATACCTCCTCAAGATGACCACCGACCCGGCATACAACAAACTCAAGACACATGTCTGGGACAGGCTGGGAGCCGGAAAATTCAGGAACTGGATCCAGCGCACCGTAAGGCAGGCTAAGTCCGGGCTCGTCAACAAATCCGGTGGTGACTTGTTCGAAGCCTTCGGATTCCGGTACTTCGGACCGATAGACGGGAACGACATCCAGGAGGTGGTCGAGACTCTCAGGAGGCTCAGGAACATCCCCGGGCCGAAACTCCTCCACGCTTATACATTGAAGGGCAAAGGCTATGCTCCCGCAGAGGCAGATCCTACCACCTGGCATGCTCCGGGAGTGTTCGACTCCGCTACCGGCAAAAGGCCTGCGAAGGAATACAAGGCTCCGCGCTACCAGGATGTATTCGGAGAAGTGCTTTGCGAGCTCGAGGAAGCCGATCCGAAAGTCGTAGGGATTACCCCTGCAATGGCTACAGGAAGCGGAATGTCCAAATTCAAGGCAATGTTCCCTGACCGGTTCTTCGACGTTGGGATCGCAGAGGAGCATGCAGCAACTTTCGCCGCCGGGCTTGCAGCCGGAGGGATGAAGCCATATTGCGTGATATATTCATCATTCGCCCAGAGGGCTTATGACGAGATCATCCACGATGTAGCCCTTCAGCACCTCCCTGTGGTCTTTTGCTTCGACAGGGCAGGACTTGTCGGTGAGGACGGAGCCACGCATCACGGAGCTTTCGACCTGGCCGCGATGAGGAGTATCCCTAACACTGTGATAGCCGCCCCGAAGGACGAGACAGAACTGAAGCAGATGCTCTGGAAGGGATTGGAGATCATTGACGGCCCTTATATAATAAGGTATCCGCGAGGGATGGGAGAAGGCTCCGCCTGGAAGGAAGCTCCGCAAACACCCCTCGAGATCGGAAAGGCTGAAAAACTCCTCGAGGGAGAAAAGGTTGCCATCCTTGCATTGGGTCCGGTGGCAAACCGCGCCCTCGAAGCCGCCATGAGGCTGAAAGAAGAGTCCGGATTGACTCCGGCCGTATTCAATGTAAGGTACCTCAAGCCACTGGATCCGCAGATGCTCTGCGAGCTACCTCGATTCAGCCACCTGATCACCCTGGAAGACGGGAGCCTCCGCGGAGGGTTGTTCAGTGAAGTAAGTGAATATGTGGCCTCGAAGGGGCTGAAGGCAAGCGTAAAGGGATTCGGGCTGCCAGACAGGTTCATCGCACAAGGCACGGTAGGAGAACAGAGGCAGGAATGCGGGCTTGATGCGGAGAGCATCTATTTGGAGTTGGTAGGGATATTCAAAAATAATTGAAAAAGTTTTGGCGAATCCGAATTTATCCCTATCTTTGCATTCCCTTTTGCAAAGGGTCTTTGAAATAACGCCGAAATAGCTCAGTTGGCCAGAGCACGTGATTTGTAATCTCGGGGTCGTGGGTTCGAATCCCTCTTTCG
>JBGVAE010000160.1:0-2433 GCA_045224215.1 Candidatus Cryptobacteroides sp. | reverse complement strand
AAAGCCATTCTCAAGGAGCGGAAGAAAGAGGCAAGGCAGAGACAGAAAGACGAGAAGCAATAACCTGAATACGGATGGCGACTATCTCCAATAAATGGTACCCTTTCAGACGCCTAAATAGGTTCTACCAAACCAAAAATATCCTTTATTCCAATTCTCTCTTCGGCCGGAAGGTCGATACGGGCGACAGTGGTATTGACCACCTCCACGAATCCTACGCCATCAACGATATTGGTGGGGATGGTCACCGGTTCCACGATTTCCGGATAGTAACCCTCCGATGTAATCGTCCGCAAAGAACGCAGGTAATGATAGGCTTCCTGCGAACAATGGCTCAGGCGGACTTCCAGCCGGTGCTCCGCCCGGCATCGCTCGAGGCCGCGGGACTCGATCCATTCATAGCCTATTTGTTGGACAAGCAAGTCGGAAAGAAGGAGGAAATCAGGGCCCTCATCGTCCCAGGAAGAGAAGGTGTTCATTTTCAGATGCGCCGTCCCGTCCCGGAACAACTGGTCGGTGAAGCAGGCGAAGGAACCATTCCCGGAGAAACTGAATATGTTCAAGTCTTCCTGGCCCATGCCGCCGTCCAGAAGGACCGGATCGTCTATATCCTGAATCGATCGAGAGACATCCAGCGTAATGGAGACGTCAGGACCACCATCCTGGAAAGAATAGGTTCCGTCGGATATTTCCCGCAGGGTGATGCAGTACCAGTTGTCTTCCCCCTTCCGGTCAGGCACATCGGCCCGAACCTGGAGATAAGTGTCGCTCCAATCCGGATGCATGACCGTGACGCGGGTAGTGTCGACCCGGGTGATTTCCACCGGTTCCGGGACAGTCAGTTCCTGGGACGACGCCCGGTAGGTTCCATGATTCGCTTCAATCGTCAGTTTCACTTTGTCGCCCGGTTTGAGTGAGGCGGGAAAAGTGACGGGCAACTGCTTATAATAAGCCGGATCCTGGTAGACGGCGAGGAGGCTGTTGTAGTCCTTCTTTGTTTCGGGAGCAGCAGAAACGGTTGCTACTTCCTTCCCATTCACATAACAGGTCACCGTTGCTTCTTCCACCGGTTTTACAAGACCCTCGTCACTGAGGGACACACAGATTGTCTGGGAAGCAGCGGCCTGGTCCAGCCAGCCGGTCACCATCAACACAGGCTTCACCTGGCTGAAATCGTAGTCTATCGTGTTCGTACACGCTCCGACAAAAAGCGTCAGTATGGGTATGAATAAACGTTTCATGCGCTCAGAATGTCCTCGTGTAACCAATGGAAGGGAAGAGGGGAAGAAAGGTGATTTTCTTGAGTCGTACCGTGTTGACTTCTTGCCATTGCGTGCCAGATCCATCCAAGTTGGAGCTCCCGATGAAGTGTTGATCGTTTTCCTTCAATACCAGATTCGGATTCATATGGTTATAAACGTTATATACACTCAGGCTCCAGATTCCCTCCCCCCTGTTGTGCTTCCGGTGAAAATTGAAGCCCAGGTTCAAAGTATGGCTGGCCGGCAGGCGGTAGTTGTTCCGGGAGGTTACCAGGTCAGCATAACGGGGAGGGTTGAAAGGAGACATCATCACAATCCGCCGTTCCGGTAGCGTGGTTGTACCGCCGGAAGCGAAATTCCAGGTGGCGCTTATGTCGAACTTCTCATTGAACTTGTGATTCACCAGCAGGTTCACGTTGTGTCGACGGTCATAGCGGTAAGGGAAACGCTCTCCGTGGTTGATGGTCGGGAACAGCCGGTCGCTTTTGGCAAGGGTATAACCCAGCCAGCCGGTAGTCTTTCCCATCGTCTTCTCGATGAAGAGTTCAATGCCCATTGCCCGGCCTGTCCCCACTTCCACCTTGTTCTCCCAGCCGCTTGAGTCGAACATGAAGGCAACACCCTCCTTGTATTCCAGCACATTTCGCATATTCTTGTAGTATCCCTCCAAGGAGAACTCCCAACCGGGAATCCCGTTGAAGTAGAGGCCGAGGGAATACTGGTCCGACGTCTCCGGCCGGATATCCTTGGTGATGGGGACCCACAGGTCCACCGGGAGCGAAATCTGGGAGGAGGAAAGCAGGTGGACATACTGCGACATCCGGGAATAAGACACCTTGGCCGACCAGTCCTCGCTCATCGCGACTTTGGCGCTCATACGCGGTTCCAGAGACCAGTAGGTTTTCCCCTGCGTTCCAAAGAGGGATGCATGAAATCCGGGGTTCAGGGTCAGGCGGCTGCCGATACGGATATCATCCTCGACATACAGGCTGGCCTCATGGCCCACCTGCTCGGCGTTGCTCTTCATGCTGATGGTGGTGTCTATCTGGACGACACCCCCCATCACCTCGCGGGCATAGGTAGTGAACGTTTCCGGGATGAAGGTGTGGTAGGTATAATCCGCGCCGAACTTGACCTTCTGGGAAGGAGACGGAGTATAATCGAAATCGAC
>JBGVAE010000159.1:0-13949 GCA_045224215.1 Candidatus Cryptobacteroides sp. | reverse complement strand
TCTCCTGTAGGTCCTACCCGTAACCTCTTCGGTCAGGCAATCAACTGGGTTGAATATTACAAGCAGCAGATCGACAGCAACACCTACGACGATCTCAATATCAGTGGTTACACCAGGGCTACTTTCTTGAAGTATTTCACGGCAGAGGTCAACCTTACCTACAACACCACGTTCAACACCCGAATGCGTTTCTACAATACGGAGACGGCAGGCGCACGTATCGGAGCCAACCTTGGATCTACTATCCACAAGGACAAGGAGCAGTACTCTACCATCAATACCCAGCAACTCGTCAACTATAGCCAGGACTTCGGCCTGCACCACGTTGACGCAATGGTCGGTCACGAGTTCTATCAGTATGACTATGACCTCGTACGTTATGGTTCATCTCACTCTCTCATCAATGATTTCACCGGTTATGTGAACTTCCTCGGTACCCAGTCTTACGGTACTTACGGTAACTCTTGGGGTGGAAACATCAACAAGATGGCCATGGAGTCATATTTCGGACGTGCCAACTATGTCTATGACGAGAAGTACTATCTCTCCGGATCCCTTCGTCGTGATGGTTCTTCCAAGTTCAAGCTTCCTGAGAACCGTTGGGGAACCTTCTGGTCAGTCGGAGCAGGTTGGCGTATTTCCTCTGAGCCATGGATGGAAGGTACCAAGAACTGGTTGGACAACTTGAAAGTCCGTGCCAGCTATGGTGTTATCGGTAACCAGAACGGCATCGGAATGTATTCCGGCTACCAGACCTGGTCATACGGAGCTTCCGGTTGGGGCGGCAGCGGTATCGCAACCTATCCTACCGGATACACTCTCAGCAAGGGTGGCTGGAGCAATGACGCTCTTACTTGGGAGAACGTACATACAACAGATGCTGGTGTCGACGTGACTCTCTTTGGTGGAAAGGTCTCCGGAACCTTTGACTGGTTCAACAAGCAGACTGTCAATGCTATTTGGAATCAAAACGCTTCTTACCTCGCTGCCGGCCAGGCATCTCTCCAGATGAATACAGCTGGTATCCGCAGCCGTGGTATTGAGCTCGAGCTTTCATATCAGCCAGTCAAGACCGCTGATTGGGATGTCATCTTCTCTACCAACGGAACGCATTACAACACCATCATCACCAGCGTTCCTGCAGGAACCGGTTCAGAAGCTCTCAACGGTTGCTGGACTGCCAACTCTGATGGTTGGTCGATTTCCGGTGAAGGATCTTCTTCAGGTCAGGAATACCTCCGCGGTGTAGGTAAGGACTACTATAACATGTATCTTTACAAGTATGCCGGTGTCGCTGGTAACAGCGGTGTCACTTACTATGGCAATGACGGCAAGCAGTACACTGGCTACACGAAGGGCGATTCTTATGCCGGTATGCCTCTCTTCTGGCACACTGTGACTGAGGCTGAAGCTGCAAAAGGTACCTTCGGATCGGCAAAGGCTGGTGATATCATCAACACCACCAACACAAACCTTGCTAACAGGTATGAAATGGGTGATGCCATTCCTGAGTGGATCGGCGGTTTCACTACGACTGTCCGTTACAAGAACTTCGACTTCACCGCACTCTTCACATATCAGCTTGGTGGTAAATTCTTCTCTGTTGACTATGCAACAGGCGAGGAAGGCCGCTACAAGGCTGGCCAGGATCTTTCTGACGGTGTTTCTGTTTCAAGAGAACTCTGGAACAATACCTGGACAGAAAACAATGTTGACGCCAAATTCCCTATGGTCATCTACGGTTCCGAGACTCAGCGCAGTGGTGCGACCCTTGGCAGCTGGAACTACACGGACCTCGCTCTCTTCAGCGCCAGCTACTTCAGCATCAAGAACGTGACCCTTGGTTACACCCTGCCTAAGAAGCTCGTGAACAAGGCTATGATCAGCAATCTCCGCGTCTATGCGTCTTGCGACAACCCTGTTCTCATCTATGGGCACAAGGGTGTTGATCCACGCTGGTCTATGACCGGAGGTATGAACGTCGGCGCATTCTCTTATCCTTACCTCAGTGTTTACACCTTCGGTGTCAACATAGATTTTTAAGGTATAGCTTTTATTAAACATCTTTAACAGAATATAAATATGAAAAAGATTATAAAGAGCGTCGCCGTTATATTTGGTGTGACAATGCTTGCTTCTTGTGCAGGCAGGCTTGATGTCACTCCTCCGAACAACATCTATGACGAGCAGATCAAGAATCTTCTTGAAAATGGTACTGACGATCAGAAAGCCTCCATTCTCAAGGCTATCGTCAATCCTTTGGCGCAGTACTTCAACAACTACGACAGGAACAATGTCTGCAGTACCGGTAGCGCTAATGTTATGAATTACAGTTATGTCGGTATCGAATGGGGCCGCAGCCTTCTCGGCAATGACGTGGCCCTCGGTTACGACCTCGAGTCTTACGACCTTGCAGGTCGTGACCTGTATCAGTTCGTGACGGACTACCGTATCGGTAACTCCAATAACAACTACTGCCACTGGACGACTTATGCTTACGCCATCAATCAGGCTAACAGTGTCCTCGGTTACATGACCGAAGAACTTGCCCAGAAGCAGGACCTCTACAAAGACGGTCGTGCCCGCGCCCTGCTCATCCGTGCATATTCTTATATGTGTATGATGGAAGAGTACCAGGATGCTTACCTCCTTGGAGGAAAGGACAAGCTTGGTCTTCCTATCTACACTGTGTATGATCCTAAGCAGACACCTGTAGCTCGTTCTACTTCTGAGGAAACCTGGAACTTCATCAAGGGAGATATCAAGGAGGCAGTAACACTCCTCTCCAATGCAGGAATCGGCTATACTGCCGGAAGGGCAAACGCTGAAGACTTCGATCTCGGTGTCGCCAACTTCCTTCTTGCAAGGGCATCTATCCTTACCGGAGACTATGCTACTTGTATAAGTGCTTGCCGTGCTATTATCGCCAGCAATGCTTACAGTTTCATAGCAAACGATAACTATGGCGGACGCAACACCGGAGCCTGGACTCCTACGAGTGAAATCGAGGTCAAGCCGGAGACCAATGCCTTTACGAATATCGCAGTCAACCCTGAGACGATCCTCGGTTATGCCGTGACCTCTTCGTTCTATCAGCAGGCTGCCGTATTCTTCGGTCTTACGAGTATGTTCTCAAGCTACTCATCCAGCAAGTCCACCGCACGTATCGACGACCGTCTCTACAACAAGATCAACGCTAACGATATCCGTAAGGATGCCTTCCTCAATTTCGAGGTTGGAGATTACAAGTTCGCTGTCAACGGAGCTGTCGCCAAGATTCCTTCATATGCAAGTATGAAGTTCTCTTCCACCGATGCTCTTAACAACGATGGTACTGGCGGTGCAGGTACTCCTGCTTCCACCACCAAGTGCGACTACACCAAGTTTCGCCTTTCCGAGGTCTACCTGATGCTCGCTGAGGCTCAGAACGCAAGCGGAGACGCCAATGGTGCAAAGACTACTCTCAACACCTTGCTCGCCGCCCGTACAAAGGCCGGTGCTGCAGCCCTCACTTGCGACAACTATGGCAACAACAGCAACCTTACCGAATTCATCCAGCTCCAGTGGAGAATCGAGATGTGGGGCGAAGGTGGCCGTGAGTACTACAACAACAAGCGTTGGGGAGTTAACGTAGACAGGTCGGGATCGACAGTCCATCCTAAGATTGTCAACTACCCTGCCAACAAGATGACTCTCGCCATCCCAGAGCGTGAGCTTCAGGATAACCCGAATTGTGTTGACAATCAGCTTAACTAATCATCTTACTGATGCAGATCGGACGCCGGCGTTTTGCCGGCGTCCTTTTTTTTTGTATTATTGTAACCATAAACTGCAAGCAATATGAACAGATTATTTTTGGGAATAATGATCCTTGTCGCAGCTTTTTCTGCGTTATCCTGCGGAGAGGACACTCCTGGCGGATCTTCTGACAGCCCATTCATTATCTCTGATTCTCGCTTGGTAGGCCACTGGCTTATCAATCGCTACGATGCTTACGATGGAGAAGGCAAGCTTGTCAATACCACGGATGACGGGAAGTTGATAAAGGAAGGATACTGGCGCATAGATATGACTGCCGAGGGCAGCATGTACTTTTGGTACGGGGAGTACTCCCAAGCCGCTGTCTCGACATCATTCTACTTCGAGCCGAGTCTCAACAAACTGTATTTTGGAGATACAGGAGAAATGATGGTTACGACATTGAGCGATACCTCATTTGTTTTCAACTCCGACAATATCATGCCGCTTGAATGGTATGAGAAACTCTATAGCGGAGAGTATAAGTACGTAACCACAGCCTGTAAGAAGGAAAAGAATTGATCAGTATACCATTATGAAAAAAACAATCTTAGCAGCCCTGGTGCTGGCTCTTCTGCCGCTGTGTGCCGGGGCTAAGGTCTATGATGCGACCGGGTTCGGGATCAAGCCTGACGGCACGACTTTGAACACCAGATCCATCCAGGCCGCCATCGACATGATCAGCTCCCGGGGAGGGGGAGTGCTGGAATTCCCTGCCGGGAACTATCTTTCAGGCAGTATATTCCTGAAAACGGGAGTTGAGGTGAGACTCCTTGAAGGGGCAGTCCTGCTGGGCTCCACGAATCCTTATGACTATGAGTGCGTGGGGAGCGACTATGGTTTCATACTCTCAAAGGACCAGAAAGACATCGCCGTGACCGGCAAGGGCACTATCGATGGCCAGGGATTCACCCTCGCGACCAATTTCGTGTTGCAGGTCCACATGGGCGTCCGTGAGGATCCTCTCAGGCACGACCGTACGTCCCGCCGCCCGAAGCTGTTCTACCTGCGGGAGTGCGACAGGATCTTGATCGAGGGTGTGAACCTTCGCGACGCCGGTGAATGGACTCTCGTCTGCGACCAGTGCGAGAACCTGACTATCACCGGGATAGACATGGACAGCAAGAATTACTGGAACAACGACGGAATCGACATCGTGGACTGCCGTCACGTCTTGATAAAGGACAGCCACATCGATGCATCCGACGATGCTCTCTGCCTTAAATCCCATTCTGCGGAACATCTCTGCGAAGACATAGAGATCCGCAACTGCCGGGCCCGTTCCAGCGCGAGCGCAATCAAGTTCGGTACCGTTTCCAGGGGAGGATTCAAGGACATCCGGATCATCAACAACGTGGTCTATGACACTTACAGGTCTGCGATAACGATCGCGTCTGTCGATGGTGCGGAGATTGAGAACGTCATCGTGGACAGCCTCTACGCCACCAACACCGGCAATGCCATATTCCTCAGGACTGGAGAGCGCTGGCACGGCGGAAAGAGAGGATATCTTCGGAATGTCGTGCTTTCGAACATCCATGTGGAAGTTCCTGCCACCAAGGCAGATGCAGGCTATAGCTATGAGGGTCCGATAGAGGACCTTCCAAGGAATATCTCTCCTGCAAGTATCGTTGGTATCCCTGAGATTCCGATCGAGAACATCACATTGCGGAACGTTGAAATAATCTATCCGGGTGGAGGAGACAGCAACTATGCATTCAGGGGAACGACTCCGGAGGAGCTGGAAAGCGTCCCGGAGATGAAAGACTATTATCCTGAATTCTCCCAGTTCAAGGAACTTCCGGCCTGGGGCCTCTATATCCGTCATGCCAAGGGCATCGTCCTCGAGAATGTGAGGCTGGTGGCCGGTGAAAAGGATTACCGTCCTGCCATAGTGGCTGACGATGCCGGCAAGCTTAAAGTCAAGAATATCAGCATAGTCGAACCGGACAATGCCAAGAAGAAGGAGATCATCAAATATAAGACGAAATGAGGAAGGCTATAATCACTGCTCTTTTGTTGCTGGCCGTTGTCAGTGCAGGAGCGAAGCAATATTACGGATCATATTTCGGGATGAAGTCGGACGGGGTGACGAATAATACGGCATCCCTCCAGAATGCCATCGACTGGATCAGCACGAACAGTCCCGGCGACACCCTGACCCTCTGGGTGGGACGTTACCTCACGGGTACTGTGTATCTCAAATCCAATGTGACCGTCCAGCTCCGCGAAGGTGCTGTCCTTGTGGGAGTTCCGTCCGCACACGACTATTATTCGGACGGCAAGGCCTCGGCCATCCTTGTGGCCGACGGCCAGGAAAACGTCCATATTTTCGGCCTTGGAGTGATAGATGGTAATTCAGCCCGGCTCCTTCCTTCCATCAAGGAGCAGAAAGGCAATGGATATCTTCCGGAAAACTGGCCTGATCCGGTGCTGGTTTATTTCAAGGATTGCCGCAACGTCAGTCTTGACGGAGTCCTGCTCATCAACCAATGCCATAAGGAAGAAGCCGTCTTTTCAGACTGTCATGATTTGGTGTTCAAGCCGGCCAAAAAGAGCTAAAAAGTATTATATATCGGCAAAATCATATCAATTATTGAATTTTTTTACTATTTTTACGCGATAAATTGTTTTAATCCCCCTTCCCCGTGAGGTCATTTTCTCAATGCGGGATGTTAAGGCAAGGATGCACTTATCATTAAATATAAATTGTTTTATGAGTAAACGTTTAATCACGGCAGTGCTCGTGTTCCTGACCATGGGAGCGTGGGCATTCGCCCAGTCTACCGTGACCGGAAGGGTTACGGATGAGGCTGGGGAACCTCTTGTCGGAACGAATGTCATGATCAAGGGCACGACTTCCGGAACAATGACGGACTACAACGGTAACTACTCCTTGCCAAATGTCAGGCAGGGTGCCGTTCTGGTCTTCTCCAGCATTGGTTACGCTACCCAGGAGATCCGCGTAGGATCCCAGAGGGTGATCAATGTGACTCTGGCAAACGACACGAACTTCCTCGATGATGTCGTGGTCGTTGCTTACGGTACCGCAAAGAAGAAGGATCTCACGGGTGCCATGACATCCATCAAGGGTGAGAACATCGCGGCTCAGAACGTGTCCACGATTTCCCGCGCCCTCGAAGGTGCTGCTCCTGGTATCCAGGTGTCATCCGTCGACGGCCAGCCTGGTCTTGACATGGCGATCCGCGTCCGTGGTGTTTCTTCCACGATCGATGGTTCCGCTACCGCTCTCGTCGTAATCGACGGTGTGCCTGCACAGACAAGCAACCCTCTCTCCACCATCAATCCTTCCGATATCGCCAGCGTATCCGTCCTGAAGGACGCAGCTTCCACTGCTCTTTACGGATCACGCGGTGCTAACGGTGTCATCCTCGTGACAACCAAGAAGGGTGAAGGTGCCGGCAAGGCCCAGGTTTCCTTCGACACCCGCGTCGGTTGGAACAGTGTAGGACAGTTCGCAATGTCGAACATGACCAAGGCTTCCGACATCTATGAATATGCTTGGAGATCCATCTACAACTCCTACCGTTACGGTGTGGACGGGACTGGTAACCCAAAGGTTCAGGACGGTATTCCTTACACCAATTTCTCCAAGCCTAACCACTCTCACGATGAGGCTGCCCTGTTCGCTTCACAGCATCTTTTCAACTATGCAAACAGCGAGACCAGCTTCTCCCGCAACTCCCTCAGGAACGCCCTCGTGTACGATGTCCCAGGAATGAACCTGCAATATACCGGTTCCGGTACCAACAGGTCCGCTACCATGAGCGGCGAATACCTGGTCAACCCTGACGGCAAGATCAATCCGAACGCCAAGTATTTCCTCCAGAAGGAGAATGAGTACAGCAGCCTTTTCTCTAACGCATTCCGTCAGGAATACAATGTCTCCCTGAGGGGTGGCAACGAGAAGCTCAATTACTTCGTGTCCCTTGGCTATAACAACGACCCGTCATACATTCCTACATCTTCCTTCAGCAGGTACACAGGACGTGCAGCTATCAACGCTCATCCTCTGAAGTGGCTGAAGATCGGAACCAACGTAGGCTACACCCGTACGAAGACCAATGAGATGGCAACCCGTTGGGGACGTAACCCTGGTTCCGCAGGTGGTAACGTATTCCGTTATGTCAACGGTACTTCCAACCTCATTCCGATCTACATGCTGGACGAGAACCACAACTATGTCTATGATGCGAATGGTAACAAGCTCGAGAATGTCACCAACAGCACCGAGACATATTCCCCACTCGGACCTACAGTAGGTAACGCATTCGGAAAGGGTGTAATGAGCGAGTTCGCACACAACAAGAACGAAACTATCCGCAACATCTGGACGACCCGTTCCTTCGCTCAGGTACTCTTCACCAAGGACCTCAACTTCCTCGTGAATTTCAACTATGACTCCGACAACACCGATTACATGAGGTATCGTGCTGCCGGCACATACAACGGTGGAACCAGCGGTGGTATCAACAAGTCCCTGACCGAGCGTTTCATCCTCAACACCCAGCAGCTCCTCAACTACTCCCATGACTTCGGCGATCACCATGTTGACGCCATGGCCGGTCACGAGTGGAATGACGACTCGTACAACTACCTTATCTGGGTTTCCGGTTACGAACTTATCCAGGATTGGATTTCCCCTGGTAACTTCATCAGCCGTTACAACAACGGTGGAACTACCCTGAGCGGCGCCCCTAGCTGGAGCAAGTACATCCTCAGGATGGAATCCTACATCGGCCGTCTCAACTACAACTATGCAGAGAAGTACTACCTCAGCGGATCCCTCCGTTATGATGGTTCTTCCAAGTTCGTCAATGACAAGTGGGGCCTCTTCGGTTCCGTAGGTGGTGGCTGGGTGATCTCCAAGGAGAACTTCATGGCTTCCACCAAGAACTGGCTCGACCTCCTCAAGATCCGTTCAAGCTGGGGTGTCCTCGGTAACCAGAACGGTATTGGAACCTATGGCAACCATACATGGTCTTACAGCGCACAGAGCTATGTCCAGACAACTGCCGGAAACGGTGTGCCAGATGGATACAAGCTCACAAGCGGCGGCCTCGTGAACGAGCAGCTTACTTGGGAGAAGACAAGGGAATTCGACCTTGGTCTCGACTTCAGCTTCCTGAACCACAGGATCAACGGAGCTCTTGACTTCTACGACCACAAGACCCTCAACGGTTTCTACAATGCTGACTATTCATGGCTTGCAGGTTCCGGAAGCGGAGCTCTCCAGCAGAATGCAGCTGTTCTGCGCAACCGCGGTTTCGAGCTTGAACTCAGTGTTGATGTCGTTCGCACAAGGGATGTCACCTTCAACATCACTACCAACGGAACCCACTACAGGACCACCCTCCTCGATGTTCCGGATGAGAATATTCCTGACAACACCGGCCTCGACCTCCCTATGGGTTGCTGGCAGGCTGGCGTAGCTGCATTCTCTACTTCAGGTACAAGTGCTGTCACCATCGGTTACCTCCGTGGAGAGGGACGCGACTGGTACAACATCTACCTCTACAAGTATGCAGGAGTAGACAAGGAGTCCGGTCTTCCTATGTACTGGCACCGTGTCACTGAAAAGGATATTACCAAGGACGAGAACGGGAAATATGACCACAACGGCCGTTATTCCACCTATCAGCTCGGAGATAACGTGAAGACGCTCGTAGGAGACGATGCCTCCCTCTATGAGATGGGCACCGCCACACCAGACTGGATCGGTGGTTTCACTTTCAACTTCCGTTACAAGAACTTCGATGCTTCCGCACAGTTCGCTTACCAGCTCGGCGGTAAGTTCTTCTCCACCGAATATGGTAATGGTATCTACAGGAGCGGTAGCGTTTCAGTTACTTCCGAGATGCCTTCCACCGACCTTATCGGCAAGACCTTCGGAGAGGGCAACACCGATGCCTACTTCCCTATCCAGTGGTGGAACAGCAACGGTTACTACGATGGTACCACCATCGGTTCCTGGAAGTACACCGACATGGCCCTGTTCAGCGCCTCCTATGTGAAGTGCAAGAACATCCAGCTTGGTTACAATATTCCTAAGTTCATACTCGACAGGATCAATATGAGCAACCTCCGCGTCTATGCTTCTGCCGACAACCTGTTCTATGTCTCTGCAAAGAAGGGTGTGGATCCTTCCATGTCACTCCTTGGTGGTTTCGAGGTTGGTCAGTATGTCTATCCGAACATGAGGACCTTCTCCCTCGGACTTAACATTAATTTCTAAAGAACAGACTCGTTATGAAAAATAAGATTAAGATTTTCGGTCTGATCGCTGCTTCTGCCCTGATGGTCTTCCAGTCTTGTCAGGACATGCTCGATGTCACTAACCCGAACAGTTTGAATGACGACCAGATCAGGGAACTTCTCGCAAGTACCGACGAGGCCAAGGTTGAGCAGACCCTCATGGCCATCGGTTCAGGTCTTGAGAGCTATATGTGCCTTGCTCATTCAACCCTCAGTGGCGGCTTCTCCAACAACTACGCCAACGAGTACTCTATTAACCTCTTCCGTAACCTCGGTTGCGAGGATATGATTTATGGTTACAATGGTATCACTACGACCGACGGTTGGCCGGCATACTACGTCCATCGTTTCGATCCTACGAAGAGTGACGCAACCAACTCTTCCAACTACGGTTGGTGGTTCAGTTCATCATACATCATCGCACAGGCCAACAAGGCGGCGATGTACCTGACCGATGAGGTTGCAACCTCTCCTACCGCACTTCCTTCAGTGAAGACCTATGCCGCTATGGCAAAGACTCTCCGTGCTTACGGTTACCTCCAGCTTATGGAGCGTTTCCGCAAAGCTTACAAGTACGGCGGAAGCGAGCAGCAGGGCATGCCTATCTACACTGAGTACAGGTACAATACCCCTGTTGCTCCGAGCACTGCGCAGGAGACTTGGGATTGGATCATCAAGGAACTTGAGACCGCAGGCCAGTATTTCGCTGCCGGCACAAACTCTGCAACTGACGGCTTCGTGGTTGTAGATCCTGCTTCCCAGGACACCTACTGGCGTATCGACCGCACCATCTCCGACTATTTCCTCGCACGCGCTTGCCTGGACTACGGTGCTTATGACAAGGCCATCGCTGCTTGCCAGAGGATCCTTGCGAAGTATCCTAATTTCATCGATGAGGCTCACTACGGTGTCGACACCAAGTATCTTGTCGACATTGCAACTCCTGTCAACGAGGACTGGACCGAGGGTAAGAAGGAAGTGAAGAATGACGATAACGCATTCCTCTCCATGACTTGCAACCCTGAGGCAATGTTCGGATGGACCAATGACAGCGGTCTTTATCCTTATAGCTTCCTGAATAGCATCCAGCCAAGCAATTCAACGAGTTCCATCTTCCAGATCAGCGATGACCTCTACAACAAGATGGATGACAATGACTATCGCAAGGCCCGTTTTGCAGACCGTTCCATCGCCGAGTTCCCTTGGTTCTCTACCAACGGTCACGCACCGGCAACCCTTCCTAAGTACGCCAACCTGAAGTTCGGAGCCACCATTCACCAGAATGCGAAAGAGCGCTCTTATACTTCTGTAGGTTCCGACGTGGTTCTCTACCGTACTTCCGAGGTATGGCTTATGCTTGCAGAGGCCCAGTACATGGCCGGTAAGGAGGCTGATGCAAAGGCTACCCTCAACAAGCTTCTCGCAGCCCGTACGAAGGCCGGTGCCCAGACCCTGACATGCGACAACTACAAAGGCAACCTCTCTACCTGGGATCAGATCAAGCTCCAGTGGAGGATCGAGATGTGGGGTGAGAATGGTCTGAACTACTATTGCCACAAGCGCTGGAACGAGCCATCAGTCCGTACCGGCAGCAACCATTGGTCAGATTACAACTGGACAATCGAGGAAATGGAATGGAAGATTCCTCAGAAGGAACTCCAGACTAATTCTTACTGGGAGAGGTAGAAAATAATTACGATGAAAATGAAAAAGATATTCGCAATATTCGGAATAGCTTTCGCTATCGCCTGTTTCACTTCCTGCAAGGATGAGGTGGAACCTTTCTACGAGACTACGGGCGTGTCTATTGACCAGACCACCCTGTCCATCTTCCCTGGAGACCTTGTAACCATCAAGGCCGAGGTCGCCCCTGCAAATGCAACGAGCAATTATAAGACCTGGTCGTCTTCCGACACAAAGGTTGCCTCCGTCGACGGATGGGGCCGTGTCTATGGTGTGGGTCCAGGAAACTGCGACATTACCGTAAAGACAGCTTCCGGTGGTTATACCGCTACCTGCAAGGTAACCGTGAAGCCTATCGCTGAGACCGAGATTTCAGTCGAACCGACTGAACTGACTGTGTATTACGACGAGACGGATATCGTGACGGCAACCGTAGGTCCGGCAAACGCTTCCTACAAGACCGTCACTTGGTCTTCTGCTGACGAGAGCATCGCTACTGTCGATGAGACTGGCAAGATCAAGGGTGTCGGCCTTGGTACCACTACGGTAACCGCCACCTCAGTGAATGGCCTGAAGGCCAGCTGCAAGGTGACCGTGGCTGCCCGTATGCCTACCGAGCCGGAGACTCTCGATCTCTGGAAGAGCGACAACGCGGGCTTCCGTGGTCTCTATGGGGCTGCCTCAGACGAGGGCAAGGGTGCCGGAACCGGCAACTGGCTCAAGTTCGAGAACGGTGCGGCCACATGGACTGCCAACGAGACGGGTAAGGTCCGTACCGCTACCCTGACCTTGAGCACCGGTTCTTCCATAACCATCACCCAGCTTGAAGGCAAAGACTTCACCGGTACCTGGACAGTCAAGTCCCGTCTCTTCAACCCTAATGCTGCCCTTCCTGGTAAGCCAAAGGGTACTTCCAATACCGATGCGTCTTCAGTTACGATCGCTTCGGTAAGCGGCGAGCCAGAGACTCTCGACGGACACGTCAATGCATTCGAACTCACCGGTCTGTACAATGCTGCCACTATGAAGGTTGCATTCGACATCGACTATGATGCCAAGACATTGAAGATGGGTCTGTTCTTCGACAAGAGGAGCACACAGCTTGCAAAGGACGGTGTTTACTGTGCATTCGTACCTGAGCTTGAAGGTAAGAGATGGAGCGACTACAATTTCGCTCCTAGCACTTTCGGTGCTGACGATTGCAACTACGAGTGGATGTGGTGCATCAGCGAGGACTTCAATACCTTCAGGTATACTCCTCACACGCAGTACATCGCCCGTGGTGCTTCCAACCTGATGCTGATCGGTATTTCCGTACAGGTGAGCAGCAATCCTGATCCTGCTACTCTCCCTGGCGGAAACAACACCACTTACAATACCATCTATCAGGCCAACTATAGCCAAAGCGATACTGAAGGCTTGAGTATTTCAAGGTAGTTCCTTGTAAATAAATGTATTAGGAGGCTGACTCAAAGTGAGAGTCAGCCTCCTTTTTTATTTTATTCCTGGAGTATATGCCAGATTGCTGAGGATTTCGGCTCAGGAAGGGAAATGGTCAGTCCTTCCGTGGCGAGGCTGGCACCGGTGCGGATCATGGTCTCACCGGTGTCTTCGTTTGTGAGGGAATATCCCTTGGAAGGATTAAGGAATTTCAGGAAGGCTGTATATTCCGGTTCCGGGCAAGTCTCCTGGCGGAAGGCCTGCAGGACCCCTTCTCCGCTCTTGCGGTCGTGCCATACAAAAACCGTCCAGTTGGAGTCGTCATCGTGGCGATGCCAAGGAGTCAGAGGATGGAAATCCTTGATCAGCAGGTGATTGTATTTCTTCCATTCTCCGAAAGTGGCTCTGAGGCGGTCATAGTCCAGGTCCACGTCGTGGGTGAATACTTCCGAGATGTTATAGACCGGAAGCCAGGAGGCTCTGGTGATGTAGGAAGTGCTTCCTCCGGCCAGTCCGGTAGCTAGTTCATCCTGCGATTCCTTGGTGTTGGCTCCGTGGAACGGAATCCATCGGTTGAATGATGCTGTCATCGAGAGACGGAGGGCGGTAGTGGTCCTGTCTGCATCGCTGCGCATGAACGGAAGGCTGCGCCTAAGGGATTCTATGTCGTTGCGACCTCCTCCTGAAGCGCAGTTGTCTATGAATGTGCATTTTCCATTTTGGGCGCAGAATTCGAGGATCCTGTCCCAAAG
>JBGVAE010000158.1:0-16686 GCA_045224215.1 Candidatus Cryptobacteroides sp. | reverse complement strand
TAGTCGTTGTCATGGTTGCCCATCGTATGCCACAGGCAGATCCTGCCAAGGTCCCTGTTGATCTCTTCCTTGTATTCAGTGAAACCGTAGGAATGAGAATACCAGTAGATGTCCCAGGTCATGTCACCGAGAGTCAGGCCATACTGCCTTCCGGATCCTGAATTGATATCTTCCTGCAGATAACCCATATAGTCCCTGAACTGGTTGATGTCATTCTGCTTCTTCGCAAGGTGCATGTCACCCATCACATACAGGGTGAACGAATCGTTATTGACCTTGGTCAGCTGGAAGTCAACCCTTTCAGAAGCAGAAGAGCCCTTCGTCACAGGTTTCCAGTTGTCCGGGATGATTCCGGTCAGGGTCGTCTCGTATCCGCTTGGGAGGGTGATGAACACGTAACCGTACTTCTTGTCGGACTTTATCCTGTACACGCCGTCTGAATTGGTCTTGACCACGTCTACACCGTCGGAAAGGACGACACCCTCCATAGGTGTCCCGGCGCACGTGACTTGGCCGTAGATGCTGGCTCCTTCCGGAGTAACCACATCACCCGGAGTCGGGGCATAGGCGACAGTCACTGTCATGGAACCCTTCAGGGTCTTCTCGCTGCCGCTGGAAAGGTAAACCTTGTAGGTCCCGGACGACATCTGGGACGGGAGTTTTATGGTAAACTTGGAATCGTCCACAGACGTAATCTGGCAAGTGTGCTGGGTGCCCTGCTGGTCTTCGAGGATGATCTGGTCGGAGGTTTTCGGCGGATGGTTGAAAAGGACCTTGAAGTCCATCGTAGTCGCATCACTATCAATAGTAACTGCAGATGGAACGCTGAATTCCACTTCTGTCAGTTTCTCGCTTTCCTTTTCCTTGCAAGACAAGAAGAAAAGACCCGCGGACAAGGCTAAGATCAAAACGATCCTGATGGTTTTCATACTTGAAGTCGTTACTCGTAATTATAGTTTTGTGCTTTATATGCCATTTTATAACAAAATTATTAAAAATATATGTAAAAACAATCATTTTCGAATAATGAAAAAAGTACTTATTTTTACGTTTTGAAATAATTGCATGCAAAATGGGGAATTTTCTAGCTCCTCCGGCACACAAGCCGGAAATAACCGACAATGTCGACAAGGAATATAAGAAGATGCGCTGGCAGGTGTTCCTGGGAATCTTCATCGGCTACGCTGGTTTCTACATCGTAAGGAAGAATTTCTCGATGGCGATACCGGGCCTCGAGAAACTCGGATTCGAGACCGGAGAGCTTGCTATCGTATTGTCCATGAACGCAATAGCCTACGGATTTTCCAAGTTCCTCATGGCTAGTATTTCCGACCGCTCCGACGCCCGGAAATTCCTGCCTCTGGGACTCATCATGGCCGCCGTCTCCATGGCATTCATGATCGTTCCGGTCAAGTGGATAGGAATAGATCATAAAGGTTGGGCCATTGCCTTGATGGCCCTGCTGAACTTCCTGGTGGGATGGTTCAACGGCATGGGCTGGCCACCTTGCGGAAGGGTAATGACTCATTGGTTCTCCATAAAGGAAAGAGGCACCTGGATGTCTTTCTGGAACTGCGCGCACAACGTCGGCGGAGCCTTGGTCGGTCCCATGGCCACCTATGGAGCGATCTGGTTCGGTTCGTGGTTCTATGGGGCTCATTCCGAATATTACTTCCTCATCGGATCCTTCCTCTTCCCTGCCGCCGTCGCAGTGCTGATTGCTATAATCGCGTATTGCATGATCCGCGACACACCTCAGTCCTGTGGACTCCCTTCCATCGAGAAATGGTCCGGACACGCAGCCCAGACATATTCCGAAAAGGCTGAGGAAGTGCTCAGTGTCAAGGAAATATTCAAGACCGTACTCAGCAACAAACTGCTCTGGTACATCGCCTTCGCCAACGCCTTCGTCTACATGGTCCGATACGGCTGTCTTGACTGGGCTCCGAAGATCCTGACCGACAAGGGAATAGACCTAAAGAGCACCGGCTGGGCTTACTTCGCCTATGAATTCGCCGCCATACCAGGGACGATCATTTGCGGCTGGCTGAGCGACCACGTATTCAAGGGACGCCGGGCACTCCCTACCATGATCTTCATGGCTCTGGTAGGAATAGCAGTCTTCATTTATTGGAAGAACCTCGACAACCTGACCGTAATCATCGCTTGCTTGATCGCAATCGGATTCTTCATCTACGGACCTGTGATGCTCATCGGAGTGCAAGCCCTGGACCTCGCTCCGAAGAACGCTGCTGGTACGGCTGCCGGCCTGACAGGCTTCCTGGGCTACGTCCTCGGAACAGCTATCCTGGCCAACATCGTCATCGGATTCGCAATGAAGAACCTCGGTCTGGACAGCGTGTTCATCCTCCTTATCGCAGCCTGCATCATCTCCATCCTACTGATGATGCTTACCTATAAGGCAGAGCAGTATCTCGTCAATGGAAAGAAAGCCTGAAAACGGCTTTAATATAGAAATAGAACAAAAATTTTGGAATAAATACAAACGTTTGTATATTTGCAGTCAGAGGTCACGCGAAAAGAACCTCAAGATCGCATAACAATATGGCACTAAACTCGTCAAGAAAAATACAAACGATTGCATTAGCGGCCGCGACGCTTGCAATTGCCATTGTGTCCACATCCGGCAGGAAGAAGGGATACGAATTTTCCGAACTCTACGACAATCTTCCGTTCAAGATGGAGAAGGTCCAGAGACCGAATATCCCTTCCCGTAAAGTCAACATTACATCCTTCGGCGCAGTAGGTGACGGCATGACCCTGAACACCGAAGCATTCGCAACAGCCATCTCAGAACTCAATTCCAAAGGCGGTGGTCATCTCATCGTTCCTGAAGGAATATGGTTCACCGGACCGATAACCCTGCTCTCAGGAGTCGACCTGCACCTCGAAGAGAACGCAATCATCGTCTTCAGCTCAGACCAGGATCTCTACCCTATCATCAACACCAACTTCGAAGGCCAGGACATGAGGCGCTGCCTCTCCCCCGTCAATGCATTGGGTCAGAAAAACATTTCCATCACAGGAAAGGGAATAATCGACGGCAACGGTGACAAATGGCGCGAGGTCAAGAAACAGAATGCCCCTCCGAAAGTCTGGAAAGACTTGGTAAAGAGCGGCGGAGTCCTAAGCGACAAGCAGGATGTCTGGTTCCCCGACGAAGGTTACAAGGCCGCAAGGGCCACTTCAGGCACATTCAACAAGCCGGCAGACTCTCTGGACGAGAAATTCATCAAGACCTTCCTGCGTCCGGTGCTGGTTTCCATCAGGGAATGCGAAGGTGTTCTCCTTGAAGGGGTCACCTTCCAGAATTCTCCGGCCTGGAACATCCATCCCCTGTTCAGCCGGAACATCATCGTCAAGGACATCACCGTGCGCAACCCGTATTACGCCACGAACGGTGACGGAATAGACATAGATGCCTGCGAGAACGTAATCCTCCAGGGTGCTACCTTCGATGTGGGAGACGATGCCATCTGCATCAAGTCCGGCAAGGACGAAGACGGCAGAAGGCACGCAGTACCATGCAGGAACCTCCTCATCGACCACTGCACCGTCTATCACGGACATGGTGGCTTCGTGGTCGGCAGCGAGATGAGCGGCGGAGTCGAGAACATCAAGGTCACCCGCAACGTTTACCTCGGTACCGACGTTGGCCTGAGGTTCAAGAGCACCCGTGGACGCGGAGGTGTTGTCAAGAATATCTGGATTGACGATGTCAAGATGAAGGACATCATAGCGAACGCAGTGATATTCAACCTCTTCTATGCCGGGAAATCAGCAACCGAGTCCAAGGACGGAGTCCCTGTGAAAGAGCCCGGATACGTGGCCGACATCACCACCCCGGAATTCTGTGGCATCCACTTCAGCAACATCACCTGCAATGGTGCGGCCAGCGCAATATTCATCAACGGTCTTCCCGAAAAGCCGGTAAGGGATTTGACGTTCAGCGATGTAGTCATTTGTGCAGACAAGGGTATCGAAATCAATCAGGCTTGCGACATCACCCTGGAAAGAGTGAGCGTGAAGACCCCGGACGGCCAGGCACCGAAGGTTACGAACTCCGAAAGGATTTTTTTCAAATAGCCTTATGAGAAAGAGCCTGATCCAGTCTGCAGCCTGCCTGTTGCTTGCTCTCCTCTCCCCTGCCTTTGCAGGAGCCAGGACTGCCGACATCATCGTTGCCAAGGACGGCAGCGGAGATTATACTTCCGTACAGGAGGCCATCAATGCCGCTCCCGATTATGAGCACGGATATTTCACCTTGGTCCTTGTCAAGGAAGGAACTTACCGCGAAAGGGTTACGGTTCCCCACAACAAGACCCGTCTCATCATCCGCGGCGAAGGTGCCGGAAAGACCCGTATCGTTTACGGACTCTCGGCAAAGATGAAGTGGCCCGGAACTGACAGGAATGTCGGAACTTCCGGAAGCGCCACTATGTACATCCATGCGAACAACATCGTCGTGGAAGACCTTTCCATCGAGAATGATGCCGGCGAAGGCAAGACCATCGGTCAGGCAGTGGCCGTAAGCATCAACGGGGACCGGGTATTCTTCCACCGAGTCAGCTTCATCGGGAACCAGGACACCCTCTACACCCACGGACAGTACTGCCGCAACGGATGGGCCGCCCGCAACTATTTCCTCGACTGCTATGTGGAAGGCACGACCGACTTCATATTCGGACCTGCCACCGCCATGTTCGAGAACTGCGAGATACATTCCAAGAAAGACAGTTACATCACCGCCGCTTCGACCCTGAAGGAGTTCCGCTACGGTTATGTATTCAGGAACTGCAGGTTCACGGCCGCCGAAGGGGTGACTAAATGCTATCTGGGCCGGCCGTGGGGTGCATTCGCAAAGACTGTCATCATCGACTGCGAACTCGGAAGCCACATTCTGCCTGAAGGCTGGCACGACTGGGAAAAGGAGGGCAAGCCGGACACCAAGAAGAATTCCTATTATGCGGAATACGGCAACTCCGGGCCCGGAGCTTCCCTGGCCGGACGGGTGAAGTGGTCCCACAAACTGAACGCCCGGAAGGCTTCCCGATACACATTTGAAAACGTAATGCTGGATCCGAAGGACACCGACATCTGGGATCCGTTGAACATAGAATGAAAAAAGGACTGACAATCATACTGACGGTTTCCGCAATCCTCCTTGTTTGCTGCAAGGAGGAAAAACCGTTTTCAGCGCAGGTCGTCTCCAGCGAGATGGCCCGCAACCCTGACGGCGCACATCTGGACGGCATGGGCGGCAAGCTCAAGTGGAACTACACCACCGGCCTGGAACTCAAGGCCTTCCTTGATGTTTACGACCGTTATGGCGACGAGAATATATTCAAGTACGTCGACGGCTGGTACGACAGTATCATCGGCCAGGACGGGAAGATACTTACCTACAAGTTAAAGAACTATTCAACCGACCACATCTGCCCCGGAAGGACTCTGTTCCAGCTCTACGACAAGACCGGGAAAGAGAAATACAGGATGGTGATGGACACGCTGCGCAAGCAGATCTCGCATCATCCAAGGACTTCCGAAGGAGGATTCTGGCACAAGATGATCTATCCTCACCAGATGTGGCTTGACGGCCTGTACATGGCGCAGCCTTTCTATGCCGAGTACACCTCCCGGTATGAAGCCCCGGAACTCAGGGATTCCTGCTACCGGGACATCCTGAACAATTTCCTCGTGGTCGCCAGGCATACCTTCGACCCGCAGACAAAACTATACAGGCACGCTTGGGACGAGAGCCACGGCATGTTCTGGTGCGATCCTGCCACGGGACAGTCCGACCACGCCTGGGGCCGTGCCCTAGGATGGTATTGCATGGCCATCGTCGATGTCCTGGAGATCGTTCCGAGAGAGACCGAAGGCTGGGATGAAGTCCTCGGAATATTCAGGGGCATTTTCGATGTGCTTCCGGAATATGCCGACCCTTCCACGGGAATGTGGTACCAAGTCCTGGACCAGCCCGGACGGGAAGGCAACTACGTAGAGGCCACCTGCAGCGCCATGTTCACCTATGCAATGCTCAAGGGCGTGCGCCTGGGCTACCTCGACAAATCCTTCCGCAAGGAGGCTGTCAAAGCATATTCACGTCTGTTGGAGACTTTCGTCAAAACAGGAGAAGACGGCCTCGTCAACCTGGAACAGTGCTGCGCAGTCGCAGGTCTCGGAGGAAAGGACAACCGGCGCGGAGATTATCAGTATTATATTAACGAAAGGATATGCGAGAACGATCCTAAAGGAATCGGCCCGCTGATCTGGGCATCATTGGAAATGGAAAGGAAATGAGGACTAACAGAATCATATCGCTATTTACGGTGCTTTGCACCTTGTTTTCCTGCGGAGGCAACGGCAACGCCGACGAGCCTGTAGCCAAGGCTCCGGCCGTACCGTCGGGAATAGTACTCCACAGCAGCACTGAAACCTCGCTGAGTTTCCAGTGGGATGCAGTCAGCGATGCCACAGGCTACGAGTGGAAGCTGCTCCAGGAGAATGAGACCGTCAAGGAAGGTACTTCGGTCAACCGGAACGCCGTCATCTATGGCTTGACAAAGGCCACGACCTACAAGTTTGCCGTAAGGTCGGTTTCAGGAGATCTGCACTCCGACTATTCATCATATCTGGAAGCCAAGACAGCCGGGGAAGAAACACCAGTAACCCCTCCTACCCCGCCTTCAACGCAGTTTGATTATTCGGAATTCCGGATTCCTTCCGTGGAAGAGGACGGAGTTGCAAGGGCATTCCCGGGAGCTGAAGGAGGCGGAGCTTTCGTAACCGGAGGCCGCGGAGGCCAGGTCATCCACGTGACCAACCTCAATGATTCAGGCAGCGGCTCCCTCCGGGCAGCCATCAACACCAAGGGAACGAGGACCATCGTCTTCGACGTAGCCGGAATCATCGAACTCAAGTCTGCCCTGAAGATTGAAAGCGGCTACGGTGATGTGACCATCGCCGGCCAGACTGCCCCGGGCAAGGGAATATGCCTCAAGAACTACACTTTCAGGATCAACGCATCCAACGTCATCATCCGCTTCATCCACTGCAGGATGGGTGACGAGCTCAAGACCGAGGACGATGCGATGAACCTCTACACCAGCAGCAACGATATAAAGGATGTCATCATAGACCACTGCTCGCTGAGCTGGTCCACCGATGAATGCGGCAGTTTCTACGGAATGACCAACTTCTCCCTGCAATGGTGCATCCTGTCCGAAGGTCTGCGCAATTCAGTCCACGGCAAGGGCAAGCACGGATACGGAGGGATCTGGGGAGGGGCCAACGCTACCTACCACCACAACATCCTGGCTCACCACGACAGCCGCAACCCTCGCTTCGACCACGATTATGTCTCCACCCTCAAAGGTCCGGTCGACTTCGTCAACAACGTGATTTACAACTGGGGGGACAACAGTTCATACGGTGGAGAAAGCGCCAATGAGACAAACACTTACAAGCAATACAACATAGTTTCCAACTACTACAAGCCTGGTCCTGCCACCGCTTCTTCGAAGCACAGGTTCATCGACCCATGGACAAAGGATTGTTCCAACTGCACCAAGGCTACGGGCAGCAGCACCATCGTTCCGGGACATTTCTACATGACAGGGAACGTAATGGCAGGAAACGACGACGCTGATGCTACCAAGACATCCGACAACTGGACCGGCACGACTGCCGACTCCGATGTCATCAGCAAGATAAAGTCCACCTCTCCATTCTACTGGACGGAAAAGGCGGCAGTGATGACCATCCATCCAGCCGACAAAGCCTACCTGAAGGCTCTCGACTATGCTGGAGCCTCGCTCGAAAGGGACGATGTTGACATACGTATCGCCAAGGAAACCAGGAACGGGACCTATACCTACAAGGGATCGAACGGTTCCGCCAACGGGCTCATCGACTCTCAGGCGGATGCTGGCGGATGGCCTTCATATTCAGCTACTTCCCAGCAACTTGAGAGGGTCGTGGATTCAGACAAGGACGGTATTCCGGACTATTACGAAGATCTTTTCGGCCTGGGCAAGGGAACAGCTTCCGACGCCGGAATGAAGACACTGGACACCAAGGGACGCTACACCAACCTGGAAATGTACCTCCACTATCTGGTGAAGGACATCATCGCGGCACAGAATGAAGGAGGATCCTACAAGAAACTCTAGACAAAACATATATCATTACAATAACAAACAACAAATCCTATGAGCAAAATCTTTATGAAACTTACCGCTCTGCTCCTCGGGCTCGCCGGTGCGATCTCGCTCCAGGCCCAGGAAGTGAAGGGTATAGTTACGGACTCTAAGGGAGAGCCTCTGATGGGCGTCTTCGTCATGATAGAAGGCACCACCATCGGTACTTCCACAGGATTGGATGGTGACTATGTCATCAACGTTCCTGACGCCTCTACGGCAGTCCTCCAGTTCTCGCTGATCGGAATGAAGAGTGTTTCCATCCCGGTCGCAGGAAAGTCAGTCATCGATGTGATCCTCGAAGACGAGTCAACGACCCTCGATGACGTGGTGGTTGTGGGTTACGCAACCGTCAAGAGACGCGACCTGCTCGGCTCGGTTTCTTCAGTAAACTCCGACAAACTGACCGAACAGCCTGTGACTACGGTCAGCCAAGCCCTCTCCGGAAAGATGGCCGGTGTGTCCGTAGTAACCACTGAAGGTGATCCGGACGCCGACATCAAGATCAGGGTCCGTGGTGGCGGTTCCATCACTCAGGACAACTCCCCTCTCTACATCGTCGACGGCTTCCCTGTGGAATCGATCAACGACATCGCATCCTCCGAAATCCAGAGCATCGACGTCCTGAAGGATGCGTTTTCGACTGCCATCTACGGTAGCCGCGGTGCGAACGGTGTCGTCATCGTCACTACGAAGAGCGGCAGCAAGCAGAGCAAGTTTACGGTTAGCCTCAACTCCTACTACGGCGTGAAGAAGATCGCCAACAAGGAGGCCATCGTTCCTATGGACTCCGAGAACTTCGTCAAGTTCCAGTACGAGCTTGCCAGTATCAGGAGCAACGTCTCCGACAACTATGAGCCATATTTCGGTAAGTTCTCCGACATCGACCTCTATACGGGCCTGGCTACCAACGACTGGGTGGACATGGTGTTCGGAAGGACCGGAACCACGATGAGCAACGATATCTCCGTCTCCGGAAGCGGTGACAAGTACACCTGGACCCTCGGATATGCAAGGATGGACGACAAGGCCATCATGAGTGGTTCGGATTACACTCGTAACAACCTCAGTTTCAAGGCTCAGTACAAGCCGTTCAAGATCGCGACCTTCGACGTGAACCTCCGCTATTCGGGCACTGACGTGCGTGGTTCCGGAGCGAACGGCATCAACGACACGGGTACGACTTCCGGAAACGGACGTCTTAAGCACGCTGTGTCATATACTCCTATTCCTATCGCTTCCACTATCCAAGGAATGGATGAAGAAGCAGACTACGGTGACAACGCTCCGCCTCTCCAGTCCGTGGCAGACAATGATTCCAAGAGGTTCCGTACTTCCTGGATGGCCAATGCTGCGATGACCCTCGAACTCATCGAGAACCTCAAGCTCAAGATCGACGGCGGCTACGAAGACTACGCACAGAGGGACGACCGTTTCTACGGCCTCACCACCTACTATGTCACTAACAGCGCGACCTACAAGAACACTCCTGCTTCCCAGTACAAAGATTACAACCGCAGGAAATATCGTAATACCAATACGTTGAACTACGACTTCGAGAAGTTGTTCAGCAACCCTGACCATTCTCTCAACGTCCTCATCGGAGAGGAAATGACCATCAGCAAGACCAACCAGGTCACCGCTATGATCGAGAACTTCCCTCTCTTCTTCGATTCACAGATGGCATGGAACTTCCTCAGCACGGGTACGGCTGTCTCGATGGCAAACGTAATCAACCCTGACGACAACCTGCTGTCATTCTTCGGCCGCATCAACTACGACTACAAGCACAGGTATTCCTTCGGAGCTACACTCCGTGCCGATGGATCCTCCAAGTTCTCCAAGGCTAACAGATGGGGTTACTTCCCTTCAGCAGCAGTTTCATGGACCATTTCCAACGAAGAATGGATGGAGGGCGCAAGGAACTACATCGACCAGCTCAAGCTCCGTTACAGCTTCGGTACCGCCGGTAACAACAACATCCCTACCGGCCAGATCAACAAGGAGTTCTCCGGAAGCACCAGTTCATGGATCAGTACGGGCACGACCTACTGGACCGCCGGAAAGATCATGAACAACCCAGACCTCAAGTGGGAGACCACTTACACCCACAACATAGGTCTGGACTTCAGCCTCTTCACCGGCAAGGTATCCGGATCCGTGGAAGTTTACCAGAACTCTACCAAGGACCTCCTCATCAACTTCCCAATCACAGGCTCGGGTTATGACAGCCAGTACCGCAACATCGGTTCCACCCGCAACCGCGGTATCGAACTCACCCTCAACATGCCTCTGGTCTCTTCCAAGAATTTCTCCCTCAACCTGAGCGGGAACATCGCATACAACATCAACAAGGTCACCTCACTTGGTGGTCTCGAGACCATCTACTCCCAGTCCTATTGGGCGTCCACAGAAATCGGCGATGACTACGTAGTCAAGGTCGGAGAGCCTCTCGGCAACATGTACGGCTACCGCAACGATGGCAGGTACGAGGTCAGCGACTTCACCTACTCCGACGGAAAGTGGGTACTCAACGAAGGCATCGTGGACGATTCTGCAGTGATCGGAGCACAGTACCTCCGTCCGGGAGCCCTGAAGCTCAAGGACCTCAACGGAGACGGCAAGGTCACCGTGGCTGACCGCGAGATCATCGGAAACGCCGCTCCTGATTTCACCGGCGGTTTCTCCCTCAGCGCATATTTCTACGGGTTCGATTTCTCCGCCAACTTCAACTACATGATCGGCAACGACATCTACAATGCCAACAAGATCGAGTTCTCTTCTTCCAGGAAGTTCTACAACAGGAACCTCATCAACATGATGAACGTTTCCGACCGTTGGAGCAGTATCGACTGGAACACCGGCGAACTCATCACCGATCCTGACGCTCTCGCTGCATCCAACCGCGGAACCACGATGTGGTCGCCGTTCATCGGCAGTGCTGTGTTCAGCGACTGGGCTGTCGAAGATGGTTCATTCCTCCGCCTCCAGAGCGCCACTCTCGGTTACACCTTCCCTGAGTCCCTTCTGGGAAAGGCCGGCATCTCCAAACTTCGTATTTACGTAACCGGCACCAACCTTTTCTGCCTGACAAACTATTCAGGCTACGATCCTGAGGTAGATACCCGCCGCGCCACGCCTCTGACCCCTGGTGTCGATTATTCCGCTTATCCTAAGAGCCGCGGAATCGTAGCAGGTATCAATCTTACATTCGCTAGGAAGGCCACTAATTGAATCAGACAATGAAAAAGATATTCACATTGATATTTGCGGTCGCAGCAGTCTGCGCCTCATTCGCTTCCTGCGACGCGATCCTCGACCAAGAATCTCCTTCGACGTTCAGCGACCAGATCGTATTCTCGAACTACGACCTGACAGAGTATAACATCTTCGGCGTCCTCCATTCATTCGGCGAGACCAACAACTACCGTGGAAGGTTCCTTCCTTGGTACGGATACAACACCGACATAGAGTGGTACAACGGCACCTACAAGCCAGGAGACGGCAAGTACGACATCGCTGCTTATAACATAGCTTCGAACAACTCGCAGCTCAACCTCTCGAACGGCCCGTACAACATGATGTACAGCGGCATCGAGCGCTGCAACCTGATCATAGAAGGCTTGAGGAGCTACGGCAACACCGAGAACGACGCCGACATGGCATTCCTCCTCGGTGAAACCCTCACCCTCCGCGCGATGCTCTACTACGACCTCATCAAGGCATGGGGAGACGTGCCTGCAAGATTCTCTTCCGTGACCGGAGAGAAAATCTATGTCAAGAAGGCCAACCGCGACGTCATCTACAAGCAGATCCTCGCGGATCTCGAGGAAGCCATCGGTTACCTTCCTTATCCTAACACGACCAAGGCCGTCCAGACCAACGACCGCGTGAACAAGGTCTTCGCAGAAGGCCTCTACGCCCGCATCGCCCTCGCAGCATCGGGTTACGCCCTCCGTCCGGATGACGGTAACGAAGGTACCGGCGACCTCGGAAGCGTCAGGCTTACAAATGATCCCGAACTTTCTAAGGCTACCCTCTATCCGAAGGCGCTCAGCTTCCTGAAGGACGCAATCAACAACGGAGGATGCTCCCTTACCAGCGACTATGAAGATTACTGGAAGCGCCAGAGCAACCTTTCGAACCTTCCGTTCGACGGAGAGACTCTCTATGTGATTCCGTTCAGCGACAACCGCGGAAGGTGGAACTTCACCTTCGCTGTCAAGGCCAATGGAGCTACGATCAACGGTTACACCATTTCCAGCCGCGGCGGAGACGCCGGTCCTGTCCCTACCATGTGGTTCGAATATGACGAGGACGACCAGAGAAGAGATGTTACATGCGTCAACTACAGCTGGACCAAGAACGGTCCCGAGGTTGCGGGCATCGGTTCCTGGTACTTCGGCAAATACCGCTTCGAATGGATGACCAGCCAGCCATACACCGGCGGCAACGACGACGGTGTCAAGCCTGTAGTGATGCGTTACTCCGATGTCCTCCTGATGGCAGCCGAGATCGAGAACGAACTCAACGGTCCTGCCGGCGCAAAGCAATACCTTCTCCCTGTCCGCGAGCGTGCATTCGCAGGCCACGAAGACGAGGCTGAGGAATATGTTGCTGCGATTTCCTCCAAGGAAGCCATGTTCGACGCTATCGTCAAGGAACGCGCTCTCGAGTTCTGCGGCGAGTTCCTCCGCAAGGGAGACCTCATCCGCTGGAACATGCTCAAGACCAAGATGGATGAGAGCATCAGCAAGATGATGGACCTCCGCGACCTCAGCGGTGACTATTCCTACCTCACCGGGAACATCTGGCACCTCCTCGCCGACGATGAGAAGTCCGTAATGATCTACGGTCTCGGAAAGGGCGAAACAGAGGCTCCGGATGCATCCTGGGAGATCGAGGAAGGCTACGTGACCAAATATGACGACGCCAAGAAGACCGGTTTCTTCGCAGAGAAGATCAAGGGTCTGTACTATGTCAACCCTGACACCCGTCAGTTCTGGCCAATCTTCGACGACACTATCTCCAACAGTCAGGGCAACCTTGTCAATGACTATGGTTATTAGCATATACACTGAAAATGACTAAGAATATGAAAACATTCCATAGAATACTTGCTTTCCTCGCCGCCGTCCTCTGCACCGGGCTCTTCTTCGGCTGCTCCGAGACGATCGACGAGATAGGCTCTCTCGATCTCAAGAGATGCCTCGAGCCTATGAACCTGACTGCCAAAGTGACCAACGGCGACCAGGTGACATTCGGTTGGGACGTCACGAAGGATGCGACGCAGTACAACCTGGTGGTCTACACCGACAAGGAAATGACCCAGGAGTTCTTCTCCACCACCCTCGACCCTTCCCAGGTACCTTACACCAAGGCCCTCGAAGCGGACGCCACCTATTACTACAAGGTTCAGGCTACTTCCGCTAACGGCCTGGACGATTCCAACTGGGCTGTTTATGAGAAGTCCATCAAGACCTACGCTGTCAAGGACAATCTCTACCTCAAGGTGACAGACAGGGCTGCCGGAAGCGTCAGCCTCGCTTGGAGCACCGCCGTAGGAGACTACCTGGACGTGGAAAGGATTGAATACCGCAAGCCTACCGAGGAAACCGCATCGACCTACGAGCTCTCTTCCAGCGACATCTCCAGCGGAACTGCGACAGTCACCGGACTGACCCCTTCCACTGAATATGTATTCACCCTTTATTTCAAGAGTGCTGCCCGCGGCGAAGTCAACGCCTGGACTGCTCCTGATATCAACGGAACCACTTCCGTTGCTTCACTGGCAGAGCTCCAGAATGCCGTCAAGACTTCCGGAGCGAAGATCCTCCTCTCGAATTCAGGCTCCCCTTACCTGATTGACATCATGGACATCGCCAACGGCGTTTCCATCCTCGGTGAGGGTTCCGCGGACGGCTCAATGCCTGTCCTCCAGGGTGAAATCCACATGGTCGACACCTGGGCCAACGGAGATGCCCTCTACTTCGAAGGTGTCCAGTTCGACGGAGCAAACGGCACCTACGGCTTCCCTATCCAGAAGAAGAACGGTGGAGCAGCCGACAACATCCAGATCTCCAGCATCATATTCAAGAACTGCGTGATCACAGGCTATTCAAAGGGTCTCATCTACGAGTGGAGCAAGACCATGACCATCGGAGAGCTCACCTGGGACAGTTGTGACATCAACAACATCAACAGCGACGGTTCCGGAGGCGGTGATGTCATCGACTTCCGCGGTGCTTCAACCGTCAGCAAGCTAAACCTGGTCAACAACACGATCTACCAGGGAATGCGTACCTTCATCCGTATCGACAACGGAACATGGGGAGACATCAAGGTTGAGAACAACACCTTGATGAACCTCTGCTTCGTGGACAATGCCAACAATGCAGGTATTTTCGGCCTGCAGGTACAGCCATCCTCCCTTTCCTTCAAGAACAACCTGTTCCTGAACATGGTGGACAAGGCCACCCTCGGCAGCGCCAACGCCAAGTACAAGACCGCTTCAGACCTCGGAGCTGCAGCCGGCAACAACTGGTTCTACAACATCGTCGAAACCTTCTTCACCGATTCCTGGCCGCTTTCCGCAGTCAAAGGTACGATACTTGACGCAGACCCTTGCTACAACGCAAAGGGCGGATATTTCAACCTCACCAACACTGACCTTTCCGCAGCCAAGGCAGGAGCATCCAAGTGGTGGACAGCCTATGTGGAAGAGCCTGAGGATCTGACCCTTGACTGCATCGAGGGATCACACACCTGGGATCTCACCAATGCACGTTACTTCAGCGGAACCTACAAGAAGTCAGCTGTCCGTGACGGTATGATGATCGTCGCCTCCGGCGACTGCCCTATCTCATTCGAAGACGGAACCCTGAATTTCCAGGCCGCTACCGTTACTAACAAGAAGAACCTCCCTCGGGACGGCTACATCGTATTCAAGGTCAAAGCTCCTGGTTCAGTCGTCATCAAGCCTGTGGGCGGAGAGACCAGCCATGTCATCATCGGCACCTCTCCTGTCGAGAATCCGACCACCTGCACCATCAAGGGTGGAGTCGCTTCCCTCGCAGAGTCCACCAAGGCCCAGAAGGTCGTCATCAGCGACATCACCGAAGAAACCCTCGTCTATGTATTCTGCTCAGGTCCTATCGGCATCAGCCAGCTCGCATGGTCCGAAGATGTGAGCGCGGTCAACACCGCCCTCCCTGCCCCGAACCCTACGGCAGCTCCTGAAACCGTGACTGCTGGTGACGAGAAGGAAATTACTGTCTCATGGGAGCCAGTCGAGAACGCCGCCTCCTACTCTGTAGTGTTCAGCGGCAAGACATACTCCGTGGACGAAGGCACTTCATACACCATCGCTTCCAGCATCATCAAGATGCTCGACGCAGGCGTATATTCAGTCTCGGTCTATGCCAACCCTGGTCCGGACGATATCTACAACACAGAATCCGAAGTCGGAAAGGCAGCGTTCGCAGTACTTCCTAAGAGCGAAGGTGGCGGAAGCACCGAGTTCATAGTCTCCACGGTCGAGGAACTCATGACCGCCATTTCAGCCGGAAAGGATGCCATAACGCTTAAGTACAGCGACACTCCTTATGCAATCGGCAACGTCGCCCTCACTGCTCCTCTGCACCTTACCGGACAGACAAGCAACGGCAGGAAGACTCCGCTTACCGGTAACTTCACCCTGAGCGGAAACATCCCAGGAAGCGTCGTAATCAACAATGTAGAAGTCGTTGGCGACGGAACTTCATTCTTCGTGGAAGACAAGGCCAACGCCCCTGCCGCCGACACAGTTGCTCTCTACAACAGCATACTGAAGGGCACCAAAGCCCTGTACGACAACTCCGGGAAGGCTGTTTCGGATGTACAGTACCTTATCTTCAAGGGCAACATCTTCTACAACTGCTCACAATCCGCAGACTTCATCGACCTCCGTACCGGAGCGCACCACAACTTCATTTTCGTGAACAACACGGTCGCCAACAGCTGCCGTACCTTCGTCCGCACGGACGCTGCTCACGAGATGAACTACGCCACAATCCGCAACAACACCTTCTACAAGGTAGCTACCATCGAGTCCAGCAAGGACAACAACGGTATCTTCCACATCAGGAGCGCAGCAGGAAGCGGATTGCTCAGCTACAAGGTCCAGAACAACCTGTTCTACTCCATCCTGATCGACACGGATCCTTCCAACGCAGCCGGATTCCCTAAGTTCAAGAGCAAGGCAGGAATCGTTCCGGCCACCGTGATGAACAACTACTTCTATAACTGCGAAGACCGCGAAGAGAAGGCTGCATATTCCTTCTTCGCCTTCATGAGTAAGGAGCAATGCCTCACCGGAGGCGGTGCAATCCTGCCTGCAGATCCTTGCAAGGATGCAGCAAACGGAGACTTCACCCTCACCAACGGTGTTGCGATGAACGCCAATGTCGGTGACCCTCGCTGGAAC
>JBGVAE010000157.1:0-10170 GCA_045224215.1 Candidatus Cryptobacteroides sp. | reverse complement strand
CTGCAGAGTGTATGGCTCGAAGCTCAGCTTCATCTTTCCGCCTTGGCCTTTACCGGTACTGACCTTCCCGGTGCAGCCGGAAATCAGCCCTCCGGCTCCCACCATCAGTCCGGCCCCGACCGCCGCCACCCCTGCAGTATTCAGAAATTCCCGTCGTTTCATATGATATCCAAGTATTTATTGTCCTGCCAGTCTCCTGAAATACTCGAGGACGTCTTCCCAGGTCCGGAAGGCGTCGGTGCCGAAGTGGAGGAGGGTGCCCATGAAATTGTCTCCGAAGTTGGACTCAGGGTGGGCGTCGATGAGGTAATCACCCAGGAGGAGATCCTTCCGGTTGGAGGAAGTGATCCTGTTCCAGACCGGGACGCCGAGATTGTCCTCGCACCATCCGGAAAGGCTGGAGAACTCTTCCGGCTTGTTGTAAGGGACTCCGATGACGATCTGCACATCGTAGTTCCAGGACAGTTCTGCCACAGCCTTGGCGATTCCGCTGGTGTGATGGATCATGGTGTCGTCCAGGGAAATGAAGAGCACCGGTTTGGATCTATCGTCCAGCTTGTCATCGATCAATCCGAGAACCGGCATCACAGCGTGCAGTATTGCTGAGTCGTTTAGGTGATGCTCTCCGTCGAACCTGATTGCCTGAGGATAGTGGGAACTGAACAGGTCGAAGGTGTGGACCAGGTTGTCGTGGATCCCGAACAGACCGAAGACCTTTCCGCTGTCTTTCTCCGCCTTTTCGAAGCAATGGGAACTGACGTCCCGGAAATCTTCGAGCATGGCCTTGTTGACCAGAAAGGAAGTCTGGCCGTCGGCCCGAGGGTTATGGAAATCCCTCTTTCCCAGCCCGTTGTTCTTCAGGATGGTTTCGGCAAGCTGGAATGCAGGATTGACGAGGATCCTGTAAGTTCCGTACAGCATCTCTGCGTACATTCCTCCCATAGAGGTCCCTATGATAACGTCCGGGGATTCCCTGCCGACAGTTTCTTTCAGGAACGATATTGCCTCGTGGGGATCAACTGGCACGTCCGGGGCGATCACGGTGGCATCGGGAAGGAGCAGCCTCAGAGTCTTTACTGACCCTGTCTGTCCGCTGGATGCGAATCCGTGGACATACAGCAGTTTCTTTCCAGCCAAAAGGCCTGGTCTTGCGTGCTCATATAGTTCCATATTGCAAAAATAACGATTATATTTGTTATCCGTATGCGACAGTTCTCCCAAACAGCCGGTCCCATTGAGATTCGCTGCTGCTACCCTGAAGGGGAGGCGGGCAGGATAGTTTACCTGCTTGAGCCGGTGAAGGTCATGCCCGGACTGGAGGATCTGGTGGAGAAATATTCAGTGGCCCTCGTTTCAGTCTTCGGGATGGATTGGGACAATGATCTCACTCCTTGGCCTGCCCCGAACGTTCGCAAGAAGTGCCCGGATTTCGGGGGAGGAGCCGGAATGTTCCTGGAAGTACTTGGGAACGAGGTGGTTACGATGGTGGAAGACCGGCTGCTCGGTCACGGTAACAGATTTGCTTCTTCCAGAAGGAGTTTGGTGGGAATATCCCTTGCCGGCCTTTTCGCCGTGTGGGCAGGCTGCCACAGCGACCTGTTCGGGAGCATAGGTTCCGTTTCGGGTTCCTTCTGGTATGACGGTTTCACTGAATGGCTTGGAAACCAGGGTGTACCGTCTTCGGTAGGCCGTGTGTACCTGTCCGTTGGAGAGCGGGAGAAGGAATCCCGGAATCCTCTTTTCTCCCGGATAGAGGAATGTACGGCCGAGGTACGGAACTTGTTGGAATCAAGGGGCTTGGAAGTGACGTTCGAGTTGAATCCGGGTAACCACATTGCAGACGGAGTGCCTCGCCTGAGAAAGGCTCTGGACCGGCTGCTTGTATAGAATTGAATCAATAAAAACTAATAACTAAGGAATATGGAAGATTTGAAAAGAATCGTGGAATGCTTCAGGATAGAGGGCGACATCGAAAACATCGCTCCTCTTGGCAATGGACTGATCAATGACACATACAAGGTTACGACATCTGCCGGTACTCCGGACTATGTCCTCCAGAGGATTAATAATGCTGTATTCAAGGATGTGGACCTGCTGCAGGCTAACATTGCTGCCGTGACCGGACATATCCGCGAAAAACTTGAGGCTGCAGGAGAGAAGGATATCGACAGGAAGGTCTTGAGATTCATGCCTTTGAAAGATGATTCCAGCAAGACATATCTTGAGTCCGGGGGCAAGTTCTGGAGAGTTTCTGTATTCATTCCAGAGGCGATGACTTACGAGGCGGTGAATCCTGAATATTCCGAATATGCGGGCGAGGCTTTCGGCAACTTCGAGGCTATGCTGAGCGATCTCCCGGAGCAGCTCGGAGAAACCATCCCTGATTTCCATAACATGGAGCTGCGTATGCGGCAGCTGGAAGATGCCGAGAAGGCCGATCTCTCGAAAAGGCTTGCCGAGGATGGAGAGGCCTATGGCGGTGAACTTCACTACATCCTTCGCGAGATGCACAGGTTTGGGGATGAGATGTGCAAGGCGGAGAGAATGTACCGCGAAGGTCTCCTGCCCAAGAGGATCTGCCACTGCGACACAAAGGTCAACAACATGATGTTCGACAAGGATGGTAGCGTGCTCTGCGTAATCGATCTCGACACCGTGATGCCGGCTTTCGTTTTTTCTGATTTCGGAGACTTCCTCCGTACCGCAGCCAATCCTGTTCCTGAAGATTCTCCTGAACTCGACAAGGTGGATTTCGACATGGAGATATTCCGGGCTTTCTCAAGGGGATATATCAAGGGCACGAGGTCTTTCCTGACCGATGTGGAAAAGAGGAACCTCCCTTTTGCTGCATGTCTGTTCCCGTTCATGCAAGCCGTTCGTTTCTTCACTGACTTCATCAACGGAGACACTTACTACAAGATCAAGTATCCGGAGCACAACCTTGTGCGCACCAGGAACCAGATGGCGCTGTTCAATTCTGCAATGGCCAAGGTCCCTCATATGAGTGCCTGGCTCGAAAGCCTGTAGTCGCTATTTCTCGGTCAGCGGCTGTCGGCGGGGAAGGTGATTCCGGCCTGGCGGCGGACTTCGTCCATGATCCGGGCGACTATGAGGGAATTCCGGAGCGAATTGCTCCGGGATTCCTTGCGTCCTGAAAGGACCACATCGATGAATTCACGGAACTCGCATTGGTATTCGTCGGCATCGCCGGGAACGGTGATGTCTGTTGATAGAGGCCCGGCCGACCTGCCCGAAGTCGGTTCGCCCCTCTTGGTCATACTGACCTGCCGGGCAATGTGCACCTGGTCCAAGGAGATTATCCCAAGCTCTCCGGAAATCTCCGTCCGGAGCCGGGAATCCGCTACTTTCGAATACATGGCGCTGGCCGTCATTCCGGGGTAGCCGAACAGTATGTTACCCTGGATGTCCACCGGCTTGACGGAGCCTCCGACCGGCACGTTCAGGGTCTTGACTTCTGCCTTGACAGAATCAGGCTTCCCGAAAAGCGTTACCATAGGGTAGATTGTGTATATTCCTACATCCATCAACGCTCCACCTGAGGAATCTGGGTTGAAAGAACTCGGGACGGGGGAAGAGTCCTCGCCGGAGAGGATCCTGACGACCTGGGAGAACTTGGATGAATACTGGCAGAACGTGGCGGAGAAATGGCGGACGGTGCCGATCTCGCCCAACCTGTCCTGGACGTTCCGGAAGTTGGGACTCAGGGTCGAAATCATCGCCTCCATCAGCACGACATCATATTTCCTGGCCGCCTCTATCATGTCTTCCACCTCCCTGGCATTGGACGCCAGCGGCTTCTCGCAGAGTACGTGCTTGCCCTTTTCCATGCAGAGGATCGCAAGGTCGTGATGGGTGTTGTTCGGAGTGCCGATATAGATGGCGTCGATTTCCGGATCGGAAGCCATCTCCTCCGGATCAGAATATGCCGTCGGAATGCCGTGTGAAACTCCGAAGGCTTTTGCCCTTTCACTGGAACGTGAGCAGACGGCAACCGCCTCGAACCGAGGTTCTAGCACGGCTCCTTTCAGCACCCAGTCGCTGATGCGTCCGGTACCGATGATTCCGAATCTTACCTTGTCTTTCATTTCAGTGCCCCTCGGGATTCGAGATAGTCTTTCACAAGGCTGACGGCGCTGTCTTTCGAAGAAGCCCCGATGGTCAGGAATTCATCTTTGTATCGGTCATATATACCGGCGGCCTTTCCTTCGAGCTGCGGCTCTATCAGAATCAATCCGGCGACCTTACTGCCTACCTTTGAGACGGCCTCGACCACAGCTTGGCTGCTGGCAGCATCGGCGATCACGAACACCAGGTCGTCCGATACGAAATCTTCGCCACGGACTTTCTTGATAAGGAAACTGACATCTCCGGCCTTGCCGTGCGAAGCGGCCGTGTAGCCGATTATACCTTCCGGGACAAGCGATTTCATCATGCTCTCAGGAAGATTTGTCTTCAATGATTCGTGGAAGAATACCACGGCCGGACAATCCGCTCCCGAGAAAGTCCCGTCATCACCGACCGGCTTGTAAACCTTCCCGAACAACTTTCCGGAGCCGCGATAGTAGCTCATCTCTTCGACTATCATCTTTCCGCCTTCGGCCTTTATCTTTTCCCTTGGACCGGAATTCTTGAATAGATTGACTCCAAGCACGCCGAGAAGTGCCAGCACTATCAGGGTCGCCAATGTGGCTATGAACTTTTTCATTGCATCTGATTTTTATCACACTCTCCACAAATTTAGTTATTTTTGTATGAATATGCGAAAGCTGAATCCTATATCGCATCTCTCAGAGAGAAACCAGGTGCTGGTGCTCAGCGTCGTGGTCGGGTTGGTGGTCGGTTTGGCTGCGGTTCTGTTGAAGACCCTCATCAACCTTATCCAGCATGGCCTCCATTCGGTTTTCGGAGGATCGCTCAACGGAATCCTTTACCTGGTGCTGCCGGGTGTCGGAATGTTGCTCGCCATGCTTTTCTGCAGGTATGTCATCAAGGACAACATCGGCCACGGGGTAACCAAGGCCCTCCAGGCCGTTTCCCGTCACGATTCCAGGATCAAGCCGCATAACATGTGGTCCTCGGTAGTGGCCAGTTCGGTCACGATCGGATTCGGAGGATCAGTAGGCGCAGAGGCTCCGATCGTCTATACCGGAGCTGCGATAGGATCTAATTTCGCCAGGTATTGCGGGCTTTCCTACAGGAATATGACGATTCTCCTGGGCTGCGGAGCTGCAGCTGCCGTTGCCGGAATATTCAAGGCTCCTCTTGCCGGAGTCCTGTTCGTGCTGGAGATCCTGCTTTTCAACATCTCCATGAATTCCATGATGCCTCTGCTGCTGTCCACCGTGTCGGCAACCGTGGTCTCATATATATTCCTTGGAGATGCCACCCCGTTCGAGTGCACCCTGACCCCGTTTGTACTGAAGAATATTCCTTTCTATCTCATCCTGGGCTTGTTCTGTGGGGCTTGCTCCATCTATTTCATCAGGACCACCCTATGGATGGAAGACAAGGTCGGTAAGATGAAGAACCCTTACCTGAAGTGGATACTTTGCGCACTCGGGCTGGGACTTCTGATTTTCCTTTTCCCACCTTTGTACGGGGAGGGCTATGAGTCCCTGGGAAGTCTGCTGAACGGTAATGAACTGACTCTGGAAGGCCAGACGCCGTTGTCTTTCCTTTCTGCAAGCAGCTGGTCGGTGCCGGTGTTCTTCCTGCTTATCCTGCTGTTGAAAGTGTTCTCAATGACGCTGACCAATGCAGGAGGAGGCGTGGGTGGTACTTTCGGACCAACCCTATTCGTTGGAGCCATTGCAGGGTTCTTCGTTGCGAGGACTTTCAACCTGATCCTTGGAGGGACTTCACTTTCCGTCCCTGAACAGAATTTCGTCCTGGTCGGGATGGCTGGCCTGATGGCGGGAGTGATGCAGGCTCCGATGACGGCCATCTTCCTCATCGCCGAGATATCAGGAGGTTACGAACTTTTCCTCCCGCTGATCCTGACTGCCACCATTGCGTTCGGAACCACAAGGCTCGTGGAGAAATATTCCATCTACACGAAGCGTATCGCCCAGAGGGGTGAACTTCTCACCCATGACAGCGACCAGGCGGTGCTGACTCTGCTGAAGGTCGGAGACGTGATAGAGAACGACTTCTCTCCGGTGGAGATAGATGCTACCCTCGGCCGATTGGTGGAAGTGATTTCAGAGTCTTCCAGGAATATTTTCCCTGTCGTAGATTCGAAGGGGCGTTTCCAGGGATATGTTTCCTTGGAGGACATCCGCAAGGATATGTTCCGCCATGACTTGTATGACAAGATGCATGTATTCAATTTCATGAGAAGCGCAGTGGCGTATGTCTACGAGGACGAGAAGATGGATTCGGTGATGAAAAAATTCGAGACTTCAGATGCTTGGAACCTGCCAGTGGTTAAGCATGACAGGACCTATGTGGGTTTCGTTTCGAAGTCTAAGATATTCTCAGCATACAGGGATGAACTTAAACTGGTTTCCCAGGATTGACATACCAGATATGAAACAGATATACATTGACTCCATTGCCGGGAGGCTCGGTATAAAGACCTGGCAGGTCGAAAACTGCATCGCCCTTTTCGAGGAGGGGAGTACCATTCCTTTCATCAGCCGTTACAGGAAGGAAAAAACCGGAGGCCTTGACGATGTAGAGGTGTCCGAAATCAAGCACTGGAACGATGTCTATTCCGAGATGGAAAAACGTAAGGAAAGCATCCTATCCACCATCGAATCCCAGGGGAAACTGACTGAGGGACTGCGGGCTCAGATAGAGAAATGCGTGGTTTCCAGCGAGTTGGAAGACTTGTACCTGCCGTTCAGGCCGAAACGCCGCACCAGGGCTACCGTTGCCAAGGAGAACGGTCTGGAGCCCCTGGCTGACAAGATGTGGAACATCGCGGTCGCCGATCCGGAGGCAGAAGCCAGGAAATATCTGGGAGATAAGGTTCCTGGCGTGGAAGAGGCTCTGGCCGGTGCCAGGGACATCATCGCCGAGAGACTTTCAGAATCAGCTCCGGTCCGTGACACGTTAAGGCAGATTTACAGGACCCGAAGGATCGAATCCAAGGCCACCAAGGCAGCGTCGACCGATCCGGAGGCTTCCAAATATCGGACATATTTCAATTTCTCGATGCCGATCCAGCGTATCCCGTCCCATAACCTTCTTGCTATCCTTAGGGCGGAGAAGGAAGGCTTCCTGTCCGTCCGTCTGGATGCGGATCTTGAGAAATGCGGCAACAAGGTATATTATGATTTCTGCAAGGAGCGCCGTTTCCCTGGCGAGAAGTTGGCCAGGCAGATAAGGATGGCCGTTGACGATTCCCTCAAACGCCTTCTGGATCCGTCGATAACGAACGAGATTGTGAAAGAGGCAAAGGAGAAGGCTGACGTCGAATCCATCAACGTGTTCGGAGAGAATCTCACCCAGCTTCTGCTTTCGCCTCCGGTCGGCCAGAAAAGGACTTTGGCCATAGACCCTGGCTACAGGAACGGATGCAAGACTGTCTGTTTGGACGAACGAGGCAACCTCCTGTATCACACCATCATATTCCCGCATCCTCCGCAGAATGAAAAGATAAAGTCCATAATGGCGGTTTCTTCCATGGTCGAGGATTACGGGATAGAAGTCATAGCGATCGGCAACGGGACGGCTTCCAGGGAGACAGAGGATTTTATCAAGAAGGTCGGTCTGCCTGAAGAGGTAAAGGTATATACTGTGAGCGAAGATGGGGCTTCGATCTATTCGGCATCCGAGGTGGCGAGGAAGGAGTTTCCGGACGAGGATGTGACCGTGAGGGGCGCTGTTTCCATCGGAAGGCGCCTGATGGATCCTTTGGCTGAACTCGTAAAGATAGACCCTAAGTCCCTTGGAGTAGGGCAGTACCAGCACGACGTGGACCAGAATCTCCTGAAGGAGAAGCTTGACAACACAGTGGAAATCTGCGTTAACAATGTAGGAGTCAATCTGAATACTGCCAGTCCTTATCTTCTGAGTTACGTTTCCGGTATCGGTCCGGCATTGGCCGCGAACATCGTTTCCTACAGGGATTCGGCCGGAGGATTCACTTCCAGGGAACAACTCCGTAAGGTTCCGAAACTTGGGCCGAAGGCATTCGAGCAATGTGCCGGTTTCCTCCGGATCAAGGATGCAGAGAATCCGTTGGATAACTCTGCAGTCCATCCGGAATGCTACCATATAGTTGCCAGGATGGCTTCCGACCTTGGTGTGTCCGAAAAGGAACTTGTCGGCAACGCTGACTTGATCGGCAAGATAGATCCAGCCAGATACGTTGAGGGAGATTTCGGTCTCCCTACCATCAATGACATCCTGAAGGAACTCGCCAAGCCGGGCCTGGACCCTCGCCAAGCGGCTCAGGAGTTCAGCTTTGCGGATGACATCAGGGAAATAGACGACCTGAAACCGGGAATGGAACTTCCGGGAATAGTAACGAATATTACGGCGTTCGGGGCTTTTGTCGATATCGGTATCCATGAAAATGGGCTGATCCACATCTCCCGGTTGAGAGGACTGAAACTTAAGTTGCATCAGCAAGTCCAGGTTGTTGTCGAGAACGTTGATCTCGAGAGAAACCGTATCTCACTAGCTCCTGTTTTAAAACGTTAAATTTTTCCGCCTTTAAATTTCTTTTTGTTAGGAATATTTACTTATCTTTGCAAAAGTGAAAGATAAGTTGTTCCTTTATGAGTTATTCCAGAAGCATTTGCGACAATAAAGCAGTAATTTATATATTATCTGCCTGTGCGATTTTGCTCTGGGGTATGTCCTACATCTGGGGCGACCGCCTTATCGCAATGGGGATCCCGATATTCTTCTTCGTCCCCATAAGGATCTTGATCGCAGGGCTTATCCTCCTGCTCTTCAATCTCATCACTTGCCAGTTCAAGTTGATTGCAAGGAAGGACCTTTGGAAATTCGCCCTTCTCTCCCTTTTCGAGCCGCTTATATATTTCCTCTGCGAGACTTATGGAATAAAGGAGACCGGTTCGCCTACCATCAGTGCGATGATAATCGCATCGGTTCCGATCTTCTCGGTCGGAGCTGCTTTCCTTTTCTTCAAGGAGAAGATCTCGCTTCTCAATGGATTCGGAATATTCGTGACCTTGCTGGGAATATGCCTTGTGCTGCTCACCCAGGACCAGGGTGGAACGCCGGAGAATTTCGTTCTTGGGCTTGTCCTGCTTCTGATAGCGGTGTTCGCGGAGGTCGGTCATGCGTCCTTCACCAAGGTCCTTGCGGATGACTACAAGCCACAGGTGATCGTGATGTACCAGTTCCTGATAGGGGCGGTGTATTTCCTGCCTTTATTCCTGACCAAAGGTTTGGAGAACTTCAACCCTTCGTACCTCTCATGGGAGGTGCTCGAGCCTATAATCTGCCTGGCGGCTCTTTGCTCCAGCCTGGCATTCTCACTCTGGGCTATGACCATCAAGAGGCTGGGTGTGGCGAAATCAAGCGTATTCCTTGCAATGATGTGCGTGGCTACTGCGCTGATCGCGGAGTTTATCGGCCGGGAGCATATGACGTTGCTGCAGTGGGCGGGAATATTAATCGCTGTGCTGGGGATTGTCCTTTCCCAATACACAAAGTGCCGTCCTTCACCACAAGAGTCCCGTTGATCCAGACCATTTTTACCTTACCGCAAAGGCTTTCCCCTTCATAGGGACTCCATCCGCATTTGCCGGGAACATCCTCCACCTTGAACCGTTCCTCCGGGTCAAATACCACGAGATCGGCCTTGCAGCCTTCCTCCAAACGGCCGCGGTCCGGGATTCCGAATATCCTTGCCGGAATTTCTGAAAATGCTTCCGCAATCCTTGTGAGAGGGATGTCGTTATTCTTGGCAACAGTCAAGACAACGGATAAGGACTGGCCTATGGTCGGAAGTCCGGAAGGACATTCCAGGTATGATTTGTCTTTTTCCGACAGCAGGTGAGGGGCATGGTCGGAGCCGATGGTGTCGATGACACCGGTCCTGAGTCCTTCTATTAATGCTGCCCGGTCGCCTGATGTCTTTATGGCCGGATTGCACTTGAGCCTTCCTCCCAGGGAGTCATAATCCTCGTCGCTGAACCAGAGATAGTTGGCTGAAGTCTCAGCGGT
>JBGVAE010000156.1:0-20028 GCA_045224215.1 Candidatus Cryptobacteroides sp. | reverse complement strand
GAGCAGGATGGGTATGGACATCCGCCGGGAAAGGTACGAGAAAGCCCTGGAATGGCTCAAGAAAGTCCAGGATGGAACAGTGTTGCCGGATTTGCCGGAAGCCCTCGACGAGGAAGGGAACAGCGCAGCTCCCACCATCCGCTATGGATCACAACCCTGTGTAGACAACAGTTATTAATTATCCTTACCATGCCAATCATCGAATCTTTCAAGAGACTGATCCCAGGCCAGTCATTGCGCCTCAAGGACGGTTCCACCCTCGACCTCTCGAAGAAGGCTGGCCGGGAGCGCTTCCGCAAGGTCGTAGCAGACCTGCAGCGCCAGACGGACTTCCTCGCCATGCGTGACCTTGCCGAATGGAGGCTGGCCCAGCAGGCTGCCATCAATGTCCAGCAGCCGAACAGGCAGCGCCTCTATGACATCTACCGCGACGTTGAACTGGACCTCCACCTGTCCGGATGCATCGGACAGCTCCAGGGGTTCATCCTGGGCAAGGCCTTCAAGCTGACACGTCCGGACGGGACACCCGACGAGGATGCCCTAGCCCTCTTCGAGACGGCATGGTTCAAGCAGCTGCTGCGCTATGCTCTGCAGGCCCGCTACTGGGGACACTCCCTCATACAGCTGGGAGATGTTACCCACCGCGAGGACGGACTTATGACCTTCGACGGAGTGGAACTGGTTCCTCGCAAGCATGTCGTCCCCGAATACGGCCGCGTGACACCACTCCCGGGAGGAAACTGGGAGACCGGGATCCCGTACAGGGAAAGCCCATACTCCGACTGGCTCATCGAGATGGGGGCACCGGACGACCTGGGGCTTTACCTCAAGGCGGCCATCCAGACTATCCCGAAGAAATACGCCATGGCTTTCTGGGATGCCTTCGCGGAGATGTTCGGGCTCCCGATCAGGATAGCAAAGACAGCAAGTCGCGACCAGAAAGACATCGACGAGATGGCCAAGATGATGGAGACCATGGGCTACCAGGCCTATGCCGTTCTGCCGGCCGATGCGGAAATCGAACTCAAGGAGAGTTCCCGGGGTGACGCCTTCAACGTCTACGACAAGCGTGTGGAAAGGGCGAACTCCGAACTGTCGAAACTTATCCTCCAGGTCACCATGACCATCGAGGACGGCTCCAGCCTCTCCCAGAGCCAGGTACACCTCAAGGTCCTGGACAACCTCATCTACGAGATCGCTGACTCACTGCGCGATATGGTCAATGACCAGCTTATCCCTAAGATGGTCAAGCTGGGGTTCCCGGTTAAGGGACTCCGCTTCGACTGGGATGACCCGATAGACTACACCCCTGAGCAACAGCTGGCGTTCGAACAGATGATCCTCAATAACTACGAGGTGGACGGCAGCTACTTCGCCGACAAGTACGGGCTTCCGGTCGGAGAACGGCGACAGGATCCATTCTCGATGACTCCGGGAGGAGATGGTGACTCACTGCAGAATGCCCGCCAGGGTTTTTTCGACTGAGCCCCTCTGACTACGAGGGGCTGCACAGGAGATATGCCGGCATCCTGGAGAGCCATCTTGACCTGGCAAAGCGGAAGGATATCCCGGAGGATGCCCGGAGACGCCTCCGAGAGAAGTTCTCCGGCATGATGAAGGCCCTCTTCAGGGAGGAAGGGGCGTCGCTCAGGATAGAACTCATGGAGGATCCCGCGGTAACCGGCTTCATCGATGAGCATGCCGCCATCCTGGACAGTGGCTTCGAAAACGTGGAGATGTCCGACAAGATGCGCTCACGCCTGAAGGAATCGGACTGGATCTTCTCCGGGATGAAGACATTCCACGAGCTCAACGAAGCCTTCCCTTCACTGCTTGACGATAATGGCCAGAGAAAGCCGTTTGAACGCTTCTTGAACGACGTTCAATCCATCGACGAGACCTACAACCGTCACTACCTTCGGGCAGAATACAACTTCGCCCATGGCTCAGCAGAGATGGCCGGGAGATGGGAGAACTTCATGGAGGACGGGGATGAATACTACCTCCAGTACCGGACGGCCGGGGATGACCTGGTCAGGCCGGAACACGCCGCCCTCGACGGAGTCACACTCCCGCCATCGGATTCCTTCTGGGATTCCTACTATCCTCCGAACGGCTGGAACTGCCGCTGTACGGTCGTCCAGGTCCTCAGGTCTACCAATGAGCCGACCGACAGGGCGGAAGCCCTCAGGAGAGGCAAGGAAGCCCTCTCAAAGGACAAGAAGGGGATGTTCCGCTTCAATCCGGGCAAGCAGCAGAAAACCTTCCCGGACTACAACCCCTACACAATCTCCAAGTGCCGCAACTGCACCCGCAAACTTGAACTGAGCTCTAATCTCGCCCAGAACCAATTATGCCAGGCTTGCCCACTTATCCGCTCCATGGCCGAGAAAGAAGGTGTGTCCTCGTTGAATGCACAAGACGCTAAGGATATAAGCAAAGCATCCCGGGAATGGGCCGATAGGCATTTGCCTGAGGTAACAATGCCCAACGGACAGAAGGCAAAAAGGTTGGTCATTGATAATAACGGGGACAGCTTGGTTGTGAATAAAGGATTCTTCTCCGAAACCTTTGCAAAGAATGTCCGTCATGGGCGTCTGGCCGAGACAATGGAGCTAGCCATTAATGTTGATCTTTGGTTGCCTTCCGCAGACTTGGTTGGCACAGAGGCAGGAAAACACCATGCGTGCAATTTCTTGGTTTATGAAGCCTCCTTCAATGGGGTTACGATAGAATGCAAGGTGAAAGACCAGACGGAAAAGATGGTCTATACCATGCGGATTAAATAACAAAAGGATTGAAAATCTTCCCGAAGGGCCGAAGCCCACTATGAGAAGCCCAATCAATCCTCACCGCAAATATAACAACTTTTCTGATAACAAGTGCACTACGTTCATAAAAATCCGGTGAGCCGAGGGGCTGACCGGATTCATTATTATTTCAATTGGAGGACCAGAATTAGTTTTTTTCTTTCTCTTGCTTCAATTTTCTTATTATTACTTGTCCTCTTGCAAGTATACCACTGTTGCAGAACGAGACATCTTCCTTGATTGTCCTGTTGTAAGTTCAGCTCTATTCTCTGAATGACGAATTTCGGAGTGATACTCATTCTCTTCTGTAGGATCATACTTAACAAGTAAACCACTCTCACGAACAAACCCAGCCATAAGTCTTCCTATGGCGATAAAAGGCTTATTCTGAAGAAGGTGGGATACACAAGATTCTTCATCCCGATCACCGCTCCTATCAACAGATACACCAAGCGAATCTTTATACGCAGCAGAAGTGATTCGATTATTAACAAAATCCCATTGCTTATTTGTTATACCCCTATAGAGGTATTCTCCATCGGCTATGATTGGAGAAAGAGCCCTACTTCCCATTGATGATGTTATCCAAAATAGTTATAGCCTCTTTTCTTGTCACCCTTTTTTCTTCTTCCATACCCTTTGAGACTATGAAAGCATTGTACTGATTCTGAAAAACTTCAATCTCTGTTTGATTGTCATCATCAATATAATACTCTATCTGAACGGTCCCTCTTCCTGTCGGAAACACCTGGAGTCTTGGACTAGATGGTTTCCGCACTTTTAGAAGTATATCTTGGACTCGGTTTAAAATGGTTTCCGGAATTACCTCGGCGCTATAACCGTCCCAACCCTTCTTTAAGGATCTAAATGATTCTATACGAAAATAGTTATCACCTAGCTTCTCCATTTTGTCGATATCAATAAATAGAGAAGGCTTTGTATCGCTTACGGAGTCTTTTTTTCCGTATATAATCTTAGTGACATCATTATAATAAGGGAAAGGCTTTTGTCCCCATTTCCTCATAAAGCTTGTGTCACTAAACTTAGCTAAGCTGGCAATCATAATCTCCGCAAACATTATTCTTACTCTTTCTCTGGATCAATACCATATAGCTTCTTCAACGTCTCAATATGCTGTCCCAACCAATTGTGTATTGTAATGGCGGTCTGAAGATTCATTATAATGCCATTACGAATGAATCTGATATGAGACTGATTCAAATCCTTAGGGTCGGAAGCAATGACGTCTCCCAGTTTACCTTCTGAGGTTATGGCGTTTGTTTGGCTATTTGGAAGCCCCATACGCTCAAGATAGAAGTTGACTATAATTTCCCCTTGGGAATTAACACCGCCATGTGCCCCATTGACATAAACAGGGTTATAATCATCATTAAAAATGTACTTGAATTTTACTTCGCCTTCTGCCATACCTGAATGTGTGTTAAAGAATAATTGCCCTTAATTAAATAAGGGTCTCTTACAAAAATACAAATATTATGCAAAAAAGTAACATATAACCGTTCAATAATTTGAAAAACGTTCAAGTTCCGTTAAATCACTACATTAGAAAAGAGAACTGATGACACTACGTTCATCACAGGTTCACTGTTTTCGGATTCTCCAGCATGGTGGCGAGGGCCCGATCTCGGGCGGCCTTGGTGGGGTATTTCTCCAAGGTCTTCCAGGCTCCGTCACTGACCCACTGCTTGATTCGCGGAGCCGGGTAATCGTCTGGCCGGACAATCACGAAGCCTGCAGCGGCCAACTTCTCATAGTTATCACTTCCTCTCATCATCTTCATCAGGTTCAATTATTATCCTGACTCTATGCAAATTAATTAATTGATCCAGGTCTTTTTTTTCGCAAGGACCGGTATATGGGATTCTGATTATCTCATCTTCCCATTCGCCTGTTTCGCAAGACCGCACTCCTGTCAGAATGCGTAAAATGAGATCCCCTTCCTCCAATTCAAACCCTACTAAAAATCCCGGCCATACTGATATTTTATTGCTCATTTCTTTTCCTCTTTGTATCTCCTTAATACCTCAGTATAGTAGGCTTCTTTGGTCGTTGAAAGTCGTCTTGGACGTTGTGGGTCAAGTAGTATATCATCGGCAATCTCAACGATACGCTGTATATCCTCCCAAGTCAACTCAAGGTCTTTCTCCGCTTCTGCGCTGAGTAATTCTACTTTGTATTTTACATCTTCTGCTCTAACCGTCCACGGTACGAGTTCATTCTTATTTAGATATACTACATGGTCAATGTCGCTACATCTATTCACTCCGTCTGGTTCTGCAATCACATCAATCGTAATACGGTAATGTTCCTTTTCTCCTGCCCTCCTTTTACAAGTTGTCAGTTTATTCTTCTCGCAGTAGTGGTAGCCAGGTGTCTGGTATAGTTTATCTGCCTTTACCCATTTCCAATAAACGCATCCTTTACACTTGTTCATACTATTCCTCCTTTCTTTCCGGGCAATCAAGCCCTTTGGGAGCTTGCATTCGCCTTTCAATCTCTTGGCATAAAGTGGTCTTGAGGTCCATTAATTATGGTATTTGATCGTTGATAATGCTTCTCTTGGCCCTGCACCCGGAGTCGAACCGGACTGTAAAACTTGGATTATGGTAAAATGTCAGAAATTCAGGTTTAAATTTTCGCCAGCCACCTGGCCTGTGCAGGGCAGCGCTTCACAGCGTCAAGACTCGTCTCCCGACGAGGTTTGGGTCAGGGAAACGCGTCTATGGTACTTGACCGTGTAGATATCGACGTTCTCGACAATGTCTGCATGGTCGTGGTTGGTCCTGGTACCAGTGAGCCATATTCCACCGTAATATTCTCCGCCCAGGAGCTCCACCACGGCCTGTATCTTGGCGCTCAGGCTGAAGTCCTCCAGCAGCCGGTTCCTGTCCTGGCTGTCAGCAGACGCGCTGCCCTGCCAGGTAGTCACGATATGGACGGACAAGGCACCCTGCCCTTTATAGTCAACGATATCCTTAGTCACCACAGTAGGAGACCAGGATATTTCCCCGAACTCCAGGAAGACCGCCGGCATGAACCAGTCCTCCTGCTCGATGAATTCTATGTTCCTGTTCCAAAGATCCACATGCTTGATCTCCGGAAGCTGTCCCTTCACCGCATCGATGAAGTCATTGTAAAGCCTTGCTCTGTTCATGGTTTGATTTCGTCCTTGATTGTCTTAAGGTATTCCTCTATATCCTTTTCTATGATTGCCTTCACTGCATTCTCCAGCTGCGGGGAAGTCCCCAGGTACTGCCTCTTCGGGATGGTGACAGTCTCCCCGACCTTCTTCAGTGCCATCGCCTTCCAGAACTCCGCCTCCTCGCTCAGCTGGACCTGGCGCTTGCTCCGGCTGAGGGAACCGTCCTTGCGCCTCTTGAAGCCACCGGTGGCCTCGTAGTACTTGGCCCAGAACAGCCGCTTCATGCGTGCCGTGACCCTTATGTCTCCACCTTTGTTCTGGATGGCCGCATAAGGGAGGTCCGAATAGAAGGTGATGCTGTTGTCGTCCGACCGGCTCAGGATACTGCGCCTAAGGTCTCCGTTGCTGACAAGGAGATGGCCGTTCCGTCGGACCGGTCCCTTCCGGCGCGGCCATGGCGTGCCGAAGAAGGACTCCTGAGTGAAGTTGCGGTCGAACTGCTGCGAAGCTTCCACCCTTACGTCCCTGAGGATCTTCCTCATTATGTCCTTGCTTGATGCCATAGTGTCAGTCCTTGAATCCAAATAACGAAGGATAATCGTCCGGAAGGGTCTTGTTAGGATCTGCGGAGGCGGAGAGGATGTTGTAGAACGACCGCTCGCTGATGGCATATACCGGATAGATGAACCTCCTCCAGATCTCCCTATTGGAGAGACCATCGTTGACGTGTTCGTCATATATCCTGTTGATGTCCGCCACCCGCTTGCGGTAGCTCACGCCGCTCCTAAGCCTCCGCTTACGCATATCCTTCCGCTGTTAGTATTCGGGTTCGTCCACAATCCGGTACATGTCATCGAGAGCCTCCTGGATCACACCCCGGAACTCCGGTCGCTTCCTGATGAACTCCCGGAAGAGATCACCCATCATGTGGGCGGAACCAAAAACCGCGATGAACCGTCCGCCGTCCGCCTCCACGTGTGTAAGATCGGCCACCCTTTGGTCGACCGGCCGGTTGGCGTCAAGCCTACACAGTCCCTGGAGTCTCTCAGAGGCTTCAGCCAACTGCTTCCTGGCAGTTTCCTTCACCAGATCATTCATGCTTGTATCCATACCCTATCCTCCTATGATTCAGTCATGCCAAGCGGGATTGGATCCCATCCGTTGGTATTCTCGTTCCTTCTCCATGCACGGAGATACGTCCTGGATGCCGTTGGGCAGTACGCCTCCTCGATGATCCTGACGCCCTCGATGAACTGCTCGGCACCGGATTCCTCGGCGATCCTGCGCAGCTGGATGATCCTCTGGGCCTTGAGAGTGCCCTTGCGGTCCTTGGCCAGCAGCCGCATCACCATACCCACAAGGGCCTGGGACTTCTCGTCGGTCGCCAGCGAGGAGATGTAGTCCCGGATCATGGCGATGCCGGTCTCGGCTGTGTCGAGGTAGTCGTCATTCATATAGCGGCCGATGGTAATCCTCGCCTTCCCGTCGGAGGACGTGAAGGTGTGGGAAAAGTTAGCCATCTCCTCGCCTTTCCTCTCCCTGTAGAGCTCGCCCTTCATGGCGAGTATCGCCTGGAAATTCTCCAGCACTGTCTTCTTAACAGTACTGATATCCTCTGAGATGGACAGCAGTGCAGGCACTGCCGCCGCAATCTCATCGTCTACCATGGAGGTGTAGTCCGCCCTCATCTTGCGGGCCCGCTCCTCCCTCTCTTTCTTGGCCCGGGCCTCCTTGAACGCCCTGTACTCGGCCAGCTCTTCGTCCGTCATCCGGACCTGTGTCTCGTTATTCTCCATATTCGTAGATGTTAAAGGTTCTTTACTTCTTCGATTATCGCCAGAATCCTGTTCTCCGCCAGCCTCTTGATGTCAGTCACCATGTGCCGGCTGAGGTTGTATGTCCTGCCATCACTGCCGGTCATGGACCAGCCGTTGATGTTCGTTTCGATATCGCTCCCTAGATGGAGCAGCACATCCAGCTCACTTTCCAGCGCCACAGCCCTTGGCAGATTCGCGATATCCATTTCAGTTGACCTTCAGTGGTTTCACATTGTTCCCCCTGGCATAACGGTTCCACCGCTCCAGCCAACGCCTGTCCCTCCGGCGGATGATGTATGCCGCAATCCGGCCGATGAGACCGGGAAGTCTGTTTCTATTATTCATGTCAGTTCGCATATTTCGAGTTGGTCTTAAAGGTATTTGCCAGCGCCTGCAGATGGGCCGATTCATCCTCCCTCTTCCGGACGTCCTTCAGTCCTCCCCTCCGCAGGATCATCTCTAGTTTGACACGCAGTGCCCTCAGTTCTTCGACCGTCAGGGCAGCGAAACGCTTCCCGGCGATCCTCCTGCTCAGGCAGAACTGGTCGATCCCGTCCCAGTTGTCCACCGTCGGGATCCCTAACCTCTGTATACGCACTAGCACGGCTGAGCGGGCCTGCTTCAGCTCCGCCATGGACTTCTGCCCATAGCCCTGTCCGGCGCCGTACTGGAGGGCATCGCACAGGGCGTTGAACTCATCCTCAGTCATCTCCCGAAGGCTGGTGGTCCGCTCATCCGTGAAGGACATCACGAGCTCGTCCTTGTCAGCGTCCGGATTCTGCTTGAGCAGCGCGTAGAAACGCTTGTAGTTCTTTGCCATGGTCAGAAGAGTCTTGGTTGTACAGAGTCTTCTATCTCCCGGAGGATCTTCTTTGCGCTTTCGAAAGTTATCCCCTCGCCAGGAAGATACCTCATCATATCCACACTATAGTGGATGGTATTCAGCACAGCCTGCTCCCGCGTCAGTCCACACACGCCTCTTCCTCGCATGCAGATGACCTTGATGCGTAGCTTGTCCCGATCGTCGGTGATACTGCATCCACCGATCCATATATGGTCAATAGGCTTCACCCTGATGACCGCCTGGGCCCTGCCAAGGGTCTCAGTCTTAATCTTATTACTCATCTCCTTCATTGCTTGTTAGTTTACCGTAATAGTCAAAAGCCTTGTCCGGCCATATGACTGCCTTGCCCGTGGGGCCGAAGAACCGCCCCCTCGTGGATGCGACGCCGCCTTCCACCCAGATCTTGATGCCCACGTCATAGAGGATCTCCTTCGCGGCATCTCCCCATGGCTCCTTTCCCTTCGCACGGCTGATCAGGATGATGAGCTTGTTCGGGAACTGGGCCTTCAGGAACTCATAGTCCCTGATCCTCATCTTGAATGCCTGGATGGAGTCTATGAAGACGAACTCCGCGGATCCCTTCTTGAAGAGCCGGTTGCTCAACTCCTCCTTCGAGCACTTGTCTAGGGCCTGGAAGCGCGTACCGCACTCTATCATGCCATGTCTCCTCAGGGTGTTCTGGAAGCTGACCGAGAAACCCTCCTCGAGGGAAAGGAAGAGGACCGTCCCGAAGGCTGTGAGTTCTTTAGCCAGGGCCATTGCCGCATTCGACTTGCCGCTGCCGGAAGGTCCGAACAGCATCGCCGTGCCGTGACGGTCGATCGTGCCAAGGCACTGCCCCCACTCACCGTCGAGAGTGATGGTATTGCGCCGGATCGAGAGTATCGAAGAGGCGGACAGGGACCTTGAGCGCGAGTCTTTGGATGGCATTTGAACGGTGCTTGGTTATTGGTTTGAAAGGGATTTGAGACCTTTCTGCTTCACGATCGATCGCTTCACACGTCGCAGGTCGTACTGGGCGTCGTCTGCCTCTGCAAGGACATCATGTATGGCCTTGCGGTCCTCGATGCCGTTGGCACGGCAGATCGCGATGACCTCCTGGCGCGTCGCCGGCTTGACGGGTACGAACCTCCTGCATATCCTGGAATACAGTTCGTTGTATCCGAGCTTGTTGTAACTCACCCCGATCTCCATGCGCCTCTTGATGGAGTCCGTGGAAAGGAATACGATTCCGCAACGGTCCTCCAACTCGTTGTAGATGGTGATGAAGTACATGAGGACGTCATCACGGAGCTTATCCGCCTCGTCGAAGATCAGCAGCGGCCTTTCGAGGGTTACCAGGTGGCGGATGATGGCGTACAGGGTCTCCCTAACGTTCAGGCCGGTGTTGTCCAGGCCGACGGCGGCGGACAGTCCCTGCATGAAGTCACTGCGGACCATATCAGTGGCGCATGTGAGCATGAAGGCGTTCTGCCCTTTGGAGACGAACTCGCGGGCTGCCGTACTCTTGCCGACTCCGGCCGGACCGGTGATCCACATCATCGAGGAGTCCTCCTTCATCTTTCGGAAGTACCCCAGCAGGTTCAGCCGGGCGGATGTGTCGGCGAGGCTGTAGTCGGCCGTCGCCGGCATCACCTGCGCTTCCAGGCGGCTCCACATGTCATCGCCGATTTTGTCGAACCTGCCGTTCAGGATGGTCGAAATAGTGCCCTCTGAGATGTCCTTCAGGGCCGCTGTCGCCTTCTTCTGGGAGCCGTAGCGCATGCAAAAGCGCTCGAGGGCGTCCCGGATCTCTTGTTTTCTTTCTTCTTTCATGGATTGGGTATTATGTGTTTTTACAGATTGTTCAATGCCTCGTAGTCAAGACCGCTGATGCGCTTCCGGACCTGGCCGACGGTATCCGGGTAGATATCCTCCGGATCCGGACCATCCGGCACGGACACCGCGTTTCCGGCGGCAAGCCGCTCCGATATCCGACGGTACTCCGTCTTGGTCACGCCAGCCGGCAGCGGGGATACCAGGCCGTGCTGCTCCGGAGCAGTGCCGAACTCCTTCTCGATCTCCTTGACCATCAGGTGCCGCTTGACGGTATGTTCCTTCACACGCTGCTCGACACCACGGATATAGCCAGCATCGAACTCGTTCTGCGACCAGATGTCACGATGGATCATCTGCTTCGTGGCAGCGTCGGCCACATATCGGTATCCGGTCTTCGGATCGAAGGTGTAAAGCTTTATGACACTGAGGTCGTATGGGTCATACCGGTACCAGAAGTCGTGCTGGTTGTGTGCATCCAGCCACTCGAGATCAGGATAGCCGTCCGCGGTCTGCACCTCATATATGAACTGGCTCCCGTCGATGGTGACCCTGAAGCCGTTGTTCGTATATCTGACGGATTTCTGACTCGTGATCCAGAATGCGTCCTTGCGCGAGGCGTCGCTGAGTGCGGCGCAGTCCGGACAGCTGCTGCTCCGGAACACGTCCATGCGCGTCATGCCCTGGTACCGGGCCTGGTCAGGATGCAGGCTGTTATTCCAGGCCTGCACATCAGCCTCGTACATGGCAACGCATTCCTGGTAGTTCGGCAGACTGGCGACGTTCCTCTCCGTGAAATCGATGTCCGGTCTGGAACTGTCCTTCTTCGAAGTGACATTCTGTCCGGTGGAATTCCAGTGCTTGGAGAGAACCTCCGTCTGGAAGCGCCCGAAAACGGACTCGATGGCCTTGGACGGGCCGTTGTGCGGAGCGGAGGTGCGCGGTACCTGGACGCATCTCGAGAGCCACTCCTTCACCTGCCTGGTGGTAGCGCTGCTCTGGTTGTCGTTCACGAGCTCGTAGGGGAAGACGCCCACGTTCTCGACCGCGTTCCGGAAGCCGTCGTAGAACATCCGGAAGTCCTCGCCCTGTCCGAAAGCCCTGCCGAGCATCACCTCTGAGGCCACGTCGATGAACTCGTACACCCAGAAGGTGGCCATCTTCTCCTTCCCGTCCACGTAGGTCCGGTAATAGAGGTTGACCTTGGTACCGTCTCCCTCCCAGCGGGCATTGGGCACCGTAGGTAGGATGGTGGAATGCATGCGGTTTAGCATCATCTTCGCCTTGGTGGTACCGACCTCGGTGTCCTTCCAGAGTGCGACGTTGCCGGAAAGGTAGTTCTCGATGGTACCCTTGGAGCGGATCTGTTTCCACCCTTTCTCCAAGGCTACGGCATTCACCTTCCGGCGGATGGCCTCGTTGCTGTAGACAGGATCCTTCGAACGCTTCAGCGCTATGATCAGCCGGCCCATCTCTTCCGTGATGGTCCGGCCGTTGCTGTTCCCGAGCTTGCCGGAGATAAGGGATCCGTAGCCTTCTGTCTCGAAGCGCCGGAGCACCTCCTTCAGCCTCTCACTCCTTGGCAGGGTGTGGCCGCAGATCCCGCGCAGGCGTTCGCTCTCCTCCATGATGGCGTCCCAGAAGACACCCCGGCCGGATCCGCCGACATGATGACTGTCAACCATCCTGGCCTTCATCCCGGAGAGCATCCGGAGAGCGGAGGCATTCACCGTATAACGTTCTGCTATATTGGTCGGAAGGGCAAGGCTGTCTCCGAAGAAGAACTCCCGTGCCTTGGTATCCATTCTGAATTCCATCTTCTCTTCAATGTTTCTGAGCTCAGGATCGCCGTACTTCTCGATGTACCGCGCCTTGAAGCGGTCAGGGAGCGTAGCATACTCTATCAGGGCGCCTGTCTCCAGGCCGCCGCCGCGACGGACGACGTTGATGCGGGAACGTGTGGTCAACTTATTGACATTTGCCCTCGTTATGACTGCCGGACCGTCATCAGAACGGGTGAGTTCGGACAGGTCCACGCAGAGTATGTTGTTGTAGCGCTCCATTATTATATGGGTGTCTTGGTGGAGAGGGACGGATTCGAACCGTCGACATATCACAATCATTGAGCTTTGCTCTAGCCAACTGAGCTACCTCTCCATTCTGGGGCCCAGCGGCGCAGCCCCTATGAAACAGTCATGAAAACGCAAAACCGCTGTAAGAGGGCCTCTCGGCCGTCAGTAATAATCACTATCTTTGTACTTGCTAAACACAAATTGAGTGATATGACAAATGATATTTCACTGATTTATATATTCTCCACAAATCTACAGGCGGATAGCTTTGAGGCTGGAAAGAAAAGCTTTAAACCCACGGCTAAAGCTTGTAAAGATTTTGCGTCTTCTTGGGGGCTTCTCCTTCACATGGATTCGGTTGGAGTCTTTGATGGAGTGATGACTATCAGAATCATGCTCGAGGTACAAGGACCGAAGAACGCTGTCCTCGAACAAGTGTCTGCGATATTCGCTTTCGCTGCATTTAGAAAGTTCACTCTGGTTAACCAGTTTATTCTCTCCAAAGAGGAGGGTACCTCTCCCAAATAGGGTTACAATCCCACGCCTTTTTGCGGCAAGGAGACATTTTGAATATACTTCGGTAGTAGCCATGACTAGTTAATGGTAGTGTCTGAAAGCGAAAACTCCTGGGCCAACCACAAGATGTTCGCCCAGGCATTTATATCCACGTTCTCGTAATGGTTCAGCTCTTGGTCTCCGCGCATTATCCGCGCGGTGCTGTCCTGCAGATCCAGCAGTACCACCACACCATTTGCGAACTTCTGCGCGAGGCCGGTACTGGTCTTGACGGTCGTGCATGCCGGCATGTAGGCCTCGCAGACGACCTTGCCGCCGTTAGCAAGGGCGAATTGACGGACTTGCTCGCTCTGCTCGGAGTGGACGAGGCCACAGAGCGCCTCCCAGATGCTCTTCTTTGTGATACCGAAGCGGCGGACGATTTGGCTACGGATACTTGGTTCGATTTTAATGTATGTCCTCATATCTTTTGAGTTTTTGTTGAATTTCGGTTAACTTTGCGCCAAGGGTAATGTATTACCAACTGCAAATATAGGGATAATTTTCAACCTTGCAACATTTCGGTTGAAAATTATCGAAATAATTTTTGATTATGACAACTCTTCTAAATCGAATTGCTGAGATAGCAAGGAACGAGCACATTACGATAGGCGCACTTGAACGGAAGATTGGCGCCAGTAAAGGTGTTCTATCACGGGCGATTCATAATGGTACAGATATCCAGGCAAAGTGGATTGAAAAGATAGTTGAAAATTATCCCCGGTATTCGATTTCTTGGCTTATAACGGGACAAGGTGCTATGGCAGAGGAAGGCAATACATATGCTCCTACACATACTTTTTCTCTGCAAACAGATCGCGCAGTTGATAATCAAGAAGTACCATTATATGATTACAATGCGTCCGCCGGTCTGCTCGCAATCTTCAACGACCACAACCTGGAGCCGACAGACTTCCTCCGGATACCGAACCTTCCGCCGGTAGACGGGGCTATATATGTAAGAGGTGAGTCAATGTCACCGCTTCTGAAGAGCGGCGACATCGTCATGTATAAAAAGAAGGAACTCTCGATTGATAGCTTCTTCTGGGGAGAGATCTATTTGCTGTCTTTCGTCTCTGATGGGGACACCTATACTGCGGTGAAGTACATCCAGAAGGCCGATGATCCGGAAAAAGTCCGCCTCGTCTCCTTTAACCCTGCCTTCGCCCCCAAGGACATCCCGATGTCATCCATAACAGCCCTCGCTCTTGTCAAAGCCTCCCTCACCTTCCACACCATGGAATAGAAATGGATCAGAACGCCCATACTCAAGAAAGACTTACTCGAATGCAGATCGATAACGAACGAAGGAATCGCCCTGTAACTAACTTATCGAATCTTCAGAAAAAGGTTCTAAAACTTGTTTACAGCGACGAGTGTAAAACTCAAGATTGGTTTTCACTGACCTCTCCTGAAGGAGCAGCCTTGGAATCGCTTAACGATCTAGGACTTGTTCACTTAGTAGCAACCAAAGAAGGATTAGGAGCCATCCCAAACGCAAAAGGAAGATTACTACTTGCGGAGAATCCTGAATTAGTATTCCCATTGCCCGAGTATAAGCGATGGAAGATTACTACTGGTATAGCTATTGGAGCTCTGATCATAGCCTTAGGCTCACTTATCGTAGCAATTTTATCGCTATTATTATCTGCAGGAAACTTATAATCATAGCGACTATAGATAGATAAATTGGGAGATCCCGACAGTTTTGATAGAGATAATCCCACATTCGATTCCACCTGTTCATACATACGAGTTTTACACAAAAATACCACTCGTTTTCATTTTTACAGTTTTTTTTGCACCGTTTTTCGCCCTAAATCACCATCCTTCAGCCCCTTATACCTTTCAAAAACGGACGATAAGGGGTCGGATTCTCGCAGTTTTCCCGGCATTTTCGGCGTTTTTCGGGCAATAAGTGGGGGTATTCTGTCCCGGCAAGGGCTAAATTTGTCCTTCCTCGTGTCCTTCCATTAGACACATTTCGTCTTGGCCGAGAAGAAAAGTGTCCTTCCTCGTGTCCTTCCAAATGTCCTTCCTCTCTGTTTTTCGGACATTTCTCATCCCTCTCGCCAGTAGTTGCTGAAGGCCCTATTTCTGCCCCATTTGAACGCTTTTTGAAAGGGGTATAAAGAGAGCGCCTGGAGAGCTAATTACGGCCTTCCAGGCGCTTCTAATACATTTTCGTAGGCTAAGGTAAATGATCTGTATATCAGATGTAACACGAGCTCTCAAATTAGGCTTTCAAACAGCCCCAAAATGTAACTCAAATGTAAACCAATGTAACATTTCGCTTTGACCGCTCTCGAACGACTAAACCACCCTAACACCCTCACACACAATAACTCCCACTAATCAACCCCTTAAGACATAAACATACATTTCGTCTTGTGCCCCTTACAAGTTCCCGCCCTGGCGGGGACGCAGGAGACAATGGGAGGGGCCGGAGCGAAGCGGAGTCCGCCGGGAGGGTATCTCCCTTCCTCCTTCAAGTATCAAACACAAGCAAAACAAAAGAGGGCGACCTCAAGTCATCTTGACTTTTTGGCCACCCTCTTTTTTGTTTAACGCATTTTACCATTTACTTTCCGGTGTACTGGCCTATGAAGATGATCGCTCCGGTGCTGGCATATTATATAAATCATCAAAAAAAAGTTTTTACGACTTTGTGCGCCGGAATTTTGATTGGAACTGGAAGATTGGTAAATTTGTCGGATATTAAAAAGAACAAAGCTATACAAAATATGAGCATCCAGCAGAAAAACATTGAAAGACTGGTAGAGCGCAGGGCTTCTGCCCGCCTGGGAGGCGGCCAGAAGAGAATCGACGCCCAGCACGAGAAAGGTAAACTGACTGCAAGGGAACGTCTCGAGCTTCTGCTTGACGAGGGCAGCTTCGAAGAATTCGACATGTTCGTCCAGCATCGCTGCACGAATTTCGGAATGGAAAAGCAGCATTTCGACGGAGACGGTGTAGTGACCGGAATGGGTACGGTCGGCGGAAGGCTGGTCTATGTCGCCGCACAGGATTTCACTGTATCCGGTGGATCCCTGTCCAAGACCATGTCCGAGAAGATCTGCAAGGTCCAGGACCTGGCCACCAGGAACGGAGCCCCGTTCATTTGCCTGAATGACTCAGGCGGAGCCAGGATCCAGGAAGGTGTTGACGCCCTCGCCGGCTACGGAGAGATATTCGAACGCAACATCCTTGCGTCCGGTGTCATCCCTCAGATTTCCGGAATATTCGGTCCTTGCGCAGGAGGAGCCGTTTACTCTCCTGCCCTTACGGACTTCACAATCATGGTCAAGAATACTTCCTACATGTTCCTCACCGGTCCGGCAGTAGTCAAGAGCGTCCTCGGCGAGGAAGTCAGCCAAGAGGAACTCGGAGGTGCCAGCGTACACGCCACCAAGAGCGGTGTAGCCCATTTCGCAGCAAATGACGAGCGCGAGGGAATAGAGACCATCAAGGAACTACTTGGGTATATTCCTCAGAACAACATGGAAGAGGCCCCGAGAGTCGCCACCAACGATCCTGTGAGCAGGGTTGACGACAGTCTCAACGAGATTATACCTGACAATCCCAATACTCCGTATGATATGTACAAGGTTATCGGGAGCATCGTCGATGACGGTAAGTTCTTAGAGATCCACAAGGACTTTGCTAAGAACATCATCGTGGGATTCGCCCATATGAACGGCCGCAGCGTCGGCATCGTGGCGAACCAGCCAAAGATGCTGGCCGGAGTACTCGACATCAACGCCTCCCGCAAGGGAGCCCGTTTCGTCAGGTTCTGCGATGCTTTCAACATCCCTATCGTCTCACTGGTCGATGTCCCTGGATTCCTTCCTGGAACACAGCAGGAATACGGAGCCGTGATCACCAACGGGGCAAAGTTGCTTTACGCCTATGGCGAGGCTACCGTCCCTAAGGTTACCGTCGAGCTCCGCAAGAGCTATGGTGGTTCGTACATAGTCATGAGCAGCAAGCACCTTCGTGCAGACATCGTCTATGCATGGCCTTCTGCCCAAATTGCAGTCATGGGAGCTGACGGTGCAGTCAACGTCCTCTACGCCAAGGACATCAAGGCGGTGGAAGACCCTGCCGAGAAGGAAAAGATCAGGGCGGAAAAGAAAGAGGAATACGAGGAACTCTTCAACAATCCTTACCAGGCAGCCCAGAAGGGATACATCGACGATGTGATCGAGCCGAGGAATACCCGTTTCCGCGTGATCAGGGCCCTTGAGCAGCTTGCCGGCAAGAAGCAGCAGATGCCAGCCAAGAAACACGACAACCTCCCTCTGTAACATCATGAGAAAAACGAGACAATTATTCCTGTCCGTCGCCGGACTGCTGCTGGGAATAGCTTCAGGAGCACAGAACCTGACCGACCTGAGGATCGGAGAGGTGCTGTGCGAAAACAACAGCGGACTCATAGATGAATACGGACAGAGGAACGGATGGATAGAGATATTCAACAACTCCAACGGAACCGTGAAGTTCGGAGGCTGCTATCTTACGGATGATATTGCCAACCTCAGGAAATACCATATTCCTACTTCCGACAGGAGCACACAGGTGGGGCCGAGGCAGAGCGTCGTTTTCTACGCAAGCGGAGACTCCTCACAGGGTACATATTACACCAATTTCACCCTCGGAAGGGGCAAGACGGTCTACCTGGTCAGCAACGACGGCAGGACCGTCATCGACCAGCTGCAGATTCCTTCCGACCTGCCGGCTGACAAATCAGTCGTGAAGGTTCCGGTCGGCGTAAAGGAAATGGACTTCGAGACCAGGATCAACGACAAGCCAAGCCCCGGCACATACAACGGAGATGTGGATGCGAAGACCAAGAGCCAGATAATGAAAGAGAAAGACCCGCACGGATGGGTCCTCACCCTCATTTCCGTAATGGTGGTCTTCTCTGCTTTGCTGATCCTGGCAATCATCTTCGGGCAAATCGGGAAATGGAACAGGAGGCGCCAGGAAGGTCCTAAACCGAAACGAGGCCACGAAGATGAGATCGCTGCGGCGATCTCCATGGCCCTCCGGCAGGAGCTCGGAGGAGAAGTCTATGCTGCCATCGCCATGGCTCTTGACGACTATCTCGGCTCCGGCATCCACGACAGCGAGAGCTTCGTCATCACGATAGTTCCTTCAGGAAATGGGAACTGGAACGACAAGACACAGAATTTCAGACAATTACCAAGATAATAAAAGAATATAAAGATATGAAGACCTACAAATTCAAGATCAACGGCAACCAGTACGATGTCCAGATCAATTCCGTAGAGGGAAACCTTGCAGACGTCACTGTGAACGGAACTGCTTACAAGGTTGAAATGGAAAATGCTCCGGCTCCTGCAGCCCCGCAGGCAGTCCAAAGCGCCCCTTCGGCAGCTCCGGCAGCAGCACCTGCAGCTCCGGCGGCACCAACCCCGGCTCCTGCAGGAGGCGGTAAAGCCATCACCTCTCCTCTCCCTGGAGTCATCATAGAAGTCGCCGTAAAGGAGGGTCAGACCGTCAAGTCCGGCCAGAAAGTCGCGGTGATCGAGGCAATGAAGATGGAGAATGAAATCCTTGCAACCGCAGACGGAACCGTGACAGCCGTGCTGGTCAACAAGGGGGATTCTGTCCTCGAAGGAGCTGAAATCGTAAAGATCGCATAAGCGGATGAATACCATTGTCGAAAGCCTGAAGCAATTCTGGTATTTCACGGGATTCGCCAACTGTACGTGGCAGAATTTCGCGATGATATTCATCGGAATCGTCTTCATCACGATAGCTATCAAGAAAGGATGGGAGCCGCTCCTGCTCGTGCCGATCGGCTTCGGAATGATCATCGGAAACATTCCGATGTTCCCGGGCCTGAATATCGGCGTATATGAAGACGGCTCCGTGCTCAATACCTTGTACCAGGGAGTGAAGCAGGGGTGGTATCCTCCTCTGATATTCCTGGGAATCGGCGCCATGACGGATTTCTCCGCCCTGATCTCCCAGCCGAGGCTGCTGCTGATCGGAGCGGCCGCACAGATGGGTATATTCGGAGCTTATCTCCTCGCCCTGGTGTTGGGATTCGACCCAAACCAGGCAGGAGCCATCGGCATCATCGGAGGTGCGGACGGCCCTACCGCCATATTCCTTTCCTCCAAGCTGGCCCCAGACCTAATGGGAGCGATCGCTGTGAGTGCATATTCATACATGGCTCTGGTGCCTGTCATCCAGAGGCCTATCATGCTGGCGTTGACCACGAAGAAAGAGCGTCTCATCAGGATGCCTAAGCCGCGACAGGTCAGCCAGAAGGAAAAGATAATATTCCCGATCGTGGGCTTCCTCCTGACGGCATTCATAGTGCCTTCAGGCCTGCCGCTGCTGGGTATGCTGTTCTTCGGCAACCTGCTGAAGGAGAGCGGAGTGACCCGGCGTCTTGCGGAAACTGCAAGAGGTCCGCTGATCGATGTGGTGACCACCCTCATCGGCCTCACCGTAGGAGCATCCACCCAGGCGGACAAGTTCCTCACCGGCAATTCCATCAAGATCTTCCTGCTCGGTCTGCTTTCATTCGTGATCGCCACAACCTGCGGAGTCTTGTTCGTGAAGTTCTGGAACCTCTTCCTCAAGGGAGACCGGAAGATCAACCCTCTGATCGGCAACGCAGGAGTTTCAGCTGTTCCTGACAGCGCCCGCGTTTCCGAAGTCGTGGGACTGGAATCCGATCCTGGCAACCACCTCCTGATGCACGCCATGGGTCCGAACGTAGCCGGTGTCATTGGTTCCGCGGTAGCTGCCGGCATCTTGCTGGGATTCCTCGGATGATGCCCGCAGAGTATTGACAGTGACAGTCGTTTTAATTATATTTGTGAGATAGGAAACAATATTCATTCACATAAATGGAAAATAAACTTCAGGAACTGACAGACAAGCTTTACAAGGAAGGTCTGTCCCAGGGGAA
>JBGVAE010000155.1:0-38607 GCA_045224215.1 Candidatus Cryptobacteroides sp. | reverse complement strand
GCCGACAAGTACGACCAGCAGCATCCCCCACTGAGCAAGGGCATTTGCCCCATAAACTTGGAAAAACATAACTTAAAATTTAGTTATCAGTTTGAATATTAAGAGATTCCTTCTTTGATTTCAATAATGCCCACACGGTCCATACCGCAGTGAGGACAATGGACATGGGAACGCCCACCGTAAGCATCTCCTTCAGCATTACAAACCCGCCGCCAGCACTGCCCAATGCAGTGAAGAAAGGGAAACGCCAGGTAAGCTCTCCGTTGATGATGTGATCTACGATAAGCATCACCGAGCCTCCCCACAGCATCTTCTCCAAAGAAGGGAGGTGGCGCATAAGTGCAGATGCTTCGGGGTCGGTTATTGAATCCTGATGACGCTTACGATAAACACTGGTGGCGACTGCCTGGACCAGAGGGACTACAAAACAAGACATATTCTTTCACTATTGATTGTTCGGTACTTCTATTTCTTTTATTTCCACTTCGTTGCCACGAAGGAGATAGGTATTTGCACTATTGCACGAAGGACAGGTCTTTCCATAACGCACGGTTTCATATTCGGCACCGCAATCCTCGCATCGCGTGACCGCGGGAATGATGTTTATCTTCAATTGACATCCGGTGAGCATAGGCTCCTTGCTGACTGCCCATTTCCAGCAATCGGTAAGGTATTCGGGGACAATCGTAGAGACTTCGCCTATGTCCATCACAACGGCCGAAACGTGGTCGACGTGATTCTCTTCGGCCGTCTCCTTGACGTCCCGGATGATGTAGAAGACTATTCCCAGTTCGTGCATAAGTTATTTCCGCTTCAGGAGGATCTTCCCGGTACGCTTGAGCATGTACGGGAGGATGCCGCTGAACTTGTCCTCGGAGGTAACCATATGGCTGGCCTCCGGGTGTTCACGATGCAGGTGGATGGCGTCGAATCCGCACTTGGTGGTGCAGATACCGCATCCGATGCATCTGTTCTGATCGACCACGGAAGCTCCGCAGGAAAGGCATCGTGCCGTCTCCTTGCGGACCTGCTCCTCCGTGAGGGTGAGATGATATTCCTTGAATGGATCTTCTTTCTCGGCTCGTCCTTCCACCTGGCGGGAAGAGTTGTCGTAAGATTCAACTTTGATGTTGCCCTTGTCCAGCTCGATGAAATCACGCCTGTTGCGGCCTATGGTCATGTGGCCGTGCTGCACGAAGCGGTGCAGGGATTCTGCAGCCTCCTTTCCGGCAGCGATTGCATCGATCGCGAACTTAGGGCCCGTGAATACATCTCCTCCTACGAATATATCCTCTTCGGCAGTCTGGTAAGTGAGCTTGTCCGCAACAGGATAGACTCCGCGGAAGAATTCCACCTTGGTGTCCTTCAGCAAATCTTTCAGCACGACTGTCTGCCCGATGGCGAATACCACCATGTCGGCATCCAGGGTAAGCAGCTCACTGTCATCATATTTAGGAGAGAACTTGTGGTTCTCGTCATAAACGGAGACGCATTTCTTGAATACTATTCCTTCGACCTTTTCCGTACCAAGGACCTCCTTAGGACCCCAGCCGGGATTCAGGACGACTCCGTCTTCGCGAGCCTCTTTCCTCTCTTCCGGTGAAGCCGGCATGATGTCCTCGGTCTCAAGGGATAGCATGGTAACTTCGAAAGCTCCGCTCCTCTTCGCAACACGGGCAGCGTCGATGGCAACGTTTCCGCCTCCTACGACCACGACCTTTCCGCTGACCTTAACCTTGCCGGTGTTGGCTTCATGGAGGAAATCGATAGCCGTAGCCGTACCCTGAAGTGTCTCTCCAGGAATACCAGGCAGTCGTCCGCCCTGGCAGCCGATCGCAACGTAGAAGGCTTTGTAGCCTTGGTCACGGAGTTGCCTGATGGTAACGTCCTTGCCGACTTCGACACCGGTCCTTATCTCGACGCCGATTTCCTTCATTATGTCGATTTCGGCCGAGAGGACATCCTTTCCAAGCTTATAAGAAGGAATACCATAGCGCAGCATTCCTCCTGGCTCCTCGTTCTTCTCGAACACTGTAGGAAGATATCCCATCGTGGCAAGATAATTCGCGCAGCTCAGTCCGGCAGGGCCGCCGCCGATGATGGCTATCTTCTCCTCCCAGCGATCTTGGACGTTGGAAACTATATTCACCTCCGGGACGAAGCGAGTCTCGGCTTCAAGGTCTCTTTCTGCAATGAATTTCTTGACTGCGTCGATGGCTATAGGCTGGTCGATCGTGCCTCTGGTGCAGGCATCCTCGCAACGGCGGTTGCAGACGCGTCCGCACACAGCCGGGAACGGATTCTCCCGCTTGATGAGTTCGAGTGCTTCCGTGTACTTGCCTTCCGCGGCTTTCTTGAGATAACCCTGGACCGCAATATGGGCAGGGCAGGCGGTCTTACAAGGAGAAGTACCTGTCTCATAGCAGTTTATGCGGTTACGGTCACGGTAGTCCTCGTTCCACTTGTGCTCTCCCCACTTGGAAGCATCCGGAAGTTCCTGCTTCGGATACCGTACCGGGCCGTCCTTGGTGCAAAGTTTCTGCCCGAGTTTGACGGCTCCTGCTGGGCAGTATTCAACGCACCGTCCGCAAGCCACGCAGTTCTTCGGATCGACCTCAGCCACATAGGCACTGCGGGAAAGGTTCGGGGTATTGAACAGCTGGGAGGTCCTCAATGCATTGCAGATCTTGACGTTGCAATTGCAGATTGCGAAGATCTTCCCTTCTCCGTCAATGTTCGTCACCTGATGCACGAATCCATGGTCCTCAGCCTTCTTCAGGATGGCCATCGCCTCGTCGTAGGTGATGTCGTGGCCTCGGCCGGTCTCGCGCAGATAATCAGCCATATCGCCGACTCCTATACACCAGTCCCGATAGTCGTCCGCACAGCCCTCATCCAGTTTCTTGCGGCCGTAACGGCAGGAGCATATCCCCACTCCGATATGGCCCTCGTATCTCTTCAGCCAATAAGAAATATGCTCTATGTCAATGGACTGGTTCTCCATGGAAATGGCTTTCTCGACCGGGATGACATGCATTCCGATGCCTGAGCCGCCCATGGGCACCATCGGAGTGATCTTCTCCAGAGGCAGGAACGTCATCCTCTCAAAGAACATGGCCAGTTCCGGATGACGGTCCATAAGGTCCGTGTTCATGTTCGTGTATTCAGCAGAACCCGGTACGAACATCGGCACCCAATAAATACGGTCTTCCCTATTGTATGTCGTGCCAGGAACGGGTCCGTCCTTGGTATATTTGTCGCCGTAGTCATATTCAAGCATTCCGAAATACGAAAGCTTGTCCAGCAGTTCATCCAGCGACGCATCGTCCGGAGTGTAATGCTTGGAGGCGTTCATCTCATGCAACTGACTGCAGGTATGGTGTTTCCTAACCTTGAGGAAATTCCCCGGGAGCATATCTAGGAGCAAGTCCAACGACGCTTCGCGGGTCACGGAATCCATCTCATCCTCGAAAATGCAGGCCAGTCCCCAGTACTCCGGAGCATCCGTCGTCATCTTTATCTTTCCAGTGACGCGGTCCGTGACGTGACGGACGAACTTGAGGAGTTTCGGGTTAGGATTCCTGTCCCCTTTGTGCTTCGGGACAAATTTGCTTGACATTTCAGGCATATATGTGTATCTGTTTATTTGTTTTTCCAATCCTTTACTTCAGCGAGCAGCCAGTCTGCGAACGCGTCCACCCCTTCGCCGGTCTTGGCGCAGATCGGGATCACCTTCGCCTGCGGATTGCGCATGTGGATGTATTCCCTGCACTTTTCCAAGTTGAAATCGAAAAACGGAAGTACATCTATCTTGTTGACCAGGACTACATCGCAGACTGAGAACATCAGGGGATATTTGAGCGGCTTGTCATCTCCTTCCGGCACGGAAAGGATCATTGCATTCCGGCAACTTCCGGTGTCGAATTCGGCAGGACATACGAGATTGCCGACATTCTCCAGGATAACGAGATCGAATTCTCCAGGCAGCAGATTGTCAAGTCCTTGACGAGTCATCTCTGCGTCCAGATGGCACATGCCTCCGGTATGAAGCTGGATGGAGGTTATTCCTGTGGCATCCTTGATCTTCACGGCATCCACATTGCTGTCGATGTCCGCTTCCATCACTGCAATGCGGATTTTGTCCTTGAGGAGATTGATCGTCTTGATGAGAGTGGTGGTCTTGCCGCTTCCGGGCGAAGACATCAGATTAAGGAGGTATATTCCTTTTTGTTTCAACTCTTTCCTCAATCCGTCAGCATCTTTTTCATTTTCAGCAAAGACACTTTTCTTGATTTCGATTACTTTGACTTCGTCCATGTGGCCAGAAATAAATTGATGCAAGTTACAATTTTTAACGATACAAGCAAAATTGTCGTAACTTTACATGCAAGATTCCGTGTTTTCCGGATTTAATGATAAGTAATCTCGCAATAGATGGAATCACTTTCACTGAGGCGCAGGATTGCGCTGGACATAGTCAAGAAGCTTCAGGACCAGGCGGTCGAACAACACGAACTCCGCCAGTTGTTCTGGGAGTGCACCCTGCGCTGCAACCTGTCCTGCAGGCACTGCGGCAGCGACTGTCATGTCCACTCTGTAGTGAAGGACATGCCTATCGAGGATTTCTGCAAGGCACTTGATTCCGTGGCTAGAGAATACGATCCCCATAAGGTTATGATCAACATCACCGGAGGAGAACCCCTCGTGAGGAAAGACCTTGAGGAATGCGGACGGGCGATCTATGAGCGCGGATTCCCTTGGGGAATGGTCACCAACGGGCTGGCTCTGACCCCGTCCCGCTACAAGAGCCTGCTGGCCAGCGGCCTGCGTGCGATGACCATCAGCCTGGACGGTCTCGGAGAGGTCCATGACTGGATGAGAGGAAGGTCCGGGAGTTTCGAGAATGCTTCCAAGGCTATCAAGATGGTCATGGATTCCGGGGAGATCGAGTTCGACGTCGTAACCTGCGTCAACAAACGCAGTCTTCCTCAGTTGGAGGAGTTGAAAGAATATCTGATCGGCCTCGGGCTGAAGTCATGGAGGCTTTTCACCATATTCCCGGCCGGAAGGGCGGCAAATGATCCGGAATTGCATCTGTCCGGAGAAGAATTAAGGAGCCTGATGGAATTCATAAAGTCCACCAGGAAAGAAGGGAGGATCAAGGCTTCCTTTGCCTGCGAAGGCTTCCTGGGTAACTATGAGGGTGAAGTCAGGGACCATTTCTACATGTGCGGTGCAGGTGTGAACGTGGGTTCAGTCCTTGCCGACGGGTCTATTTCAGCCTGCCCGAGCATCAGGTCCGACTACTCCCAGGGCAACATCTACAAGGATGATTTCCTGGAGGTCTGGAAGAATGGTTACAATGAATATCGGGACCGCTCATGGATGAAGAAAGATCAATGCGGGGATTGCAAGTACTGGAAGTACTGCCGAGGAAACGGGATGCATCTCCGCGACCAGGAAGGCAAGCTCATTCAGTGCCTTGCCGGTAAAATGTCAGGAAATTAATTAATAAACTATATCAGAATTATGAAGAATCTTTGGAAACACATCACTGCAGTGGTCCTGGGACTGCTGGGCTTCGCTTCTTGCGACATCATAGGAGTCGGTCTATGCATGTACGGTGAGCCGCACGCAGATTTCAAAGCTATCGGGAAAGTCACGGATGAAGCCGGGAAACCGATAGAAGGGATACGGGTGGCAGTGCAGCAGCACAGACACTACAACAATACCCCTGAGGTGATCTACGACCAGAACGACTGGTATGACAATGACACCCTTTTCACTGACGCGGAGGGCAAGTATCAGTTAGAAAGAATGGTGTTCGAAGCCCCGCACGATGTCAAGATAGTGTTCGAGGACGTGGACGGAGAAGCAAACGGCGGTGAGTTCGAATCATCGACAGCCACTCCTGAAGTGAAAAAGACGAAGAAAGGAGACGGCAGCTGGTACGGAGGAGCCTACGAGGTCAGTGCCGATGCCACACTCGCGCCAAAGAAATATACTTACTAGACAATCTCCCGGCTTATCCGCTTAGGCGCAATCCCGATCGCCTTGCTCGGGCAGACCAGGCGGCAAAGATGGCAGCCTACGCACTTGGAGCCGACAAGGCGCGGCTTTCGTGTGGTCTCATCGAAAGCTATGGCCTGATGGCCACCGTCATAGCAAGCTATGGAACATCTACCGCAGCCTATGCACTGTTCCAGCTTGAAATGAGGGAACAGCACAGTGTCCCTTTCAAGTTCATCGTGCTCCACGACCGTCTTGCCTGATATTCCCACGATTGAAGGAATATCCCGGAAGCCCATCGCTTTCATGTAGTATTTCAATCCTGAGATCATGTCCTCCACAATCCTATAGCCATATTGCATGACAGCCGTAGTGACCTGCAGGCTGGATGCTCCCAGGGCTATGAATTCAAGGGCATCCACCCAGCTCTCGATACCTCCCATGCCGGAAATCGCCATTCCCTCCAACTCCGGGCTTCGGGAAAGGTCGGAAATGAACCTCAAGGCTATCGGCTTCACTGCCTGGCCGGAATATCCGCCGACGATGGAGTGGCCGTGGACCTGGGGTTCGGCCACGAATGTCTTTATGTCCACACCGGTTATGCTGTAGATGGTGTTGATGGCCGAGATTCCGTCCGCTCCCCCATTCCTCGCTGCAATGGCTATCGGAACCATGTCGGCCACATTCGGAGTAGGCTTGACAAGGATCGGAAGGGAGGTGCCACGACGGACGGCGGCGGTGAACCTCTCTACAAGCACCGGATCCTGGCCGATCGTGCTGCCCAGTTCACGGTTCTCCATGTTAGGGCAGGAATAATTGCACTCTATCACATCCGCTCCAGCCTCCTGGCACTTAGATGCAAGGTAAGTCCATTCCTCCTCATTCCGGCCCATTATGGACGCTATTATGACCTTTGTCGGGTACTCATCCTTCAAGCGGCGGAACACGTCCATGTTCTCCTCGACGCTGTGGTCGGAGAGCTGCTCTATATTCTTGAAACCGCAAAAGGAATTGGAGTGGTTGAATATGCTTGAGAAACGCGGGGAGGCCTCATGCTGCGGGAAGTTGCAGATGGTCTTGTAGCAGACTCCGGCCCATCCGGAACGGAAAGCCTTGGCGCACATCTCATAGCTGCTGGCCACCACGGAGGAACTCAGCATGAACGGATTCTCGAGAGGGACCCCACACACGTTGGTCGACAGATCCGGCTCCGGCTTGCCTTCCAGGCTTCCAAATATCTCATTACCTCCTTCCCCTAGTGATTCCAGGATACGCCTTATCCTCACCGGGTAGGATTTGGCGTTGAGCAGGCAAGCCTTCTCGCAAGGGGCATCGCAGTCCTGGCATGACTGTCCGCCCATCTTCTCGATTCCGCCCATTCCGTTGGAAAAATAGAGGGAACGAAGTACGTCACCTGCCGGGATCTGCCTAGGGCAGGCCGCGGAACAAGGGGGATCGATGCAAAGGACACATCTGTTGAGCTCGGACATGTCCACAAGCGGGTATCTGTCAAAGTATTTCATGCTATTATCAAATTATGTCTTTCTTGCGGATAGGACTGCATGTAAGTTCGCAACCCAGTTTCTTGAATATCTTGCGGTCCACCTCGCTCAGCATCACTGTTGAATGCACCTGGCAGCCGTCAAGCTCCGGCAGCTGCGCAAGTGCCCTGCGGCAGTTCTCATCCCTGTTGCTTAGGATTGAAAGCGCAACCAGGACTTCATCCGTATGAAGCCTTGGATTGTGACCGTGGAGATACATGACCTTTGTCTTCTGGATAGGCTCGATCAGGTCGGATGAAATCAGTTTCACTGCGTGGTCTATCCCGGCCAGATACTTGGTCGCATTGAGCAGCAGAGCCGCACTCGGACCGAGCAGAGGGCTGCTTTCAGATGTGATGATGGTCCCGTCCTTAAGTTCGATTGCCGCGGCAGCCTTTCCGGAAGATTCCTTCCGCTCCCTTGCGGCTACGGTGACCTTCCTGAATTCGGTGGTTATCTTAAGCTGCTTCATCAGCAATGCTATCTTGTTCACTTCGGATTCATCGCACTTTCCGTCGGCAAGCCTTTCCAAAGTCGTGTAATAGCGGCGGATTATCTCATGCTTGGCATGCTCGCAGCAAAGGTCGTCGTCGCATATGCAGTTGCCCAACATATTGACGCCCATGTCGGTAGGAGACTTGTACGGATTCTCTCCGTATATTCCTTCGAAAATGGCATTCAGGACAGGGAATATCTCTATGTCCCTGTTGTAGTTGACAGCCTGGGTGCCATAGGCATCGAGGTGGAACGGATCGATCATGTTCACGTCGTTCAAGTCGGCGGTAGCTGCCTCGTATGCAACATTCACAGGGTGCTTCAAAGGAAGGTTCCAGACAGGGAAGGTCTCGAACTTCGCGTAGCCGGCCTTGACTCCCCTCTTGCTCTCCTGGTAAAGCTGGCTCAGGCACACTGCCATCTTGCCGCTGCCGGGACCGGGAGCCGTCACCACCACCAAAGGGCGGGTAGTTTCCACATAATCGTTCTTTCCGAATCCCTCGTCGGAGTCGATGAGGGCAACATTTTCAGGATAGCCCTCGATGGTGTGGTGGTAATATGTAGTGATGCCAAGCCTTTCAAGCCTCTCGCGATAAGCTATCGCACCTTCCTGGCCGCGATAGTGAGTGATTACGACGGAATTGACCAGCAGGCCCCTGCTCTGGAACTCGTCCCTGAGGCGAAGGACATCCTCGTCATAGGTAATGCCAAGGTCGCTGCGGACCTTGTTCTTTTCGATATCTACCGCACTGATGACGATGACGATTTCCGCCTCATCTTTCAGTTGCATGAGCATCTTGAGCTTACTGTCCGGCTGGAAACCTGGAAGCACACGGCTGGCATGGAAATCATCGAAGAGCTTGCCTCCGAATTCCATGTAAAGCTTGTTGCCGAACTGAGCGATGCGATCCTTGATGTGTTCTGATTGGATCTTGAGATATTTTTCGTTGTCGAACCCGTATTTCATAAGATTGATAAACTACGGGTTACAAATATAATGATTTTTCGTAAAGCGCGCAAAAACAAATCGGCATCATTTTTGATTATTTCGCCATTCGGGTTAATAAACTATACTCAACCTCAATACTTTACAAACAATGAAACTTAATCTTTTCAAGAGCCTGGCCATAGGCCTGGCCATCATTGGAGGAGCCATGGCTGCCTCCAGCTGTTCAAAGGAAGACAAAGGTCTCACTCCTGAAGCCAAGAGGACCATCGAACTTTTCGAGGGTAACTACAGGCTATCTTCCGTCAACTGGATCCAGGACGACCAAACGAGGTCCGGCTTCTGGTTCCAGATCGACACCACTTCCAACAAGAGTGGAGAGAGCGGTGAAATAAAGCTCAACATCATCCACGACGGAGAGGACTACAGCAAGGGAACGGTACGTATCGAAATTCCTATGTATTTCTATGTGAACAAGTTCTTCTCCTACTTCAACACGGAGGTCCCAAACTATTATGGCAACGTCCCGGGAGGTTACGTGATCCAGATCAGATATGAAATCGACGACCTCGGCGGAATCAAGTTCGATCCGGAGGACATTGACAAGAGCCTGGAAAAATTCATCGAGAGCATCAGGCTCAATTTCAACGAAGAAGAGCAGAGGCTTACTCTCGACCTTGGAACCACGTTCGGAGAAGGATGGCTTTCAGACCTCCTCAACGGACTGCTGAGAGGATTCTTCCAGATCGTATTTGAGAAGGAAGCCTAATCGTTGGCCCTTGACAGAGTTACCAGGATCGAAAGGTCCTGGTTTTTTCGTACCTTGAATTCAAACCCGCAAAGAAAAACGTCCAGGTCTTGTTCATCATCCTTAACGGGCGATTCGTAATCGCTAGGGTCAGAAGACCAGGTCCGGTACTCGACAGGAGCACCGGAAGCCGCAAGTTTCATCGTGACATTCCCCTGACGCAAAATGATCCCGTCCGGACCTACTTCAGGCTCGACATATGTAGCCAATGTCCATCTGACTGCCGCATCCCTGTCTGGAAGGGCTTTTATCCTGTCGGACACTTCAAGATGATTTCCTTCGACTATGGCAACAGACCTTTCCGCGCACTCGACTTCGCCACCGAATACGGGAGTAAGGTTGAAACTGGCACCTTTCCTGGAATCCCCGTCATATACTTCAAGCAGGGTGGCAGTGCTGTCGATCATATGGTCCTTACCGTTGATCGTCAGAGTATTGTGTGAGAAGCTGTTATAGGCAAGAAGCCGCCAACGGAGAGAATTTTGCTTACGAAGCCACATATTCCCGTCCACTTTCTTCATCGCATTTTCGGAAACCGCGTAAGGAGGGATCTGAGGGTCGGCGGCCCATCTGTATCCATAGGCATCGAATATGAAAGAACCGGCATCCATGTGGCCGTGATTGATCTCAGCCCTTCCTCCCTTGACCGCAAGATACAAGTCTTCTGGAGCATTGCCCGTCCTCGCCATGACGATAGGCTGCACGCCGTCTCCTGAGAAGAAACCATTCAGTCCCGCGACATCCTTTTCAGGGGTTCCCGCCCGCCAGGCGCTGATCAGATAGAGTGGGTATAGCCTGTCTGCCGCATCCTCGGGGACGAAGCCACCGCGGTTCTGAGCCAGCACCGACCAATCTCCATAACGCGCGGCAAAATACCATAGCTGAGGGAATCGAAGCTTGGAAGGATGGGCGTCGGAATAGTTGAACACCACTCCGAATGGTCCGCAGGAACTTGCGATGAAACGGGACGATTTCGCAAATCCTTTAGCATCCGACAGCCCGAAATCATGGCCGTAGACTGACTCCAGGGCCATGCAGGAAAGAATCTGGAAAGCCGAACCATATGTCCAGTAGGTTACGCCCTCCGGATAAATCCCGTCCGGCTCATAGACCGGAAGGATGTGCCGGGCTTCCGACTCTATTCCCCTTCGGATCAGCGATCCTGCAAGGACCGGATCTTCACCATATGTAACAAGCGCCGCACATATAAGGCCTCCGCTGCACACTTGGTTCCAGTTGTTGTCTTTCAAGACGAAGGTACGGGTAGTAGCTGTGTCCAGGGAAGCCTTCATGGCATATTCATGCAATGTACGAACGGCATTACGGCGGGTAGAATCCGGGAGGGCCTCCCCCAGCCAACTGTAGCCGATCGAGACGGCAGCCGCCATCTCAGCCACATCCAGGAAATGGGACGGATGCCAGTCCGGGAAAGCACAGACCGCGTCCATCACTCCCCTGACCTTTTCCAGATATTTCGCTTCTCCGTTGAACCTGTACATGTAGGAGCAGGCAAATACATCCTTGAGCACCTTGTTGCTTACCCTGAGCAACCTTCTGCCCGATTCATCAAGGACGTAGCCAGGCTTCGCTGTGTCTGCCGCACACCCGTCAGCCTCTGCAGCAAGTGCAGCGTGCATGGCAGAAAGGTTCCTTTCTTCCCCCGACATTATTTTCTCCCTCATCCTGGAGAATTCCTCGTCACCGATGAAAAGACGGGCTGCAGATGGATTGACTGAATATTCCTCAGCATAACGCGGCTCTCCTTCCCGGTACCGCTTTACAGCCTCCAGGAAATAATAATCTGCGTAAACCAGAGGTACATCGATCTCGACACCTCCCGGAAGGTTTCCCGTACTGTGGCCGAAGAGAAAGCCGCCGTTCCGGCCTGGTTTCGAAAGATATTCCTTCGAGCAAAGACTTCTCAATATCGAGCAGGAATATTCACGATATCTTTTCCCTTCGCTCCTGGGGCAATAACCGCAAAGTTCCATCATGGCAGAGGCTGTGACCGCGGCGGCAGACACATCACGCGGTGCATCCGGGATGTCCGGTGCACAGTAGTCCCAATAAGGAATATGGTCGGCAGGGATACGCGGATCGTTCATTATGAAATCCGCGATTGAACGTGCCTGGGCAAGATATTTCGGATCCTTTGTATAGCGGTAGCACAAGGTAAATCCGTAAAGTCCCCAGGCCTGTCCCCTTGCCCACACAGACTCATCGGAATAGCCCTGATGGGTCCCCTTGCTTTCAACGCTCCCATCCGCGTTGTAGCTGACTACGTGGTAAGAGCTGCAATCCTCCCTGAAGTGATGGCGCATCGTATTGTCCGCATGGTCGATAGCTATCTGCCTGTACTTGAATTCCCTGGTCATCTCCGTCGCTTCGAAGAGGAGTTCGAGGTTCATCATGTTGTCTATGATGACCGGATAGTTCCATTTCCCGAAGTCCCACGAACGTATCAGACCTATCTCCTTGTCGTAGCGTGAATACAATGACTCGGCAGCTCGGATTATGGCCTTGCGTGAAACCTCATCTTTTTCGGAAGCAAACTGGTGGCCGTAGCTGCAGATCACCATGAAACCCAGATCGTGGGTGTTCTTCATGTCGGGAACGGAAGACAGCATGGCGGTATATTCCCTGGCCTTTGCCTGGTATGCCTTATCCCCGGTGATCTCGTATAATTCCCAAAGGATGCCCGGGAAGAAACCGCTGGTCCAGTCCTTCGGTCCTACCAAGGCCAGTCTCCCATTTGAGTCCAAGGTTCTCGGGAGTTTCCCAGCGGAATCGGCCTTCTGGACCAGAGTCTCAATATACTGGCCCTCCTTTTTCAGGGCTTTGTCTATTTTCCTGTCCAGGCCGTGCCCCCCTCCAGCCGCAAACAATACCGCCAGCAGGATTATTGTCAAATTCGTTAATGCTGCCATAAAATGAAATGCGTGTTGTACAAAGATAACTCTTTTCGTATATTTGCTATTGGAACGAATCGATTTTTCATGAAACGTCATATAACCATAAGCATGATGGCGCTGCTGGTCTCAGCGGTGTCTTTCGCACAGCGCTATTCCAGTGAAGACCTGCACTTCCGCTCGCCTTCCGTCCCTAAATATTCAGTCTTCGCAGGCGATACGATCCGCTTCAGCAGGACCGACTTGTACGAGCGGATGGACAGGGAGTTGATCGCGTTCACTTACACCCACTCCAATTCCCTGCTGATGCTAAAGCGCTCGGAGAGATATTTCCAGCAAGTGGAGCCTCTCCTGAAGCTGTACGGGATTCCTGACGACCTGAAATACCTGATGGCTATCGAAAGCAACCTGAACCCGAAGGCTTACTCAACAGCCGGAGCAGCCGGCCTATGGCAATTCACCAAAGCAACCGGCAAGGAATTCGGGTTGATCATCGACGGTGAGGTGGACGAGAGGTACAACATCGAGAAGGAAACCGTCGCTGCCTGCCAGTATCTCAAGAGGGCATACGACAGGTACGGGGATTGGATGACAGTCGCTGCCAGCTACAATGCAGGCATGGCCGGAATAAGCAAGCGCCTGTCCGACCAGAGGCAGAAAACCGCACTGAACCTATGGATGATGGAAGAGACATCACGGTACATGTTCCGTATCCTCGTGGCCAAGATGTTCTTCGAGAATCCAGCAGCCTTCGGATTCCAGGTGGGAAGTTTCGAGAAATATCCATACATCGCACCGAAGAAGGTCGTTACAGTCAGCGGACCGATTGAAAACCTGGTTGATTTTGCCGAGAAAAACGGGGTCAGCTACTATCAGTTGAAGGAGGCCAACCTGTGGCTCCGTGATACGAAACTCCTCAACAAGGCAGGCCACAGTTACAAGATCATCATTCCCGGAGAGAAATGAACAATCTAACCAATAAAGCAATGAAAAGGATAATCACAATCATCATGGCCACCGCAGCCCTGCTGCTATGCGGATGCTCAGCCCTTCGCCAGACCCCGGAGGAGAAAGCGCGCACCGCAGCCCAGGTACAGGAAAACCTGGACAACAGGCAATACACCATAGATGTCACCGAAATGCATCCTCTCAGAGGCCCTTCCCGCCAAGTCAACGGGTTCTCCCTCAAAATTGACGGAGACAAGATCTATTCCAGCCTGCCTTATTTCGGGGCTGCATACAATGTTCCTTACGGAGGTGGGAAAGGGCTCAATTTCGAAGCCGGGATCAGCGACTACATAGACACGACTCCAAAGGCTGACCGCAGGCAGATAATGCTGGCCACATACAATGGAGAAGACACTTATGTCTACACAATCACGGTCTTCAGCAACGGACGCGCAAACATCGATGTCAGGTCACGCAACCGTGACCCTATGTCCTATTACGGGACAATGGTGACCGACTAAGAGATGTCGGAGAGATAGTTCAGGAGGAGCTTTCGCACGTTATCGGAAATCTTTTTGTGGGCATCCGTCACATTTTCAAGCATTTCCGATAGATTCTTGTACTTTATGAGTTCACGGACGTCATCGACGTCCCGGAAGATGAAGCCTATGTAATCCTCATAGGCTTCATCTGCTGTATGTTCCAACTCAGTTACCCGCTCGCATCCCATTGAAATGGAAGACAGGTTTTTCTTGATATCCGACATCTGGCGTACCAATTCCGAGATGGCTTCGGACTGTGCAGCCGCAGTCTGTGAAAGGTCCTTCAACTGCGGGTCGATACGCTGCGGATGATAGATGAGCAGTGCCTTCGCCGTGTCCTTGATTGCATCCAGGCAGTCGTCCATGGCCATGGAAACGGCCTGAAGGTCCAATTTGTTGACTTTCATCAACCAACGTCCTGACAGCATTTCATGGAATTCGGTGAGAAGGGCATCTCCCTGTACCTCGCATGATTTGATCTCCCTCTCCGACCTTATCCACACCTGTACGTCGTCCGAGTCGAGCATGCCGGCAAGGAGTGACGTAGATTTACATAAGAAATCCGCCTGCTGGGCAAATATAGGGAGGAAATCCTGCTTGGCCCGATGCAAGTTCATCTTGATTTTTTTGTACAGGGACATAAGAAACGTTGACTGGCTATAAAAACTAATTACTTCTATTTTCAAAGTTACTACCTATTTTTCGAAAAACAGCAGGGAAACAAAAAAAACAGAAACAATTTGAGTGATGTTTCTTATCAAGGATAGGCCGAAGTGTCTCAAGAATATAACTTTGCTGACAGGAATCCCGCAGGATCGTTCTTCTTCACACCTTGCTCGGCGTTCTGCCGCACCCATTGTTACATTGCTTTAGCTCCAATAATCTCAGTTACTTAAATCAACCTCCTGCGGGATTATTGTAATCCGCGATTCATTTCTCGAATCTTGACTTCAGTGGGAAATGCCTTTGGAAAGCTGCATCAACTGTTGCCCGATACCTTTCGAAATCTTCGTCGGACATGTGCACGTCATTGATGCAGATCAGTTTACACGTTGGATTGTCTATGAAGGAGGCAATCTTCTCGGGTTTGTAAACAGCAGGCGAAAGGTGCTTGTTTGAAATCTTGCTTCCCGTTGTCCTTCCCTGGTAATACAAATAGTCGAGATACATGTACTGGTTAAAGTTCTCTGTAGTCCTCAACCTGGAAACGACCCTGAAGATATCCTCCTCCGAGAAGGCATACAGCTTCTCATTTTCGCTCCTGAACATAGGGGAACAAGTGTGCTGAGGCCGAACGAAAGTGATTCCCGGTGTCTTTCCCAAGGCCTTCCGGGCCTGATGGTCGGAATTGCGGACACGCTTCTTGTATTTTCCTCCTGCGAAAAGGTGATGCGCAAAGCCTATGGCCGACTTGCCGCCTACGAAAAAATCTTCTCTGGTGCAATCCATCACCGGGAACATGTCATCATTGAAATACAGGAATTCCTCCCCGAGGCCGGGAATCTTGTGCATGAACATCTCGATGGTGGTGCTGTTGAAAGTCGGCAGGAACCGCTCCGGGATTATTTCACGATGCAGGGCTATTCCTACCTCTTCCCGGTTCACCCACTCCGGGACCTGGCTTTCACCACTTACAAGAAGGAAGACCTTGTCCACGAAAGGAATATGCATTTCAATACCGCGCAGGAGGTATTTCAAGGTCCCCCAGTCCCTGTATCTCTTGAACATGACCTCACCTCCGATGGCTGACTGATACTCCTTCTGCCACTGCGGATCGAGTCCATCGACATATGTTATGACAATATCCATATCTCAATCATTCATGAAGGCTCCTTTGTTGCAGGACTCCGCGCGCCACCTCCTCAATGAGGGATACTCCCCTATCAGTTTGAATATGTTACCTAATGGGCGCAAGGACAGCCAGCGAACAGACATCAAGCACTGGCGCAGGGGTTGCCATACCGCCTGCAAGATGAAGGAAGAACCAGGATCGCTGAGCCTGACCTTCGCGTACTGGTAGTTAAGGTATATTCTCTGCGCCTTGGTTCTCTTCCTGTCCTGGCGGTCGTGCACTGCCACGGCACCGGGAAGGACTCCTATTCCGAAACCGAGATGACGCACGCGGTCGCAATAGTTGTTGTCCTCACCGTAATGGCGGAATGCCGGAGAAAAGAAGCCTGTGGATTCCAGGCATTTACGGGTTAGCATCCAATGGGCGGCCATGACGAAACGGACTGGCTGGACAACATCGGTTGGTTGCATGGTGCCGTGATAGTGCCTTCGGAACCTCCTGTCCGGGGTTACCATGTCAGGCCTCATCTGGAGGGGACTGAGCAATCCCCATGACCCGCTTTGAAAAGCACCTATAAGGCGTTCGAATGTATCTGGTTGCACCCATGCATCCTGATTGAGGAGATAGACAAAATCGTATCCATGATCGATGGCATACCTGAAACCAAGGTCATTTGCCCTGGCAAAGCCCAGGTTTTCTTCAGAGCAAGTCAATACAGCCTGAGGATAATTGGAGGAGATGAACTCCTTGGTCCCGTCATCAGAACCGTTGTCGCAGATGAACACATCTGCCTGGACGGATGAGGAATAAACAGAATCCAGACAGCGCCCGATCCATCGGATTCCCCGGTAAGTGACTATTATGACCAGAAGTCTGCTCATTGCGCCGATCCCCTAAGATACTGTGCCGTGAAAGTCGTTCCCTTCTCCATAAGGTCTTCCGGACGGCCGCCGAAGACCACTTCACCTCCTGCATCGCCAGCGTCCGGTCCCAGGTCTATGACCCAGTCGGCAGCCTTGATGACATCCAGGTTATGTTCCACAACTATGACGGTGTGTCCCTTTGATATCAGGACATCGAATGCCTTGAGGAGTTTCTCGACATCGTAGAAATGCAAACCGGTGGTAGGTTCGTCGAAAAGGAACATTATCTTCTCCTTCCTTGCCGATCCTGAATCTTCACTCAGGGCGAGGAAATATGCCAGCTTTATCCTCTGGCTCTCGCCCCCGGAGAGAGTGGAAGAACTCTGTCCAAGCTTTATATATGAAAGTCCGACATCCACCAGCGGCTGGAGCCGATGGGCGATTTGCTTGGCGAGCTGATCCTCCTGTGAGCCGAAGAAACTTATAGCCTCTTCCACGCTCATGTTCAGGATGTCATCAATGTTCTTCCCCTTGTAACGCACTTCGAGGATGTCCGGCTTGAAGCGCTTGCCGCCGCAGGCTTCGCAGACCATCGTCACGTCGGCCATGAATTGCATGGGAATCCTTACGAATCCGTCTCCCTGGCATTCAGGGCACCTTCCGCCATCCTGGTTGAAAGAGAAGAAAGAAGGGGTGTAGCCGTTGATCTTGGCATACTGCTGGTCCGCAAGGAGCTTGCGGATATCATCATATACTTTCAGATAGGTTACCGCATTGGAACGGGAACTCTTTCCGATCGGATTCTGGTCCACATATTCCACCCGAGTGATCCTGTCCAGGTTGCCGGACAGCTTACGGAAGACTCCCGGGAGGTTTCCTGTCTGGTTGATCCGCCGGTAAAGGGCAGGATAGAGGATGTCTCCGACAAGGGACGATTTCCCGGAACCGCTCACTCCCGACACAGCCGTAAGCACCCCGAGCGGAAATTTCACATCTACGTCCTTGAGATTATGCTCCATGGCTCCCTCGACTGTGATGGAATATGTCCACGAGCGTTTCCGGCGCTCGTAACGCTTCCTTTCCCCGCTCAGGTACTGAAGTGTCAGTGAAGACTCCAACTTAGGCATATTCGGTTCAAGACTCCCCTGGAACACGATTTCGCCACCATCGATTCCAGCCTTCGGCCCCATGTCTATGAGCATGTCCGCTGCCCGGATGATCTCCTCGTCGTGCTCAACGACGACAACTGTATTACCTATGTCCCTGAGAGCCTTGAGGACCGATATCAGCCTGTCAGTGTCACGAGGATGAAGTCCTATGCTCGGTTCGTCAAGGATGTACATGGATCCTACAAGGGAACTGCCAAGGGCGGTCACAAGGTTTATTCTCTGGCTTTCTCCACCCGAAAGGGTATTGCAGGTACGGCTCAGGGTCAGATAGGAAAGACCGACGTCCTGGATGTATTTCAGCCTGGAAACAATCTCTTCGATGGCCTTGCCGGCGATCGTTCTTTCATAAGGGGACAGTTCGAGACCGCTGAAGAACTCCAGAAGACGGTCAACATCCATATCCAGCAGTTCGGCGATATTCTTGCCACCTATCCTGACATACAGAGCCTCTTTCCGAAGCCTGGTGCCATGGCAGGCATGGCAGGCGGTACGTCCGGAGAACCGGCTGAGCATATATTTATACTGGATCTTGTAGCGGTTGGCCTCAACCCATTTGAAGAACTCGTTTATTCCTATTATGGAATCTTCATCCCCTTCCACGCTGTGGCCGTCCCAAATGGTCGTCTTTTCTTCCTCCGTAAGATTGCAGTATGGTTCGAATATCCGGATCCCATAGCGTTCGGCCACTCTCACTAGATGGTCCTTGAACCAGCCCATCTTCTCTCCTCTCCAGCAAGCGATGGCTCCGTCATAGATACTCAGAGACTTGTCCGGTACCACCAGGTCCTCGCTCACTCCTATTATCTTGCCCAAGCCTCCGCATTCGGGACAGGCGCCCAGAGGACTGTTGAACGAGAACAGATATTCATCTGGCTCTCGGAAGGTGATTCCGTCCATTTCAAACCTGTTGGAGAAAACCTCCCTGGCTCCGTCCTTGAGCAGTACCATGCTGCCTTTGCCTTCACGGAAAGCAGTATCCACCGAATTGCGGAGCCTGGTCTGAAGGTCTTCCCACTCTTCTTCCGGGCAGTCCTCGCGTGCAGGAACCTTCAGACGGTCCACGAGCAGGAGCAAGCCTTCCGGATATTCCCCACCATCGGCCAGTTTCATGATCTCCTCGATCCTGACCATCCCGCCTTCGCCGTAGAACCTGGAGTAACCTTCTTCCTTGAGGCGAAGCATCAGTTCAACCTTGTCATCCCTCTCGTCCCAACCGATGTCTGCAAGTATGAATATCGTAGGGGTCCCTCCGGACAGGATGCTGTCCATGACGTCGTTAACGGAATGGCATTTGACTTCCATTCCGCTGACCGGAGAAAAGGTACGTCCTATCCTGGCAAAGATAATCCTCAGATAATCATATATTTCCGTAGTCGTAGCGACGGTCGAGCGGGGATTCCTGGTGTTGACTTTCTGCTCGATGGCTATAGCAGGCGGTATGCCTTCTATGGACTCCACATCAGGCTTGCTCATCCTTCCCAGGAACTGGCGGGCATATGAACTGAGACTTTCGGCGAAACGCCTTTGGCCTTCGGCGAACAAGGTGTCGAAAGCCAGGGAGGATTTACCGGAACCGGAGACACCGGTGATCACGACCAACTTGCCTCTTGGGATCTCTACGGTGATATCCTTCAGATTGTTGACTTTCGCACCTTTGATTATGATATTGCCTTTCTCTGCCATCGGAAATGTTCGGAAATGCAAATTTCACTATTTTGATTTACATTAGCAAACAAAAAAAGACGGGGGACGGAGGTCGAGGGTTCTGACATAATACTACAAAGAAAAGAGTTCCAGCCAAAAGGCTGAAACTCTTTTCTGCGGTGCGGAAGGGGCTCGAACCCGCGGCTGCGCCGCATGCGACCTTTTACGTTACCCCCTGCCGCCTGTGGCGGCTTCCCCTCGGGGGACGGAGGTCGAGGGTTCTGACATAATACTACAAAGAAAAAAGTTCCAGCCAAAAGGCTGAAACTCTTTTCTGCGGTGCGGAAGGGGCTCGAACCCTCGACCTCCGGCGTGACAGGCCGGCATTCTAACCAAGCTGAACTACCGCACCAAAGTTTGAAATGCATCCGCGCTTTGGTCAAACGCGGATGCAAAGATAGTCATTTTTGATTGGCTTGCAAATTTTTTTTATTTAATTTCAATCATCTTCTTTGACTGAGGAATCTCCTTCACCTCGACCTTCGGGATATTCACCTTCAGGACACCATTCTCCACACTTGCGGTAATGTTTTCCTTGTCAGCCTCTTCCGGAAGGACGAAAGTCTGCTGGAACTTTGCGTAAGAGAATTCCCTTCTAAGATAACGGCCATGGTGCTTCTCTTCCTTGTTCTCCTTGTTCTCTTCCTTCTTCTCCTCCTTCTTCTCCATGTTGATCACGAGGTCGCCCTCTTCATCAAGGCTCACCTTGAAATCATCCTTGGTCATTCCCGGAGCAGCCAACTCAAGATCGAAGCCGTGCTCGTTCTCGATCACATTGATAGCCGGGATGGAATGCTTCGGCCTCTCCATCCACTCATCGTTGAAGAAATCATTGAAAAATCCAGGCATCCAATCCTGACAATATTTTTTAGATACTGGTAACATGATAAAACCTCCTATTTTTAATTTAACTCTTTATTGTCATCCCCGCCACTGAGGCGGACGCTTTATGATAAGGCAATCCGCGGGCCATTGCCAGTTTGGCTGCAGAAAAGCGACAAAATGTCATAACTTGCTGACTATTTGTCACTTAAGCCTGCCAAAATGTCCTATTTCGCTGCTATCCTACCCCTCAAAAAGCTAAATAAATATCGGAGATAGCCACAAATATTCTTATATTCGTGTAATCTTTAGACATTCTATCATGAAAAGAATCCTTTGCTTTGCAATTTCAGTCCTGATGCTCGTTGGGCTCCAGGCGCAGAACCGTTTCCCTAACCACCCGCTTCCTTCAAACCCTGACACACTGAGGATCCTCGCAATCGGGAACAGTTTCTCCGATGACGGCACCGAATACCTCCCTAACCTGCTGGAAGCAGTCGGAATCCACAACGTGATCATCGCCCGCCTGTACATCGGTGGCTGCACACTGCAGAGACATTGCAACGGATATGAGACCGGAGCCAAGGACTATGTCTATTACAAGTCAACCAAGAATGCCTGGGTGACAGTCTCGAAGAATGCTACCATTCTTGACGGCCTGAAGGACGAGCCGTGGGACATCGTGACCATGCAGCAAGCTTCCGGCTTCTCCGGGAAATATGACTCCTTCATCCCTTGGCTGCCGAAATTGATCGAGATCGTCCGCAAGGAAGTCTCAAATCCCAATGCAAGCATCGTATGGCACGAGACCTGGGCCTATGCTACCAATTCCACGCATCACCAGTTCAAGGATTACAACAAGGACCAGAACCAGATGTACGATGAAATCCTGAGCTGCGTCGCCAAGCTCAGGAAGGATTTCGACATTCCTGTGGTAATTCCTTGCGGAGAGGCCGTGCAGCTGGCCCGTGGGACCCGCCTCAACAACAAAGGCAAAGTTCCGGCAGACTGCAAGGTCTATGACCTTACGAGGGACGGATTCCACCTGTCACGCCAGTACGGACGCTACCTCGCAGCCTGCACCTGGTTCGAGACACTCATAAAGCCTACACTTGGCAAGTCAGTCAAGGGGAATCCTTGCACTTTGATCGACACGGAACATTCCATCACTGCCAAAGACGCGAAGCTTTGCCAGAAATGCGCCGTCAAAGCTGTCAAGGCACAGCTTTAATCAGGAATATCCGATTGGCTGATTACTTGAGTTTTCCGATAATGGCCGCGAAGAGGGCTGTCATCTTGTCGGCAGCGGCATCAGCCTGCTTGACGATCTCCTCGCCGTCAGTGACGTAATCATCGTCACCCTCGTGGGCGACGTCGGTAATGACGGACATGCCGAATACAGGAATATCCGAATGTCTGGCCACGATGACTTCCGGAGTCGTCGACATGCCCACGGCATCTGCGCCAACGATACGCATGTACTTGTACTCGTGCGGAGTCTCGTAGGTAGGACCGGTGCAGGCAAAATACACTCCCTTCCGGAGCGGAATCTCCATCTCCTTGCCAAGTTCCTCCGCAAGGGCGACGATCTCAGGATCGTAAGGTCTGGTCATGTCAGGGAACCTCGGCCCGAATTCTTCCATGTTCGGTCCGATAAGCGGATTAGGGATCTGGTTGATATGGTCGGAGATTATCATCAAGTCCCCGGTGCGGAAAGAAGGATTGACTCCCCCGGCTGCGTTGGAGACAAACAGATAGTCTATTCCAAGGACTTTAAGCACCCTTATAGGGAGAGTGACCGTCTCTGGATCATAACCTTCATAATAATGGAAACGGCCTTGCATGGCGATCACCGGCTTGCCGGAAAGCTTGCCGGCAATGAAATTTCCCTTGTGGCCGATGGCCGTGGAAACCGGGAATCCCGGGATGCTCTTGTAAGGGATGGCGACCTGGTTCTCTATCTTGTCAGTCAGCTTTCCAAGACCGCTTCCGAGGACAATCCCAACCTTCGGCATCAGCCCTTCAGGCTCAAGGATTTCCTTGATGAAATCGGCAGCCTTGTATATCCTTTCTACTCTTGGATCCATATATTTCGAATAATGATGCAAACGTACAAATATAATCAATTTTGTATATTTGCAATTATGAGAACGATCCTTGCTTTCCTGCTGGCCTTTTCGCTGGCTTCAAGTCCCGGAAAGGGCTATGACAATCCCGTCATCAAAGGTTTCCACCCGGATCCGAGCATCTGCGCAGTCGGGGACGATTACTATCTGGTGAACAGCTCTTTCCAGTATTTCCCGGGAGTTCCGATCTATCACAGCAAAGACCTTGTGAACTGGGAACAGATCGGTCACGTACTCACAAGGCGCTCCCAGCTCGAGCTTGACGATGCCCTCTCCTGGAGAGGAATATATGCTCCGACGATCCGCTACCACGAGGGAATGTTCTACATGATCACCACCAACTGCAGCGGGAAGGGGAACTTCATAGTCCACTCAACCGATCCGGCCGGAGAATGGTCAGATCCCGCCTGGGTGGATATGGGAGGAATCGACCCCTCTCTTTTCTTCCACGACGGAAAGTGCTGGTACACAGGCACTGCCGACAGCAGGATCATGCTTTTCGAGATCGACCCCATGACCGGGAAGAAACTCAGCAAGGAGAAAGAGATATGGAGGGGCACAGGAGGCCGTTATCCGGAAGGTCCGCACCTATATTTCAAGGATGGTTGGTACTACCTCCTGATAGCCGAAGGTGGGACTGAATATGCCCACATGATTACCATAGCAAGGAGCCGGAACATCGACGGTCCGTACGAAGGGAATCCTGGCAATCCGATCCTTACCCATTGCAAGATGAGCACCCAGGGAAGCCAGATCCAGGGTCTCGGCCACGGAGATTTCGTCCAGGCCGCTGACGGTTCATGGTGGATGGCATGCCTGGGATTCAGAAGGCAGGGAGCAGACCATCACCTCCTCGGACGAGAGACCTTCATGGCACCTGTCGAATGGGACAAGGATGGCTGGCCTGTGGTGAACGGTAACGGAGAACTGCAGCTAAGGATGGATGTCCCGACCCTTCCGCAAGTTGAATGCAGAAAGGCTCCTTCCCACATGGATTTCAGCAAGGACAGGACTGGGGATGAATGGATATATCTCCGCAATCCATTCATGGAGAACTACTCATTCACAGGAACGTCCATGCGACTTACATCCAATGGGAAAGACCTTGACGAGACTCACGTCTCCCCTACTTTCACAGGGCGCAGGCAGGAGGATATCTTCTTTTCGGCCATCACCTCACTCACCGCAGAAGCCGGAGCCGAAGCAGGGCTGACAGTCTTCATGGATGTCGGATCCCACTACGACATATTCATTGAAGACGGGGTCGTGAAGGTGCGCTACCGCCTTGGGGAAATGACACACCTGATAAAAGCCAAAGAAGGGATCGGAAGCGGGAAGGTCTGGCTGAAGGTAGAAGGTAACGAATATAACTACGTGTTCTCTTTCTCCACCGACGGTCTTGAATACAAGCGCCTGTGCCAGATGAACACACGCTACCTAAGCAGCGAGACAGCGTCCGGATTCACCGGAATCGTCCTCGGTCTTTATGCCACTGGACAATCCGGCAAACACGCAGACTTCTATACCTTCGATTATTCGATGATTCCGCGATAGTTGCCGCAGACGTTGCGGTAGCTCTCCAGATTGCCGATGTCGAAGCGCTTGCCCGGCATCTCCATGGCGTGGACCCTGGTCTGGCACGACAGCCATGCCACGAAACTGCCTGGAGCATCCGTTCCGCATCCGGCAGCGATACCCTCGGAGAACCTACGAGCATCTTCCTTGACGTAGAAATAGAATGGAGGGCAGCACCAGTTGGATTTCGGCACGGCCGGTTTCTCTTCCATTCCGAGGATGAGTCCATCGCCATCGATTTCCACGATCCCGCTCTTACTGAGACGGGCAGTATCCTGTTCGAAATATCTCATTATACAGGACGTGCCCTTTTCCTGGGCATAGTCCAGGAATCGTGACAGGCTGAAATCCAGGACATTGTCTCCCGCGATCACAAGCAGGTCATCGTCCCAACCAAGTTCATCCAGAGCGAACTGGATATCACGCACGGCACCGAGACGGGACTCATTGGTCTCCGTCCCATCATCCACGACTGCAATGCCCGGCATCTGCACATCTTCTCCTTCCGAATCCTGATGTTCGAGGAAATACATCAACCTGTTGGCAGTCCAGTTCTCGAAATGAGGGGCGAACTTGTGGTTTGTCACCACCGCGAAGGCGTCCACGCGTCCATCTTCAACCAGGTCATCGACCAGCCAGTCTACGATGGTCTTGCCGCCGACTTCCAGGAGCGGCTTGGGATAATTCTCGGTGAGGGGATACAGACGGGTAGCGTAACCCGCTGCAAGTATAAGGCATTTCATACTGGTAATCAGACTTTCACGCCATCGGCGCTATGGCAGGCATAGGCGCCGAAACGTCCTTTGAATGCAGGGAAAGCAGCAAGATATTCATTTTCCACCTTGCGGAAGATTTCCTCCTCGTAGGCAGGGTCGATGAGGGCCATGCAGCAGCCCTTGAAGCCTGCACCGCTGAAACGCCCGCCATAGACTCCGTCGGTCTTGCACATGATCTCGTAGATCTTCTTCAGTTCCGGAGATCCTGTCTCCCAGTTGAAGATCGAGGAATGGCCACTTTCGAAACTGAGCCTGCCATATTCCTCTATGTCTCCCCTCCTCCATGCTTCAGCACCGCGCTGGACACGATCGAACTCGGTGTACCAGTGTTCGGCACGTTTGCGCCAATTGTCCGGGAGGCGGTCCTTGAACCGATGGTATACTTCCACTGGCACATCCCTGAGATTGGTCTGCTTGAACTTGCCATAGTCCATCCCGGCATAAGCCTTCAAGGCATAGGCAGCGCTGCGGCATTCGTCCACACGCATATTGAACTTGCTTCCTGCCAGGGTCCTCTCGACGCCGCTGAAGAATATGGCGATCTCGAAAGGCTTCATCGCAGGAGACGTAGGGATCAGTTCATAGGAATCATCCCTGGTGTCGAGATAAAGGAGATGGTCCTTCTTTGAGTAGACTTCACAGCTCTGGTCCAGTTTGCCGCAGGAAACACCGACATAGTTGTTTTCCGCAGCCTGGGCGACAGAGATGAGTTCCTGGTCTTTGAGGTGGATGCCGTTTACGGAACAAAGTGCCTTGAGGAAGGCTATGATGACGGCAGCCGACGATGACAGTCCTCCTATAGGGAGGGAGCCTTCGATGACTCCGCTGAGGCCGTTCCGCAGAGGGAAAAGCCTGGAAAGTTCAACGGTAGCTCCGCGGAGATAGTCGGCCCAATCTTCCTGCCTGTTCTCCGGAACGGCACTGATGTGCCACTGGGCCCTTTTCTCGAACTGGAGCGAAGCCAACTCAATGACCCCGTTATATTTAGGAGCATAGGCGATACGGATTCCCTTGTCGATTGCGAAACCAGTGATCTTTCCGAGCTGATGGTCGGAATGGGCTCCTATCGGGCAGACCCTGTAGGGGCAGAACGAGAGCCCTTCCGGCTCCCGTCTGTAGGTGTCCCTGAATTTCTGCTCGCAACCCATCTTTTAAATCCTTGCCTTGATGGCCTTTGTCTGCTCTTCGTATCCAGGCTTCTCAAGAAGGGCGAACATGTTCTTCTTGTATGCCTCGACACCCGGCTGGTTGAACGGGTTGATACCGAGGACATAAGCACTGATTCCGCAGGCATATTCGAAGAAATAGAACAGGCCGCCGAGGTTGAATGCATCGATCTTCTCGATGGAAACTTCGATCTGAGGTACACCTCCGTCGATGTGTGCAAGCTTGGTTCCAAGCTGGGCCATCGCATTGCAGTGTTCAACGTTCTTGCCGGCGAGGTAATTGAGCTGGTCAAGGTTCTGAGGATCGCTTCCGATAACAACGGTGCGGTTGCTCTTCTCGATGTTCACGACGGTCTCGAAAAGTACCCTGTCTCCGTCCTGGATGAACTGACCCATCGAGTGGAGGTCTGTGGTGAAGTTCACGGATGCCGGGAATATTCCCTTGAGATCCTTGCCCTCGGACTCTCCGTAGAGCTGCTTCCACCATTCTCCAAGATACTGGAACTTAGGATTGTAGGACACGAGGACTTCGATCTTCTTTCCGAGCTTGGAATAAAGCAGGTTGCGCATCGCAGCATACTGTACGGCAGGATTCTCCTCACTCTTCACTGCCAGGGCCTTTTCCATCTCAGCGGCTCCGGCGAGCATTGCGCGGACATCGAAACCGGCGAGGACTATCGGAAGGAGGCCTACCGGAGTCAGCACTGAATAACGGCCACCCACATTGTCAGGAACCACGAAGGTCTTGTAACCTTCCTGGGTGGAGAGGGTCTTGAGGGCTCCCTTCCTGGCATCGGTGATGGCTACAATCCTTTCGGAAGCATCCGTGTAAGTCTTTTCGATATATTCCTTGACTATCCTGAAGGCGACGGCAGGTTCAGTAGTGGTTCCGGACTTGGAAATCACTACGGTAGCCACGTTCCTTTCGGCAACCAGGTCCATGAGCTCAGCCAGGTACTCTTCGGAAAGATTGTTACCGGCGAATACGACTTCCGGGAATTCCTTCTTCCCTGCGAGCTGCTTCGCAAAATTATGAGAGAGGGCCTCGATTGCGCAGCGGGCACCGAGATATGAGCCTCCGATACCGATGACGACCACAAGGTCCACCCCCTTGGCTTTCCAGGAATCCCGAACTGCTTCGCATTCTGCGATCAGGGATTCAGGGGTTTCGGAAGGCAGATGTTTCCATCCCAGGAAATCGTTTCCCGCACCGGTCTCACCATCAAGTACGTCGAAGGCATCCAGAGCCTTGTCGAGATATTCCTTGCAGTCTGCATCGTTTACAAAGGAGCTGCAGCCTCCCAGATTAACTTTTACCATATTATTCTTCTTTTGTTCAAACTTACAAAATTAAGCATTATTAAGTATTTTCCTAAATAAAATAAGAAGTAATATGACTATATTTGCAATACATGAATAATTAAAAGACCAATGAATATGTCAAGAATCATCAAACTTGCGGCAACCGCGGCTGCCGTCGTAGTATTTGCAGCATCCTGCTCCACTTCCAACAAGATTGCCATCACTGCTCACCGTGGATACTGGAACTGCGAAGAGGCAGGTTACGCCGAAAATTCTATCAAATCTCTGGAACTTGCACAGCAGAACGGACTCTGGGGCAGCGAGTTTGACGTCCATATCACCTCCGACCTGGTAATGGTCGTACATCATGATCCGGATATCGACGGAGTACGTATCTGGGACCACGACTATGCCGATTTCAAGGACTGCCGCCTCAAGAACGGAGAGAAGATCCCTACCCTGGACGAGTACCTGACCCAGGGAGAGAAGAACACCAAGACGGTCCTGGTCTGCGAGCTCAAGAAGCAGATCGACAAGGCTCACGAAGATTACATGGTGGACCAGTGCATCGCAGCCATCAAGAACCATGGGCTTTACAATCCCAAGAGAGTCATATTCATCTCCTTCAGCCTCAACATGTGCGAGAGGCTCGCAGCCCTCTGCCCTGGATTCACGGTGCAGTACCTTGAAAAGGACATGAGCCCGGACCAGCTCGCCCCTCTCGGGATCAACGGAGTAGATTACAATTACAAAGTGTTCTATAAGAATCCTGAGTGGCTCAAGCAGGCTCGCAATCACAAGATGAGCGTCAACAGCTGGACAGTGAACAAGGAAAAGGACATTCAGAAAATGATCGACCTTGGTGTCGACTGCATCACAACCAACGAGCCTCTGCTCGTACGCCAGATGCTCGGGAAGAAAGAACTGAAGTAAGGGATATCCTATTTGACTTCCAGGAGTTCTGCCCAGGATGTAGTGAACAATCTTGAGCAGAACTCTCTTCTTATCCCGTCGGCATAGTGTCCAGGGCGCTGGGTCCCCAGCCTGAGGACGTTCTTGCCTGAGACGTTGACCTGGTCCATTACCTTTGAGATCCGGTCGTCCCGCTCGCGTTCGGCAAGGTCGAATCCGAACATGGACGGCTGGATCGCGGAAGCATCTACGATGTCGTAGACGATCACTCCGGCACGCTTGTATTCATAGCCCGGCTTGTATGCCATCCTGAGAGCTTGCAGAGCTGTTCCGATAATGTCTCTGGAATTACTGGAAGGTACTTCCAGATGGATGCTGGCCTCCGGGAAATACTGCTGGAGATCCTTACGGAACCGGTTAGTCTGGATGAACACGCCCACCCTGCCGGCAGCTGTTCCCTCCTTGCGAAGTTTCTCGGCACACTTGCCAGCGAAATCCGAAACGCGGAGCGTCAGTTCGTCCAAGTCGTTGATCGTGTCTGCGAAAGAACGTGAGGTGCATATGGACTTGCGCTTCTCAATCTTTTCCTCTTCCACCATACGGCGTCCCTGCAGTTCGTTCCAGGTCCTAACTCCGGTGATTCCCATCCGGGAACGGACCCATTCTTCAGGCTGGTTCACGAAATCCAAAGCAGTCTTGAGGCCGGCGGCCTCCAGTTTGGGTGCTCCGCGCCATCCGATTCCCCAGACATCTCCGATCGGAGTCAGCGACAGGGCCTTGAGCATCTTCTCGCGGGTGTCGATCACGCACACTCCGTGATATCCCTTGTACTTCTTGGCGAAGTGGTTGGCTACCTTGCCCAAAGTCTTGGTCTGGGCTATCCCGATGCTTACGGGAATTCCGGTCCAGCGGCGTATCTTCACGATCAATTCCGAGCAGATAGAAGGCAAAGAGGCCGGATCGATCCCGTCCATGTTCATGAAGGCCTCATCGATGGAATATACTTCCAGTTTCGGAGCCACTTCCGACAGGAGTGACATAACTCGTGCCGACAGATCTCCATAGAGAGTGTAATTGGAGGACCTGACTACGAGCTTGCCTTCGTCAACCAGATGCTTGACTTTGAAGAATGGAGTCCCCATCGGGATTCCAATAGCCTTGCTCTCATTGCTTCTGGCTACCACGCAACCATCGTTGTTGGACAGGACCACGACAGGACGTCCTTCCAGTTCCGGCTGGAAAGCCCTTTCGCATGATACGAAGAAATTATTGCAATCGACTAGCGCGAACACACCTTCTTGATGACGTAGGTCACGACACCCCAGACCGTGAAATCGTTGGATTCGGTCACTTCGATAGGCTGGTACTTGCTGTTGGCCGGAAGGAGCCACACCTTCCTATGAGGAAGGATGTCGTAGGACAGACCGGGCTTTGAGGCTCTGCGCCCCTTCGTTCTTCCTTCCGAAGGATCCATGAAACTGATGAACTTTAGGGCGAATTCACCATCAATGAAGCAGACAGCCATGTCTCCATCCTGCGGCTCGATCGACTTGTCAACCACCAGCACATCTCCTTCGCTGACATCCGCATCGACCATCGAATCACCGACTACGCGCACGAAGAAAGTCGCCGCCGGATGTCGTACAAGTTCCTTATTGAGGTCGATGAATGAGTTCATGTAGTCCTGGGCAGGAGAAGGAAAGCCGGCATGGACCCCTTCTTCCGCCATCGGTACCTGCGCCTGTTGCTCTTTAGCCTGTTCTTCAGCCATACACCCGAGGTATTACAGGACCGGAACGATGTGCTTCCAGGCCAGGGTCAGTGCTGCGGTGCCCTGCTCCGTAGCACCTCCGTTGAACATCTCGATGATAGCGGCCAGGTCTGACAGTGAAACATTAGAGAAATCGATGGAATTGGCACTGGTAAGTGCGATTACCGCTTTCTTTTCAGGCAGGACGATTATGTACTGGCCGAACAAGCCCATGCACTCGAACATGCTCCCGTCGCTGCGGGTCCAGAACTGGTATCCATAGCCAGTGGTCTTGAAATCCTTGCTGGAGTGGGAAGCATGTGCGATCCTGTCAGTGGTTGCCTCCTTCACATAATCTGCAGGAACTATCCGGGCATTGTTCCACTCTCCGCCATAGTACAGCATCTTTCCGAAACTGACCATCTCTCCGGTTGTAAGATGAAGGCCCCAGCCGCCGGCACTTACATCCCCTGCCTTGTCCCAGGCAGGAGAGATTCCAAGTGGTTTGAAAAGCCTGCTTCCAAGGTAATCGGCGATGTCTTCGCCCGTCTTCTTCTTGATGATCTCGGCCAGGATGCACGACCCGAAGGAATCATAGCAGTACCTGGTACCAGGTTCCGCATCGAATGGATAGCCGAAGAACATCTCCGGGACGCTGGTCCCTACATCGGTCATCATCGCATTCAGATCGAGACCGTCGGAGGTCAGGTATCTCCTGATATTCAGTGCCAGGGTGAACTTGTATTTCTGGGCATATTCGGTGGAAGAATCCTTCTTGTGGCCGTTGGCCATCATGAGGAGGTCCTTGACAGTCAGGGCATCCAGGTTGTCCGACTGGTCGTCAGTCATGGCTTTACCATTGTATTTCATGGACTTCCGGGCAGCTTCCACCTCGTCGGGGAAGATCTCGGCCACCTTGTCGGTAAGCTTGAGTTTACCTTCGCCGACAGCAATTCCGACAGCTATCGAGGTGAAGGACTTCGTGACAGACCACACGTGATGGCGTGTCCCCGACGAAGTCCCGTTCAACCACGCCCCGGAATGGAGGTAACCTTCCTGCCAGACTTCGATTCCGGTAAGCTTCGGTGCTGCGGTAGCTGCTTCCGAAGCCATGGCCTCGACTGCAGCCTTGATCTTCGGATTCTCTTCAACGGCCTCTTTCCTTTCACCCGAACCGCCACCGGGAACATCAATGGGATCATCCTTGCCGCAGCCAGCCAGGAAAAGGACGACCGCAGCCATCAAGGCCAATAGGAACCTGTTACTCTTCATTGTTTGTTTCTTCAATTCCAACCGAAGCTGCAACAGCACAATTGATGCCATCGATGGCAGAGGAGACTATACCTCCGGAATATCCGGCACCCTCACCACATGGAAGAAGGCCTGGGAAGGAATCTGCCTCGTATGTCCGTGGATTGCGAGGGACACGTACAGGTGAGGAAGTCCTTGACTCCACTCCGACCAGCAGAGCGTCATTGGTGAAATACCCCCTGATGGAATGCTTGTTCACTTCCGGGAAGGCTTTCTGAAGCCGTTCAGCGATGAAAGGCGGCAGCAACTGATGCAGAGGGGCAGAAACCACGCCCGGCTTGTAGGAAGTCTCCGGGAGATCTTCAGAGATGACCCCGTTGCAGAAGTCTATCATCCTCTGGGCAGGGGCCGCCATCGGATGGGATGAGCGTGTGTGGGCATATTCCCACATCCTGTGCTCCAGGGCTTTCTGGAAGGAAAGTCCCTTCAAGGGACCGTCGGCATCATATTCCGCAGGAACGTCATCGGGTTCGATCTGGACGACGACTCCGGCATTGGCGAATTTGCCGCTACGGGCAGAGTTCGACATTCCGTTCATCACGATTGTCTTGTTCTCTGTCGCGGAAGGGACCAAGACTCCTCCGGGGCACATGCAGAATGAGAAGACTCCCCTTTCATCGACTTGCTCGGTGAAGGAATATTCCGCAGCAGGCATATCCGGCTCCCACTGGCCATGGTAGCGGGCTTCGTTGATCAGAGCCTGCCTATGCTCCACACGTACACCCATGGCGAATCCCTTAGGTTCGAGAGGACAGTCGCATTCCTGGAGCATCTTGTAGACATCAGCAGCTGAATGTCCTGCAGCGAGAATCACCTTCCTTGCTGAATATTTCTTCGTGGAAGGCTTGCCAGCCTTGGTCGGATTCTCTGAATCCAGGGCTTTTACTTCAATCTCACCGTCAGCCTTGCGTTTCAGGCCGACGACCCTGGTGCCGAAATGATATTCTCCACCTTTGGAAACGATGCACTCCCTGATATTAGCCACTACCTTCGGAAGGCGGTCGGTGCCGATGTGAGGGCGGGCATCTATGAGGATTTGAGGATTGGCGCCGAAATTCACCAGCTGGTAAAGCACTTCGCGGATGTCGCCCCGCTTGGAAGACCTGGTGTACAGTTTACCGTCCGAGAAGGCACCTGCACCGCCCTCTCCGTAACAGTAATTGGAGTCCGGATCCAGGACGCCTTCCCGGGAAAGCTTGGCCATGTCGAACTTACGGTCATGGACGTTCTTTCCACGTTCGAGTATGACAGGCTTGAGTCCGAGAGTAAGGAGTTTCAGGGCCGCGAACATCCCGGCCGGTCCGGCGCCTACGATTATTACCGGTTCAGCATCCGTGACGTCCTTGTATTCAGGAAGTTCGTACGGAACATACGATTCGAAGCGATGGTTGTAGGCTTCTATCTTGTACCTGTAGACAACATCATTCCTGGCATCGATGGAGCGACGGGCTATCACACACGTAGCCGCAGCGTTCGGGAAGGTAGGCTGGTAGGACTTGGTCGGGTCGATAACGTTGATGACCGCGTTGCCGCGGAGATTAAGTGACTTTGCAGCTACGACCCTCACATCATCCGGTCTCAGGTCACGGCCGACCCTGCCGGTCATCTCAAATTCAATCATATTGTATCTTATACGCTGGTTTCCAAATATTTCCACTAATAGTCCGCAATCCTGGACACCGGAGCTACGTCAAGCGAGGTCCTCTCCCCTGCCAGATACCGGAACCATCCCGCAACGGCAATCATGGCGGCATTGTCCGTAGTGAACTTGAATTCCGGGAGGAATGTGTTCCATCCCCTCTTCTTTCCTTCAGCCTCCACACGGCTGCGCAGTCCGCTGTTCGCCGAGACTCCGCCGCCGATCGCAATGTCCTTTATTCCCGTCTGCTTCGCAGCCTTGATCAATTTGCTCATCAGGATGTCGATCAAAGTCTTCTGGAAGCTGGCGCAGATGTCTTCCTTGTTCTTTTCAAGGAATCCCGGATCCTTGGCCATCTCATCCCTGACGAAATAAAGCAAGGATGTCTTGACTCCGGAGAAACTGTAGTCCAGGCCCGGGATCTGAGGTTTCGCGAACTTGAATCTTTCAGGGTCGCCTTGCTTTGCCAGCCGGTCGATCACAGGGCCTCCCGGATAGCCGAGACCCATCATCTTCGAACATTTGTCAAAAGCCTCGCCGACTGCGTCGTCTATGGTCTGGCCCAGGATTTCGAAATCCAAAGGGCCGTTGACTTTTACAATCTGGGAATTGCCTCCCGACACAAGCAGACAAAGGTATGGGAATGACGGCTGGCGGTTTTCCTTGCCTTCTTCCTTGACGAAACCGGCCAGGATATGCCCCTGGAGATGGTTGACCATGATGATCGGTATGTCAAGGGCTATTCCCAAGGCCTTTGCGAAAGAAGTGCCCACCAGGAGGGATCCGAGCAGTCCCGGACCGCGTGTGAAGGCTATGGCGGTCAGATCAGTGGGTATTATCCCGGCTTTGCCGAGAGCTTGGCTCACGACCGGTACGATGTTCTGTTCATGTGCCCTGGATGCCAGTTCGGGCACAACGCCTCCGAAATCCTTGTGGACCTGCTGGCTGGCTATGACATTGGACAGCAGGTAGCCGTCCCTTATCACGGCCGCCGAAGTGTCATCACAACTGGATTCGATTCCAAGGATGTAATCCGCCATTATATTCAAAGATTGATTTGCAAAGATAATCAATTTAATTGGTATATTTGTAGATTGTGAAGAAGGCACTGAAGATATTTGGGATAGTCCTGATGGTGATAGCACTCCTGCTGTTGGCCGTCTGGCTCTTGATTCAGACCCCTGGAGTCCAGACCTTCGTCGCAAAGAAAGCCGTCGCTTTACTCGAAGAAAAGTTCAACGGCAGGATAGAATTTTCCAAGGTCCATTTCAAGCCTTTCAACGCCCTGGTCCTCAAGGATGTAGCTATGCTTGACGACAACCCTGCGACTCTTTCGGACGGAGAACGGCTGGACACCATCGCCAAGGCAAAGTCCATCACGGCCACATTCTCTCTCAAAGGCCTCCTCAAGAAAGAAGGAATACATATCAAGAGGATAAATGTCAGCGACGGGGCGTTCACGTTGGTTATCGATGAGAACGATTCGAATATCGCCAGGTTCTTGAACAGCGGAAAGAATGACGAGAGTGAGAAGAAAGAAATGGGCAATATCTTCGATGCCAAGAAAGTGGAGGTGGAGGATTTCCGGTTCAGGATGATCAATCTCAAGGAAGGGGAACATTCCCAAGACTACGGGATAGATTGGAAGGATCTGGATGTCACCGTGGACAAACTCAACGCCAGAGGGGTGAGCCTTTCCAATGGATATGTGAAGGGTTCGGTGGAGAAACTCTCCGCAAGGGAGAAGAGCGGCTACCAGATAGTGAACCTCACCGGCAAGACAAGGGTAGGAGGAGGCCGTGTGACCATCCAGGACCTGCACCTCAATGACGGAATGTCCAGGATCCACATGCCTGAATACAGCATGACCTTCGACAGTGTCGATTCTTTCTCCAACTATCTGGAAGAAGTCCGGATGACCGGCAACATAAAGAACAGCAAACTCGATTCCAAGAGTCTCTCGTACTTCGCTCCCGCCCTCAAGGACAAGAGTGTGGTACTGAATATCTCCAATGCGGACATTGACGGCACCGTCAGCGACCTCGCCGTGAACAGGCTTGACTTCGAGGAAGCCTCAAGCGGGGTCAAGGGGTCTGTGGAAGGAACGGTTACCGGCCTTCCGATAGTCGAAGAGATGAGCATGGATATGAACCTTGACGGCTTGAGTTTCACTACCGATGGTCTCGGGCAGTTGATCCACAACTTAGCTCCGGGATCAAAGATCGATCTCGGCAAGTTCGCCAAAGGAGAAAGGATTTACTTCGACGGGAAGTGCAAGGGAGCCATGAACGACCTTGATTTCACTGGAAAGGTCAGCACTTCATCCATCGGGAATGCCGAGACCAACATGAAGGTCAGCAATCTCGTTGCCAAGGATTCTCCGATGAGCATCAAAGGCAACATCGCCACCACGAAACTGAATATAGGGAAGTTTGCAGGGATAAAGCAAGTCGGCGAAGTGACCCTCCGAGGTGCAGTGAATGCAACACTTGGAAACGGAACGAACGATGTACGGATAGATACGCTAGTCATTGACAAGTTGAACGCCCTTGGTTACGACTACTCCAACATCAGGGCTGCCGGTACATATTCAGGCAAGGATTTCGACGGTAGGGTGGTCTGCAGCGACCCCAACCTCAATTTCATTTTCCAGGGCAAAGCATCAATTCCGGGAAAGGGCGATGATGAACGGTATAAGTTCTACGCCAATGTCGCATACGCCGACCTGGAAGCCCTCAAACTAGACAAGAGAGGCGGCATCTCCAAGGTTTCAGGAGAAATCAACGCCGACTACGCGAAAGACGGACGTTCAGGTGAGGTGACAGGAAACTTCGATGTCAGCGGCATGAGTCTCGAAAACGACAAGGGAGTCTATGATGTCGGGGACATCAGCATCAAAGCCCACGACATCGGCGGAAAGCACAGTATCGTACTGGATTCCGATTTCGCAGACGGCACCTTCAACGGTACCAGGCCTGTTTCCGACCTTATCGGTGACCTGAAGGATCTTGCACTCAAGGAATCGCTTCCTGTGCTGGCCAGGGAGGGAGTGTCCTCCTGGGACGGCGGGGAATATAAAGTCAACCTCGACATCCACGATGCGAATGACATCCTGTCCTACGTTCTGCCGGGCATGTATATAGCAGACAGCACCAAGGTGCGCCTGGAGGTCAATGGCGATGGATTGATGAATGCCTCCGTCAAATCTCCGAGGATAGCCATGGGGAAGAACTACCTTAAGGATTTGTACCTCAAGCTCGACAACAAGGAAGGTGGGCTGAACGGCACTGCCACAGGTTCGGAAATCTCCGCAGCCGGGCTGTCTCTCAAGAACGACAATATCTCGATCCACGCCAGGGACAACAACCTTGGCATCGGTATTACATACGACAATCAGACGGAAGCAGGAGACAAGGGCGAGTTGTTCTTGTCCGGAGAGCTTGACAAGACAGCGAGTGGAGAACTTGTCATCAGGGGCAAGACCCTGCCGTCTAATATTTGTTACAACGGAGACAACTGGAAGATATCCCCTTCAAGCATAGACCTGGTTGGCAAGGACATCAGCATCGGCAATCTGGTAGCCTCATGCGGAAATCAGTCCATAAAGGTGGACGGCGGATATTCACCGACCAGGAGCGATACACTTTCGGTCGATCTTGACAAATTCGACATAAGCATCGCCGACCAGTTCTTAGGTAATGACCTTGGCATCAGCGGACTGGCTTCGGGACATGCCACGGTGATTTCACCTTGGGACGGCAATTCCGGACTGCTCCTCAACATCCGCTGCGACTCCACGAAGATGGCCGGTCTGGACGTGGGCATCCTCAATCTTGCCAGTACACTGGATGATTCAGGGAACATCCACATCCTTGCCAACAACGACATAAATGGAGTAAAGACACTCGACCTGGCCGGGGACTACGACACGAAGGACGGTTCGATGGATCTCACATGCAACCTGGACGGCTTCGATGCAGGTTATGCCGCTCCTGTACTGACTTCGGTGTTCAGCGAAGTAGGTGGAGACATCAACGGTAAAGTGAGAGTCCGAGGATCCAAGGACGATCTCCATATCTCCAGCGAAGGGACCCGCTTCGACGATCTCCTGCTCAAGGTTGCTTATACCAATGTTCCGTATTACCTCAACGGACCGTTCCATATCGCTGACGACGGGGTCCATTTCGACAACATAGCGATCAAGGACCGCTACGAAGGAACCGGTACCGTGAACGGAGGAATCAAGTTCGACCATCTCAAGGATTTCAAGCTCGATACCAGGATCAGGATGTCCCGGATGGAGGCTATAGACATGAAGGCCGAGCAGGGTGAAGCTTTCTACGGGAATTTGTTCGCTTCCGGAGATGTCAAGATAAAGGGGCCGTTCAATGCAGTTCAGCTCGACGTGGATGTACGCACTTCGAAGAACGGAGAGATCCATATTCCTATAGACAATGCTTCCAACGCCGGCCAGTATGACCTTCTTACCTTCAAGGAAGACCAGAAAGAGGTGTTCGTCGACCCGTACGACGTAATGATGAACAGGATAGTGACCGAGAACAAGAAGGAAAGCGACTTCGGCCTGAGACTCCGGGTCAACTGCACCCCGGGGACCGAGGCCTATCTCGAAATCGACAGGTCCGCCGGCAATGTCCTGAGCGGACACGGACAGGGTAATCTCGAAATAGAAGTCCGCCCATCCAGCAACTTGTTCAACATCAACGGCGACTACACCCTCAACTCCGGAAACTTCCATTTCAACGCGATGGACATTGCCAAGAGGGACTTCAAGATTTCCGATGGCAGTTCCATCAGGTTCAACGGAGACGTTATGGACAGCGACCTTGGCATTGAGGGAGTCTATACTACGAAGGCTTCCGTAGCCACCCTGATTGCTGACACCACGTCCATAGCTGCTAGGAGGACGGTCAACTGCGGAATCGGCATAAGCGGAAAGATCAGGGAGCCTCAGCTCACCTTCTCCATCGATGTCCCGGACCTGGACCCTACGACTAAATCAAAGGTTGAAAGCGCCCTCAACACGGAGGACAAGGTACAGAAACAATTCCTTTCCCTTCTCATTTCGGGCAGTTTCATGCCGGATGAGGAATCCGGAGTCGTAAACAATTCCAGCACATTGTATTCCAACGTAGCCGAAATAATGGCAGGCCAGCTGAACAACATCCTCCAGAAGCTGGAGATACCGCTGGACTTCGGCCTATCTTACCAGTCCAGCGAAAGCGGCACGAACATATTCGATGTGGCTGTTTCGACCCAGCTTTTCAACAACAGGGTCGTGGTCAATGGAAATGTCGGCAACAGGGAGTACGGGAACTCCACTGAGGGAGATGTCGTGGGTGACATAGACATCGAGATCAAACTCGACAAACCGGGACAGCTGCGCCTGAATCTGTTCTCCCATTCCGCCGATGACTATACGAACTACCTGGACAACACCCAGCGAAGCGGAGTCGGTATCGCTTATCAGAAAGAGTTCGACAC
>JBGVAE010000154.1:0-6083 GCA_045224215.1 Candidatus Cryptobacteroides sp. | reverse complement strand
GGCCTTGACAAGAAGAACAAGGACATGAAGGTGGCAGTCTATGACCTCGGAGGCGGTACCTTCGATATCTCCATCCTCGAACTCGGAGGCGGAGTCTTCGAAGTTAAGTCCACCAACGGTGACACACACCTCGGTGGTGACGATTTCGACCAGGAGATCATTAACTGGCTCGCAGCCGAATTCGCTGCCGAGAACGGAGGAATCGACCTCAAGAAGGACCCTATGGCTCTCCAGAGACTGAAGGAAGCTGCAGAGAAGGCTAAGATCGAACTCTCCAACCAGACCTCCACGGAGATCAACCTCCCTTACATCATGCCTGTGGACGGTATTCCTAAGCATCTCGTCAAGACCCTCACCAGGGCCAAGTTCGAGCAGCTCTGCGACAACCTCTTCCAGAGGTCCATCGATCCTTGCCGCATCGCCCTCAAGGACGCAGGACTCCAGGCTTCCGACATCGACGAAGTCCTTCTCGTAGGAGGCTCGACCCGTATTCCTAAGGTCCAGCAGCTTGTCAAGGAATTCTTCGGCAAGGAACCTAACAAGAGCGTCAATCCGGACGAGGTCGTCGCTATCGGCGCTTCCATCCAAGGCGGTGTGCTCGCAGGTGACGTGAAGGATGTCCTCCTTCTGGATGTCACCCCTCTGTCTCTCGGTATCGAGACCCTGGGCGGCGTGATGACCAAGCTCATCGATGCCAACACCACCATCCCTACCCACAAGAGCCAGGTCTTCTCCACCGCGGCTGACAACCAGCCTTCAGTCGAGATCCACGTGCTCCAGGGTGAGCGCCCTATGGCGAAGGACAACAAGGAACTCGGACTCTTCCACCTGGACGGAATCGCTCCGGCACCTAGGGGAATACCTCAGATCGAAGTTACCTTCGACATCGACGCCAACGGTATCCTGAACGTGTCCGCGAAGGACAAGGCTACCGGCAAGGAGCAGAACATCAGGATCGAGGCTTCTTCAGGTCTTTCCGATTCGGAGATCCAGAGGATGCGTGACGAGGCCAAGGCCAACGAGGCTGCCGACAAGGAAGCCAAGGAAAGGATTGACAAGATCAACAATGCCGACGCTCTCTGCTTCCAGGCCGAGAAGTTCCTTAAGGACAACGCCGACAAGGTGCCTGCAGACGTCAAGTCTGAAGTTGAATCAAGCGTTGCTTCCCTCAAGGAGGCTGTCAAGAACCAGGATATGTCCGGAATAGAGACTTATTCCGCTGCTGTCAACAAGGCATTCGAGAAGATGTACCAGGCTCAGCAGGGTGCCGGCCAGCAGGGACCTCAGAACCCTTACGGCAACGGCCCTCAGGGAGACCCGCAGGGTCCGCAGGACCAGGGACCTGACGAGCAGTAAGCCCCTAGCGGCTCAGGCGCAGTGAGTTGGTCACTACGCAGACCGAACTCAAGGCCATGCAGGCCGCTGCGATCATAGGATTCAGCAGGAATCCGTTGACAGGGTAGAGAACCCCGGCGGCCACGGGCACTGCGAGCAGGTTATAGAAAAAAGCCCAGAAAAGATTCTCCTTTATGATCCGTGAGGTTTTCCTCGAAAGCCGGATCAACTGGGGAATCTTTTTTAAATCCGAGGTGACGATCGTCACCATAGCGGCATCCATCGCCACGTCGGTACCGTTACCCATGGCGATGCTCAGGTCCGCAAGCGCAAGGGCAGGACTGTCATTGATCCCGTCACCCACCATGGCAACCTTCAGGCCCTTCGCCTGGAGGTTCTTTATATGCTCGTGCTTGCTGTCCGGAAGGACTCCGCTGATCACATTTCCTATTCCGACCTTGGCAGCGACCTTGCCGGCCCTTTCCGGATTGTCTCCGGAGAGCATCCAGACCTCCAGCCCCATATCCTTGAGCTCGGCGACAGCCTCGGCCGAAGTCTCCTTGACCTCGTCCACGAAGTCATCCTGGGCTGTAGGTACGAAATCTCCGGAAAGTTCCTTCGTTATGGTTCCGGTCTTGTCCAGGACCACTGCATCGATGTCTTTGGCAATCTGCAGGGAATCGGCATCCTTTATCAGGATTCCATTCTTGGCCCCGTTCCCGATTCCCGCAGTAAGCGCCGTAGGCGTAGCCAGTCCCAGCGAGCAAGGGCAGGCGATCACAAGCACCGTAACCATAGCCAGAAGGCCCATGGTGAACCCGTCCTGATGGGCGAATATGACCCAACAGATGAGGGTGAGAATGGATATTCCTATGATTACTGGCACGAACACGGCAGCGACCTTGTCCACGGTCTGCTGGATCCTGGCCTTGCTGCCCTGGGCGTCCCGCACCATCCGTATGATGGATGAGAGCATGGTGTCTTTGCCGACCTTCTCTGCCTGCATCTCGAATGAACCTTTCTGGTTCATCGTGCCTGCGAATACCTTGTCCCCGGCAGCCTTCCTGTTCGCCACCGGCTCACCGGTGAGCATTGATTCATCCACGAATGATTCTCCACCGATGACCACTCCGTCCGCCGGAATCCTTTCCCCGGGACGCACCTTGTAAGTGTCCCCGACTCCGAGATTCACAGACTTTGGCTGCAGTCCGGCCAGATCCCTGATTGCGGAAGTCGTGCGATGTTTCGCCTTCTCTTCGAGCACCCGGCCGATCAGGATGAAGGCCACTATCATCGTCGCCGATTCGAAATACAGATGTGGTGTCAGTCCCCTGGCAGTCCAGACCTTCGGAAACAACAGGTTGAATACGCTGAAAAGGTAGGATATCAGCGTGGAAAGAGCCACGAGGGTGTCCATGTTGGCGCTGCCGTGACGGGCCTGCTTCCAAGCCACCGAAAAGAACCTTCTCCCGCACCAGAACACGGCAGGAGTGGCCAGGGCCCAGAGGACGAACCCCTTGCCCGGGAAATCGCTGAATCCCATTCCTAGCAGCATCACGAGGAGGGCCAGGATTACAGCGAGCCTTGCGTCCTTCCTTATGGATCGCAGATAGTCCTCCTGCAACCGTTCCGCTTCCGAGTCGGCCTCGTCGTCCGCGTCGTCTCCATCGACCACGATCAGGTCGTAGCCTGCGTCCTGGACGGCTTTCTTGATGTCAGCCGCAGTCACCACGGAAGGATCGTAGTCCACCTGGGCCGAGTTCGAAGCCAGTGAAACATTGCATTGGGAAACTCCTCCCATCCCGCTGATTGTATTCTGTACCCTTGCCACGCATGCGGCGCAGCCCATTCCCTGAACAGGGAAATTCTTCCTTACCGTCTTAGCCATTGTTTTCCTTCTTTTGAATATTCCTACATCAACCAATCGGACATGTCCTTGCCCTCGGCGATGCCATTCCTTATCTCGGTCGAGGAGATGTCCACGATCGGAGCGTCTATGATTTCAATGTTGTAAGTGTCCCGGAGCGTCTCTTCCAGGCTCCGCATCCCTTCAGGAGCCATCTCGTTGGCGTCCAGGACGTACGGGGCGGGGAAGTAGCGGCATTCCTCGATCAGTTGCTCCCTGATCTGCGCCAGGTCGAAACCCTTCCTCGGATAGACTGCGACCCCATATTCCGAAAGTATCCTTGGGAAATCCCTCCACCTGTGGATGTCCTGCAGGTTGTCCGCCCCCATCACGAGGGTGAAGTCGTTATCCGGCTCCCGCAGTTTCAGGGCATCGAGGGTCTTGATGGTATAATGCGGCGGATCCATCCTGAGTTCGATGTCATCCACCCAGACGTGCAGTTCCGGATGCCTCCTCACCGCTTCGACTGCGGCCTTGTAGCGGTCATCCCCTGTGTCCGCGCTGATGGAGTCCTTCAGCGGATTCTTGGGCGACACCACAAGGTACACCCAATCATATTCCCGCTGCCTGGTGAGATACTCCATTATGGCCTTGTGGCCGATGTGCAGGGGATTGAAGGAACCGGAATATACCGCTATCTTCATCAGATGAAGGTTGAATAGTTGAGCCTGCCGTCGTCCAGGAAGTCTTCCACGACTTTCTCGGACTCTGCGAAAGCAGTCTTGAGGTCGTCGTTGACCAGGACATAGTCGAACTGAGGGGCATAAGCCATCTCTTCTTCAGCCTTTGCCACCCTTTCTTCGATGGCCTCAGGAGAATCGGTGCCTCTCTTGACAAGCCTCTCGCGCAGGACTTCCACTGAAGGAGCCTTAATGAATATCGACAAGGCTGCGTCCCCGAAATATTTCTTCAGGTTGACTCCACCCTTGACATCCACGTCGAATATGATGACATGGCCTGCGTTCCAGATCCTCTCGCACTCCGACTTCAGGGTGCCGTAGAAACGGCCTTCATAGACTTCTTCGAATTCCACGAACTTGTCTTCCTTGATGAGCTGGCGGAACTCTTCGGTGCTCAGGAAATAATATTCCCGTCCGTGCTGCTCCTCGCCTCGAGGGGCCCTCGAGGTGGCGGAGATGGAGAATTCCATGCTGTCTGGATAGAGTGAAAGGATGTGGTTGACTATGGTGCTTTTCCCGGAGCCCGAAGGGGCGGAGAAAACCAATACTTTATTGTCCATATGGTCTATTTTGCTATTATTCAGACAAAAATAACTATTTTTGCGTTAATGGCAAGGAAGAAACATACGATGCCGGTTCCTGATCCGGACATCTTCGAGAAGCGCAAGGCTGCTCTCAAGCGTAAGCACAGGCAAGTTATCTATCTGAATGACAGCGAAATGGCCGCAGTAAAGGAGTACTGCAGCCGTTTCGGATTCAAAGCCCGTTCTTCTATTTTCAGGGAGGCTACGATGGAGCGGATCCTCAAGGAGCTTGACAACAGCCACCCGACTCTCTTCTAGCGGCTCCTGGCTATACCTATATAATAAAATAATGTAGCGAGCGAACCGATCGCCGCTATGACGTACGTGTAGGCAGCCCACTTCAGGGCATCCTGAGCCATCGGCTTCGTCTCATAATTTGTGATCCCGGCGCTCTCGAGCCAAGCTACAGCCCTTTGGCTGGCATTTATCTCTACCGGAAGAGTCACGACGCTGAACAGGGTTGACATCGCGAACATCGCTATACCTAGCCAAAGCAAGGCGGGAGTGATCGCGACCAGCAGGACTCCGGCAATCAGGACCCACTGCACGGTCTTGTTGGAGAAACTCACCACCGGCACCAGAGCGGTTCGCAGCTTCAGGGGAGCATACCCCTGGGCATGCTGGAGCACGTGACCGCACTCGTGGGCTGCCACCGCAGCCGCGGCTACATTGCTCTGGCCATAGACTGACTCGCTCAGATTGACAGTCTTGGTCTGAGGATTGTAATGGTCGGTGAGCTTGCCGGCGACCGAAGTCACTTCCACGTCCGTGATACCATTGTCCCTGAGCATCTTCCGGGCTATTTCCGCCCCAGTCATCCCATTTGTCACAGGAACCTGGGAATACTTGTCGAACCTGCTCTGGAGCATCGCCTGTATCACATAGCTCAGGATCATCACCCCGATAACGATCAACCAAATCATTGAATTTGTCATATCCTTATTCCTTTAATAGTTTTCCGCGATTTCCAAATGTAGCAAATTTCGCGCTGAATTTTGCGGAAATACTTTAAATTTGCATTCTGATGTCAAGGTTTCATTTTACAAGGCTGGAGCTCAATCTCCCAAGCTGCGTGGACAACTACAGGTACTTCAGGTCGAAGCTCAGGCGGTCGACCAAGATGCTTGTGCTCGTCAAGGCCAATGCCTACGGCCACGGAGCAGTGGAATTCGCATCCATGATGCAGGGTGCCGGAGCCGACTACCTTGCCGTCGCCCTTCCGGTGGAGGGAGTGGAACTCCGCCAAGCCGGTATCAGCCTGCCTATCCTTGTGCTGACCACCGGGACTGACTTCTTCGGAGAAATAATTGACAACCATCTGGAGCCCGGAATCCCTAATCTCTACACCCTGAAGGCCCTGGTGAGCCTTCTGAAGGAGCGTGGGATCAAGGATTTCCCAGTCCACATCAAGCTTGACACCGGAATGCACCGTCTCGGCTTCATGACCAGCGAACTCCCTGGACTGGTGGAATACCTCAAGACCTGTCCTTTTGTCAAGGTCAAGTCGGTATATTCCCACCTCTTTGCTTCAGAGGACCCTGCAATGGACTCTCTGACTCTCGGTCAGGCTGAGATGTT
>JBGVAE010000153.1:0-9442 GCA_045224215.1 Candidatus Cryptobacteroides sp. | reverse complement strand
GGATGATGTCCTTGCCCGAAACTCCGGTGAATATATGCTTGTCGTAGAGGAGCTTGGTGCGGACAGGTGCGATCGGTCCGTCGAACTCGATGCCAATCATCAGACCCCTGCCCCTTACTTCCTTGATGTGGGAGCGGCCCTCCTGAGCGAAGCGAAGGATCTCCTGCATCAGATACTCCCCCGTCCTCAACGCATTCCCAACCAAATCCTCCTTCTCGATGATGTCGGCAACGGCAATAGCTGCTGCCATGGCAAGATGGTTGCCTCCGAAAGTGGTTCCCAACATTCCTTTCGAAGCCTCGATTTCCGGGGATATAAGCACTCCGCCGATCGGGAAACCGTTGGCCATTCCTTTCGCAACCGTCACGATGTCCGGCTTGATTCCTGCCCACTGATGGGCGAAGAATTTTCCTGTCCTGCCGTAGCCGCTCTGGATCTCATCCAGGATGAGTACGGCTCCGGCGTCTTTTGTCGCAAGCCTGAGTTCCTGCAGGAAAGAATCGGAAGGAATCCGTATTCCGCCAACGCCCTGTATTCCTTCGATTATGACTCCGGCTACATCCCCCTTGGACAACTCGGTCCGGACAGAATCGATGTCATCAAAAGGAAGGAAGGTCACATTGTGATGCGAATTGAACGGAGACTGTATCTTCGGATTGTCAGTAACTGCAACGGCACCGGAAGTCCTGCCGTGGAAAGCCCCCTTGAAAGCCAGGATCCGGTCCTTGCCGGTGTGGAAGGAAGCCAGCTTGAGGGCGTTCTCGTTAGCCTCTGCGCCTGAATTGACCAGGAAGAGGGAATACTCCTCCATCCCGGAGAGTCTCCCGACCTTGGCGGCAAGCTCTTCCTGGAGTGGATTGTGCACGCTGTTCGAATAGAAGCCCAGCTTCCCTGCCTGGGCGGAAACGGCCGACACATAATCGGGGTGGCAGTGGCCGACGCAGATAACAGCGTGTCCTCCGTAGAGGTCGAGATACTCCTGGCCCTCGGCATCCCAAAGGCGGGTCCCGCAGGCTTTTACCGGAGTCACGTCAAACAATGGATATACATCGAATAGTTTCATATTCATTAGAATCTGGTTCCTTTAAGGTGCAGCCCCGAATCCTCCGGGAGTCCGCAGATTATGTTCATGTTCTGGACGGCCTGGCCGGATGCGCCCTTGACCAGGTTGTCTATGACACTGATTATATGGAGTTTCCCTCCATGCTTCCGGACATTGAGCACGCATTTGTTGGTATTGACCACCATCTTCAGGTCCGGATCGGAATCCACCACGAAGACGAATGGTTCGTCCTTGTAATATTCCTTATAGAGAGCAACTGCGTCCTGTTCCTGCAGGTCGCAGTCGAAATAGACGGAAGCAAGGATCCCCCTCGTGAAATCGCCCCTCACCGGAACGAAATTGATCTCTCCTCCCCAAGAGGGAGCCAGGCTGTGCAGGGTCTGGCATATTTCACCCAGATGCTGATGGGTGAAAGCCTTGTAAACAGAGAGGTTGTCCGACCTCCAGCTGAAATGGGTTGTAGCCGAAGGAGCCTGCCCGGCACCTGTCGAGCCGGTTATGGCAGTCACATGGATTTCCGGGAGCTTGTCCGCAGCGGCCACCGGTAAAAGGGCGAGCTGGATGCAAGTCGCAAAACAACCCGGGTTGGCGATGTGCTTGGAGCAGGATATCCTATCTCTGAATGCCTCGGGAAGGCCATAAATGAAGTCTTCCGCATCGGCGGCCAGACGGAAATCATTGCTGAGGTCTATGACGGCCCCCTTGTATTCAAAAGGTATGGAATGGACATATTCCTTGGACCTGCCATGACCGGAACATATGAACACTACATCCGGAACTGCATCACCTCCATACGGCACTTCCTTACAGAATTCCAGTCCGGTCTCGCCTATCAAGTCCTGGTGGACAGACCAGACAGGCTGTCCGGAATGGCTGGAACTCTGTGCTGCAACCACCTCGACGTCCGGATGGTTCAGGAGGATACGCAGAAGCTCCCCTGCCGTGTAGCCGGCAGCGCCCACTATGCCGGCCTTTATCGCTTTCCCTTTCTCCATCACAATTCTCCCGCCAACTTGTCTCCTTCGTCCTCATGGGCGGTGTAATACACCCTCAGAGGAGTGGACGAGACCTTGATGAATCCCTTGGCGTCCTCACTGGTCCAGCCCTTCTGCATTTCGCCATATTCCCCAAGTTTGGTCTTCACCAGGTCGCATGGGGAAGCTACTCCGACAGTTTCATAGGAATATGGCCGCAGCAACATGGTCACTTCTCCGGTAACGTTCCTTTGGCTGCTCTCAAGCATAGCCTCGATGTCCCTCATGACGGGTTCGAGGTACTGGCTTTCGTGCAGGAACATCCCGTACCAGTTGGCCACCTGGTCCTTCCAGTACTGCTGCCACTTGCTGAGAGTGAATTTCTCAAGGAACTTGTGGGCTGCCATGATGAGCATCGGTGCAGCAGCCTCGAAGCCCACACGGCCCTTGATTCCTATAATAGTGTCACCGACATGCATGTCCCTGCCTATTCCGTAAGGAGAAGCCAGGGACTCGACTTTCTGGATCGCGGCAACCTTGTCGCCGAACTTCTCTCCGTTGACGGAGAAGATCTCACCCTTTTCGAAACCCAGCTTGATCGTCTCGGTTCCCTGCTTTTCTACTTGCTTGAGGTAGGCACTTTCCGGAAGTCCCTGCTTGGAATCAAGTATCTCACCGCCGCAGATGGAAGTTCCCCAAAGTCCGACATTGTAGGAATATTTCAACTTCTTGAAGTCTGCCTTGAATCCATGCTCGTTCAAGTAATCCACCTCGAACTGGCGGGTAAGGGCCATGTCCCTGGTCAGGGTGATGATTTCGATTCCCGGAGCCATGACCAGGAACGTCATGTCGAAACGTACCTGGTCGTTCCCTGCTCCGGTCGAGCCGTGGGCGATGGCATCAGCCCCGATCTCCTTGGCATAGCGCGCGATGGCCATGGCTTGGAATATCCTTTCGGAAGAAACGGAGACCGGGTAGGTCCCGTTCCTGAGGACATTTCCGAAAATCATGTATTTCAGGCTCTTGGCATAATACTCGCGGGTTACGTCCAGGGTGACGTATCCCTTCGCGCCCAACTCGTAAGCGTGTTTTTCATTAGCCTCGAGTTGTTCCTTGCTGAAGCCTCCCGTGTCGGCGCATGCCGCATACACCTCGTAACCCTTTTCCTTGGCAAGGTACATCACGGTAAACGATGTATCGAGGCCGCCGCTGTAGGCCACAACAACTATTTTCTTTGTCTCGTTCATTGTATTGTTCGTTTTATCCTTCTTCTCCTTCACTGCCGCCTTCCGAGGCATCCAGGGCCGCTATTCGTTCCAGAACATCCTGAGGTATCTTTGCAGGCAGATGCTCCTCCGGGTCGAAAAGCATTCCGGTGCAGATGCAGTACTTCCTGTCAGTCCGCTTGAGGACATCCACGTTGATGCAGCCCTCGCAACCTTTCCAGAAAGATTCATCACTGGTCAGTTCGGCGAAAGTAACCGGCTTGTAGCCCAGTTTCGTATTCATGGCCATCACTGCCGCACCGCTAGTCAAGCTGAAAATCTTGGCATTCGGCCAGCGGGTGCGGGCCAGCGTGAAAGTCAGATCCTTGATCTTCTTCGCCAAGCCCAGCCCCCTGAAATCCGGATGAACGATAAGACCGGACGTGGTCACATATCTCTTGTGCTCCCACGTCTCGATGTAGCTGAAACCGGCGAACCTATCGCCATGAAGGGCAATCACAGCCTTCGCCTCAAGCATTTTCCTGACCAGATACTCAGGCTTTCTTGTGGCTATGCCGGTCCCACGGACCTTCGCCGCTTCCTCTATCGTCCTGAGTATCTCATCAACATAGGCAACATGCTCCCGCGAAGCAACTTCCACGGTCAAATCGTTCAGAGTCATCGTTAGTTCGTTTTATTAGCATTACTATTCCAAAATCTTTTCCCCAATACCCTTGAATAATGCCGACAGGGCAGCCTGGACATCTTCTGAAGAAAAACCTTCGCGGATAACCATGAATATGGTGTCGTCTCCGGCGATAGTCCCAATAATCTCCTTCAAAGCACTTTCGTCTATCATCGAAGCCACCATGTCGGCATGACCTGGCCTGGTCTTGATGACAGCTATATTCCCGGAAAAGGCTATGCTCCCGATGCTCAAGGAGGCATTCACAGGTCCCGCAACATTCTCAAGCGTAGCGATTTGACCCGGAAGGCTGTAGAAATACCCGCCGCGGCTGTGGACTTTGGTAATCCCGAGTTCCCTGATATCCCTGGACAATGTAGCCTGGGCGACAACGAGGCCTTCCTTTTCCAAAAGCCCGGCAAGTTCTTCCTGGTTGGGGACCCTGTTGGAACTTACGACTTCACGAATCAGCCTCTGACGTATCTGTTTTTCTTTCACTTTGGATATTTATTCAAATTTATCGCAAATATATGAATAAATTTTCAATAATAATCCAAATTTTTACATTATTTTTGTAAAACGAAACATCCCCTACAATGACAGAGAAAATCATCATCCTCGATTTCGGTTCCCAAGTCACCCAACTCATCGGACGCAGACTGCGCGAACTCAATGTCTATTGTGAAATCTATCCTTTCAACAAAGTCCCTCTCCTGGACACAGAGACAAAGGGCGTGATCCTTTCGGGCAGCCCCTGCTCGGTAAGGGATGCGAACGCCCCGCAGATAGATCTGTCAGGGATAAAGGGGAAATACCCATTGCTGGGAATATGCTATGGCGCCCAGTACCTTGCATATAGGTTCGGCGGCGATGTCGAGGGTTCCCTTGCGCGCGAATACGGCCGCGCGATGCTCGATGTGAAAGATGCGGAATCTCCCCTGTTCAAAGGGGTTCCGGCTCATTCACAAGTGTGGATGTCCCATGGAGACACGATAGCCAGGCTTCCTGAAGGAGGCAAGGTGACCGCCTCCACCGAAAGTGTTTCCTACGCTGCCTTCAGCATCGAAGGAGAGAACACCTATGCCGTCCAGTTCCATCCGGAAGTCTTCCATACCACAGAGGGACTCAGGATCCTCGGGAATTTCGCTTTGGGGATCTGCGGTTGCAAGGGAGACTGGACCCCAGACTCATTCATCGAAACCTCGGTCGCCTCCCTGAAGGAACAATTGGGCAACGACAAGGTCATCCTCGGCCTGAGCGGCGGAGTCGATTCAACTGTCGCGGGAGTACTCCTCAACAAGGCCATCGGACACAACCTTACTTGCATCTTCGTCAACAACGGCCTCCTCAGGAAGAATGAATACGAAGATGTCCTCGCGTCCTACAAGGACATGAACCTCAACGTAATCGGAGCCGATGCTTCGAAAGACTTCCTGTCCGCCCTGGCCGGAGTCAGCGAACCTGAGGCCAAGCGCAAGATCATCGGTCGGCTTTTCGTCGAGACCTTCGACAAATATGCAAAGCAGATAGAAGGAGCCCGCTGGCTGGCTCAGGGCACCATCTACCCGGACGTCATCGAATCGGCCGGGATAGAAGGCATCGCCTCCAAGATCAAGTCTCACCACAATGTAGGTGGCCTTCCGGAGAAGATGAACCTGAAGATAGTCGAACCTCTGAAGATGCTCTTCAAGGACGAAGTCAGAAGAGTAGGAAGGGCTCTTGGCATCAAGGAAGAACTGGTAGGCAGGCATCCGTTCCCGGGGCCTTCACTCGCCGTGAGGATCCTTGGAGATATTACCGAAGAGAAACTGAACGTCCTTCGCGAAGCAGACGACATATTCATAAGAGGGCTTCGGGAATATGATTGCTCCTCCCTCCACCTGCCTTCCGCCTCGGACCCTCGGCTTGAAGCCAAGACCCTCTATGATGCCATCTGGCAGGCTGGAGTCATCCTGCTGCCTATCAAGAGTGTCGGGGTCATGGGAGATGAGCGTACATATGAGAATCCGGTAGCACTGCGCGCCGTCGTTTCAACGGACGCCATGACCGCCGACTGGTTCTACTTCCCTTACGATTTCCTTTCCAGGGTCTCCAACGATATAATCAACAAAGTAAAAGGAGTCAACCGCGTTGTCTACGACATCAGTTCCAAACCACCGGCAACGATCGAGTGGGAATGATGGATACCTCCAGTTGAGGTTTTCTCAAAAAGTCATCCATTCTTTAAAATTTGCTGAAATTCAGTAAGATAAGGCAAATTTTAGGCATAAAACCTTAATAGACAAAATGGGAGAAAACCCGAAAATTGTCCCCCAAAAGTGTCCCCCGCCCTTGGCGGGGTATATTTTTTGATGTACCTTTGCACAAACGATACGCTATGGCCAAGGTCATCAAATACCACTTCTATCTAAAGGACAAGAATAGTACGAAACCCACACCCATCAACTTCTCGGTCAGCGCTGGCGGAATGCGAAAGAAGATGGGCATTGGGGAGAGCATCCATCCGCAGTGGTGGGATGAGGAAAACGAGTGCGCCATCGAGAGTTCCCGTCAGAAGAAAGCGGAGAAGGCGCTGGCCAAGCGGGTCAATAAGAACCTTAAGCGGCTTCGCCCCGAGTTGGACAATCTCTTTGCCGACTATAATGCCGTAGATAAACTGACGCCCAATCACACGCAAGGAGAGGATATGCTGCTCACCTTGTTCGACAAAGTAGAGGATGTCATCAATGGTCAGATTGAGACCGAGACCAAGGAAGAGAAGGAAGCCCGCAAAACACCTACCCAGTTCTTTGAAGAATTCATCGAACGCTGGAGCCATTCACCGAATCCGCGTACAGGGGTTGTCCCCAAATCGGACACAATCTGGAACTATCAGAATACCCTGCGCCGGTACAAGGACTACATCGCTGACAATAACTTGAAAGATACCTTTGCCATCTTCAATGAAGACTTTCAGGCCAAGTTTGATGACTACCTGATTAACGAGCAAGAGTTGGCAATGAATACGATTGTCAGTTCCCATTCCCAGTTGAAGACGATGCTTAAGGTTGCATACGACAAGGGCCTGCTGCGGGATTCATCTTTCTTGCGATGGACATCCAAGACCATCAACTTCTCAAACATCTACCTTAATGACGATGAACTTAACCGCCTGTATGCGCTAACACTGACGAAACAGATGCGTAAAGAGAACAATGTCGGCAGAGAGAGCCATATCGAGGAAAGCCGGGATTTGTTCATCATAACAGCGCGTACCGGGTTGCGGTTTTCTGACCTTCGACATATTGACACGGCTACCTGGAATATGGAGGAAGGGAAAGAGACATTGACCATTCTAGTTCAAAAGACCAATGACCGGTTGTCCATCCCGCTCCATCGGCAGGTCATCGACCTGTATAACAAGTATGACGGAGTCCTTCCCTTGCCTGTGGACAAGTCCAAATACAATGAACATGTCCGCCTATGTGCAAAACTGGCGGGTATTACGGAAATCATTGAAACCTTCGTGTGGGAGAAGGGCCGTCCTGCGATAAAGGCCAAGCCGAAATACGAGTTAATCTCGTCCCATACCGGGCGCCGTTCCTTCGCCACAAATCTCTATCTGGTCTGTAAATCGCCTCATCAAGTTATGAACCTTACCGGACACAAAACCGAGGAGAACTTCAAGCGGTATATCTGCGTAAGTCAGGCGGAAATGGCGGAGGTGGTAAGAAAGTACATCAATCTTGATAAGAACGATGAGGCCGGAGACAATGAGTCATTTGAGCGATTCGTCCGCACGCTGCGGGAAGATTCCCTTATCATAGAGAAACAGAAAGAAACGATTACGGGCCTGGAACAGGCAGTCCAATCCCAAAAGATGATGACGGCCATCGAGGAAATGCAGAAACAAGACGCACAGGCAGAAGCCGAAAATCAACGGAATGCGTGGAGTATGGGATTATCGCTGGAAGAGTATGAAGCGGTCAAGCAACAGGGGGACGAGATTGTGGCAACTATTGAGCATCAGGAGAGTGTAGAGTAGTTTTTTCTACATCAAGACCAAGACAAATAACTGACGAGTTTTTCGGCGATTCTTGCCAGCACCTTAGGATGTTGGTAATTCGCTGAATATAAATAACATATGGAGTTATCTTTCTTCCTTTTTCTTGCCGTTATTATCTGGCGCTCCCAAGATGATAAACGCCCCCTACGAACTGATTGAAACGAACAATCCCCGTCCCTGACCGGGCAAAAAAAGGATTACAGATGTAATCCCTTCGTGATTCAATGGGGACGCAATCACGCCAGACATGGGCATCAAATGGCCGTTTCTAGTCCAGCCATTTTTCTCGCCTTAAGCCAGGCTGGACCGAAATAGTTAGCGGCCGGGAATTGCGGAAAAGGAATCCAGACGGATTGCTAATCTAGATTCTCTACCAGCGCCAATAGTTCTTCTTTGGAATTGACGAGTACAGGTCTTCCTTTGATATACAGACAGCCATAGACATCCTTGGCATCCGGCTCCGGCATACCAATGAACTCATACAGGGTCATACCGAGAATATCGGCCATCTTGATGACAAGGTTGATGTCCTTCTTTTGCGCATCCAGATAGGCATCAAGGTTTTGCCGCTTGATACCAAGTGCCTGGGCAAACATGGCATAACTGACCCCCTTCTGGTTAATGAGGTCCTTAATCCGTTCTTTCGTGAGCGTGATTTCCATATCCGGGTCTTCTTTTCGGCAAAAGTAGGAATAATCCACGAAAAAGTCATAAAAAATTATGAAAAAGTCATATAAATATTTGCATATGTCATATAAAGGTATTACCTTTGTCATAGAAAGAAATGAGATAGAAATGGACTACAACGACATCAACACTTACTCTTACTTCGTCAAGCCCTATGCTTATGGCTGGAAGGTCTATCATGTCGAGAACGGCGAGCACATCATGGATGACTGCTACGCTACGGAGGATGCAGCGAAGCAAGTCGCTCTTACTCGGAATCTGAACGAGGCCAAGAGGGTTGCTGATGCCAAAGCGCGAATCGAGCATGCTCGCAAGCACCTCGTCATTCCCGCCAGCCCTTACTACTCCATTACAGGATACTACGGGGACTAATTGAAACACAAATGTTTAACCTTAAATACCAAGTTGATATGACTACCATCATCGCTACCGCTACCAACAACGCTCTCGTCGCCCGCCACATTCAGGTTATCTCCGCCAAGACTGGCTCTACCCTTATGGGAGCCAGCAAGGCCTTCCTCATCGAGGAAGCAAAACGCCAGATGCGGAGCGGCGTATGCCACTTCATCTACCTGAAAAAGAACGGCGAAGTCCGCGAAGCAATGGGGACACTTTCCCGTCCAGTCCTCAATGCCACGCTCAAAGGGACTGGAGAAAGCCCCGAGACTTGGGGTTGCTGCTACTATCACGATGTCATTAAGGGGGCCGCTCGCTCCTTCCGCTGGCAGAATCTTGTTGCGGTCCTGTCGTAAGTCCAACCCCGGGAGCCGTCCCTGCGATGGC
>JBGVAE010000152.1:0-4262 GCA_045224215.1 Candidatus Cryptobacteroides sp. | reverse complement strand
GAGAATGTGAACTTCGATTTCGACAAGGCTACGATCACCAATGGTTCGTTGGATGTCCTGGACGAGATTGCGGATGTGCTGAAGCGATTCCCTGATGCCAGGTTCCTGGTCGCAGGCTATACTGATTCAAAGGGATCGGATGCTTACAACGACGCGTTGTCGAGAGCCAGGGCCGATGCTGTGCGGAAGGCATTGATAGAAAGGGGTATCCCAGCGTCAAGGCTGGTCAGCAGGGGTTTCGGCAAAAGAGTGGCGATCGTATCGTCATCGGCCTCCGATGAAGCGCGCCGTGGCGATCGTAAAGTCGTGATTGAGCGGGTTACCTCCGAATTACTATGGAATTATCTGATTAAATAGTTGATATTCAATATAATATGAAAAGTTTTATAAATATTGTGACGGCGGTGGCCTTGGGCGCTGCTGTACTGGTTTCCTGCAATACCCTGGAAGTTACCATGCCAAGGGGGCCTCAAGGTGAACAAGGCCCCCAGGGTATTCAGGGCAAAGATGGTTTTTCTGCTTACGAAGTGTGGGTCAAGGCTGTTCAGGACAAATTGATCGATTACTCCGGGGAGACGGACATGTCACATTTTTTTGCTTATCTCAAAGGAAAGGATGGAGAGAAAGGTGAGAAGGGCGACAAAGGCGACAAGGGAGATAAGGGAGATGCCGGTCTGTCTGCCTATGAACTTTGGCTGACCTATGTATCGGCGGGTGTGGAAGACCCTCATAATCCCGGTTCGCAGTGGGATAAATCCAGGACTTCGATGGCCGATTTCTATCTCTTCCTGACCGGACATAACGGAGCCGACGGGCTGGTTCCGTATATCGGAGAAAACGGGAACTGGTTCATCGGAGACACTGACACTGGAATCAAGGCCCAGGGAGAAAAAGGTGAGAAAGGAGACAAGGGCCTTTCTGCTTACGAGGTGTGGAAAGAGGCAGTGATTTCTGCTGGTTCGCTGACGGATGCCAACGGCCGTGTCTATACTGAAAACAATTGCACCGAACACGATTTCTTCCTGTTCCTGACCGGTACCGACGGGAAGGTCGGTGTAGATGGCCAGACACCTTTTATTGGTTCCAACGGGAACTGGTGGATAGGTTGGACTGACACAGGTGTCCAGGCGACAGGCCCTTCCGGCGCCGATGGCAAAGATGGGAAGGACGGAATTGACGGCAAAGACGGCAAAGACGGCAAAGATGGCAAAGACGGCAAGGATGGTTCGGGCAGTGCTTCGGCTTACGAGTTGTGGGTTCATGACGTGACTTCCGAGAACGGACTTGAAGATCCGAAGAATCCGGGCACGAAATGGGACCCTGCAAAGACGTCCCTCCAGGACTTCTACGAATACCTACGTGGTGCTGACGGCAAAGACGGTAAAGATGGGAGGGATGGTGTCGATGGAAAGGATGGAAAGGATGGAAAGGATGGAGAGGATGGCGCTGCGGGTCAGTCGGCGTACGGATTGTGGAAATCCCTCGTACTAGGGAACCCGGGACTAGTCAATCCGGGAAACGGAGTCTATGATTTGGAAGACTATCCATATTGGCCGAAAACTGCCACTTCGGAAGAAGATTTCATGAAATATCTGAGAGGAGCTGACGGCAGTTCCGGTGAGTCTTCCTCCATTAGTGATACGGTCTATGTAGATGAAGCCGATCCAGCTCTATACAACGTGACACCGGTGCGTGTCCTGGCCAAGGTCAGGATGGAAGGAGAAGTGAAAGATACCACCTTCGAATATGTCAATCCATTCTCCGGAGGAGCTGCATTGCTGGTGACCGGCCCGGGGCCGGTAGTCATTCCGAACTGCAAGGTGAAATTCATCGACCAGGCCGGCAGTGCTTACGAAAAGACTTCTGATTCAAATGGTTATATATACCTTCAGCAAAGTGAGCTGCCTGTTTATGCAGCTGGGGACCCTTCCGTGACTGACATCTCCGCCAGAACGAAACCAGTTAGTTTCTCTTTCGGCTCCACGACCATCACGGACCAGGCCAAGATTGCAAAGACTTGCGGGGTCCCGTATAAGGTAGGGCTCGAGATCTCAATGACCGGTTCTTCCTGGGAGCGGACGGTAGTAACTGCGGATTACGTCCTGAAGAGGATGGTGGAAGGCGTGGAGGAATCATCCTGGGGCGGCTTGACGTTCCCGGAAGGCAACCCTTCGACCGGCCTCGGTTACTTCTACTACAGGGTCAAGGGAGACGTTTCCACATTCATATCCAACGGGGCCTTCCAGAAAGGCCTTTCCCTTGACAAGATGTATGCTGGAGACCATTTCGTGGTGATAACGAATCCTCTCAAGGATTATGGTGATTATTCCTCATCGACGGTGAGGGACGGCTTTGTTACATGGGAAAGGGACCTTGGGACCGTGCAGAGCAGCAGGGCTGAAAAGGCAACTTGGGGCGACGGAAGCGAACCGCAGGTGGTGGATGTGCATTATGTCATGCTCGGGAACAAGAATGCAGCATATTCCTGGGACCGGTATTACCAGTATTTCCCAGATTATGGCTTAAGCGTCCAGTCTGAAGAGATGACCATCATCCCTGAATACTGCACGATGGGCGCCCTTGATGTCTCCGGTCTCAAGGATACCGATCCTTACCTTAGTTATAACGGGAAGCCGGTTTCCGATCCCGATGCAGGAGACGCTCCTGTCAGGGTCAGCCTGACCAATTATGAACTTGTCCTCGGAAAGACCTCGTTCTGCTTTGATTTCGACTGGTCCAGTTTCGGACATGTGTACCTTAAAGGCAGCGAATACGATTCTTCGGAGAAAGTTTTCCGTTTCGAGAGATTCGATTCCTTGAAGGAATACCTGGAAGAATATGTCCGGGACAGGGCACCATATTCCGGGACTTTTGAATATGGCGTCTCAACCTTCAGGAATTCAGGAATGCTGGGTGACGTGAAGGTGGACAACAACGTCAGGGTCACTCCGGTCCTGGATGCCGACAAGGGAACAATGTACCTTAAGGAGCCTTGCCTGATCCGGAATGTCTATGATGGCTTCAATCTGATGTTTACCGATTGGGAACTTTGGGACATATTCTATGGAGGTGCCGAGGGTACATTCTTATATGAAGAAGGAGCCTATGTGGCAGGCTGCACATTGGAAGGGAATGCGTATTCCTTCCAGGCTATAGTGGACGGGAAATCCAAGGAATATTGATGCTGCAAAGGCAAGATTCTTGTGGTGGATGAAAGTCATGAAATTCCTAAGATGCTTACTGGCCTCCATGGCTATGTCGCTCCTTTGCCTTTCGGCAGGAGCTCAGACTTTCTACGTTTCACCCAAGACCGACCAGGCATTGGCGGAGAAACTGCTTCAAGAGCTTTATGGCATCAGGAACGGAGACTCCGCTTCCGGAGTCAACGTGTCCACTGCCGACCTTATGACTCATGCGGCAACCAAACTCATGGGGACACCGTATGTGGCGGGCACCCTGGATACAGATCCGGTGAACGAGCAGCTCAGGATATATCTCACCAAGACCGACTGCATCCTCTTCGTCGAGACTTGCCTTGACCTTGCCCTGACGGTGAAGGAGAACAGGGCTTGTCCCGATTTCGTCCAGTTCGCCTGGAAGGTTGCTTCGACGCGTTACCGCTGCGATGAACCGTGGGGCTACGGAGACAGGATACATTACACTACCGAGTGGATCCGGCGTCAGGACAAAGTGCTGAAGGACATTACTTTGGATCTTGGTGGGGAAGTGTACGACCATCCAATCAACTTCATGTCCACCCATCCGGATTCATACAAGCAGCTAGGAAATGCCAAGAACATCCCGAGGGCTGCCCTGGCCTTGCAGAAGATAGCCGATGTCGAAGCCGAATTGAACCGGACACCGATGACATATATCCCGAAAGACAAGGTCGCGGGAGTCGAGGACAGGATAAAGACGGGAGACATAATCTGCTTTGTCTCGTCCATAGAGGGGCTTGACATAGCCCACGTAGCGATTGCTTATGTAAAGGATGGAAAGGTTGGATTCATCCATGCATCCCAGGCGGCCGGGAAGGTCATAATGGATCCGAAGACGATATCTCAATACGTTTCTTCCAGGTCGAATCTTGCAGGCATCAAGGTCGTCCGACCACTTTGATTAAAAGAAGAGGCTGACTCAAAAGTGAGTTGGCCTCTTTTTTTATGGGATGGGTATGGGGTGTCCGGGGGACTCCGTTCCGCTACGCTCCACTCCGGCCCCTCCCAACGTCTCCTTCGTCCCGCTACGCGGAACTTGTATCC
>JBGVAE010000151.1:0-2952 GCA_045224215.1 Candidatus Cryptobacteroides sp. | reverse complement strand
TTACGGAGCTGCCGTAAGAAGACCTGGAAGTGGTTGAAGGCCTGCTGTAGGTTGAACCGGAGGTGCTTGCAGAACCGGAACGGTTGTAGCTCGGGGTCGCAGACCTGACGTTGCCGGAAGCAGTCCTGGAAGAAGAAGTCCTGACATTGGATGAGGTTGTAGCAGAAGTCCTTGGAGCCCTGGAGACAGAGGTCATTCCGGACCTTGAGCTGCCGGACCTTACGGTCGAGGTGGCTGAACTGGTTCTGGTTGCGCCGGAAGACCTGGTTGCAGCCCCGTTGCGAACCCTTGTCATTGCGGAAGACCTTGTCCCGGCTGTTCTCGAAACGGAACCGATGCCGCTCCTTACATTTGAACCGGTGGTGGAGATACGAGGAGTGTGGACCCTGGTGCCTCCGCCGAAGTGGTCGTGTCCCCACATGTAGTGTGGGTCGTGACGCCAGCCGCCATACCAGCCGCTGTACCATCCGCCGTAACCGTAGTACCATGGATCATACCATCCACCGTACCAGCCCCAGCCGTAACCGTAGTACCAAGGGTCGTACCATCCGCCGTAACCGTAATACCATGGGTCATACCATCCGTTGTAGTACCACGGGCTGTACATTCCGTAATAGTGAGGACCGTACCATCCTCTGTAGTACCAAGGGTCGTACCATCCGCCGTAATACCAGGAATATGGCCTGTGCCAGCTATACCATGAAGAGGCATACCATGGCTGGTAGGCAGCCCAGGTGTCCCATCCGTCGTCGAACAGGAACACGGAAGTGGTGCTGTCTCTCTTGTTGAAATCTATCTTGGCTACCTTGTCCGAAGGGATGAACAGGGTGTCGACTTTCTCTCCGCTTTTCAGGAAGATTGGGGAGTTTTTCGTCTTTGCCACGAGAACGTCGCTGTCGTACAGGTTGTTGTCAGCCTGGACGGCGGCGGTTTCTCCTGTAGTTGTTTTAGGCGTATAGTAGATTCCATCCTGATACCTCTGCTGTGAGGCATCGAGAGCGTACTGCGCTGCTGAACCGCACGAAGTCAGTGCCAGAAGCGCCGAGACAAAAAGCAATGTGCGTGTTTTCATTTCTGAATCTCCTATAAAATTGATATAAAATTCGTAACTTCGCAACCGTTTCCAGACGGTCGGATTTATTAATGTTTCTCAATAAACAAAATCCGTACCGAATGAAATATTGCACAATATTAATTAATAATTGTCAAAACCGCAAAAAGTAGAAATACATATGGCAAAGGAAGTAACTAAGAGATCCGAGAATTATTCTCAGTGGTACAACGATCTGGCTCTGAAGGCTGATCTGGCAGAGCAGTCTCCGGTCAGGGGGTGCATGGTCATCAAACCTTATGGCTATGCCATCTGGGAGAAGATGCAGCAGGCCCTGGACAAGATGTTCAAGGAGACAGGTGCGGTGAACGCATATTTCCCTCTGTTCATCCCTAAGTCCTTCTTCAGTCGCGAGGCGGAGCATGTGGCTGGTTTCGCCAAAGAGTGCGCCGTAGTCACCCATCACAGGCTCATGAACGACCCGAACGGTGGTGGAGTCGTGGTGGATCCGGAAGCCAAGCTTGAAGAGGAACTGATCGTGCGGCCTACTTCGGAGACCATCATCTGGAGCACCTACAAGAACTGGATCACTTCCTGGAGGGACCTGCCTATCATGTGCAACCAGTGGTGCAACGTGGTCCGCTGGGAGATGCGCACCAGGCTTTTCCTCAGGACTGCCGAGTTCCTCTGGCAGGAGGGCCATACCGCTCACGCTACATCCCAGGAAGCCCAGGAAGAGGCCCAGAAGATGGTAGGCGTTTATGCCCGCTTCGCCCGTGAATTCATGGCCCTGCCTGTAATCGTAGGCCACAAGAGCCCTAACGAGCGTTTCGCAGGTGCCCTCGACACTCTCACCATCGAGGCAATGATGCAGGACGGGAAGGCTCTGCAGGCCGGTACTTCCCACTTCCTCGGCCAGAATTTCGCGAAATCATTCGATGTCACCTTCACCGACAAGGAAGGACAGCAGCAATATGTCTGGGCTACCTCTTGGGGCGTTTCCACCAGGCTGATGGGAGCCCTCATCATGGCTCACGGAGATGACAACGGACTCGTACTTCCTCCGGCACTGGCTCCTATCCAGGTCGTTATGGTCCCTATATTCAAGACCGACGAGGAGCGCAGCCAGATCCTTGAAAAGATGGATCAGTTGAAGAAGGCTCTCGAGGCTGAAGGTCATACCGTGAAGATCGACGACCGAGACACCCTGCGGCCGGGCTTCAAGTTCGCCGAATGGGAACTCAAGGGAGTCCCGGTGCGCCTTGCGATGGGACCGAGGGATCTGCAGAACGGAACCGTCGAGGTCCACAGGAGGGATACCCTTGAAAAGCAGACCGTTGCTCTCGAAGGACTTGAAAAGTCCATCGCAGCTCTTTTGGACGACATCCAGAAGACCATCTACCAGAAAGCCTTCGACTTCCGGGCGGAGCATGTCGAGAAATGCGACGACTGGGAGGAGTTCAAGGCCAAGATCGGTACCGGCAAGTTCCTTCTATGCCATTGGGACGGCACTGCCGAGACCGAGCAGAAGATCAAGGACGAGACAAAGGCCACCATCCGTTGCATCCCTGTGGACAGCTTCGTCTGCGAGGAGGAAGGGAAGGATATCTATTCCGGCAAGCCTTCCAAGCAGAGGGTCGTCTTTGCGATCTCTTACTAATTTATTGTATATTAGCGAATATTAACAAACCGAAATCATGATTACCATTCTCAGGAGGGCATTGTCGATTGCGGTAGCGGCTACTGTCGCTGCTGTTGCCTCATATGCCCAAACCGATACGACCAAAAAAGATGCGCAGGCGGCAGCTGCCGAGGCGGCAAGGCTCCTGACGCAGACGGAGGAGACCAAGGTGGTCCCTCCGAAACCGGATTACTGGACGCGTTCCCTGATGACGAACGTG
>JBGVAE010000150.1:0-2223 GCA_045224215.1 Candidatus Cryptobacteroides sp. | reverse complement strand
GCAGTAGTGCTTTCGAGACCGGCTACTTTCGTCGACAGGGAGCCTACTACTGTATTGAGAGAATCCACTGCCGGTTTCAACTGTGTCCTGATTTCGGCAAGCTCAGCCTTGAACTGTGCCACTTCCTCGCTGCTGACGATGGTGGAGAGGGCTTTGTTGACAGCCGCCATGGAAGAATCATAGACAGCCTTGAATTCGGCGAACTCGCTGGCATCCAGTTTCTTGCTCATGGCATCCTGGAGTTCCTGGATGTCGTTGCTATGCTTGGTCTGCAGATTTTCCAATGCTTCTGCTATTTCTGCCTTGTAGGCATTGAAGACGCTCGTGTCCACTTTCTGGTCAAGCTTGGCAACAGAGGCCTGCATTGATGCCAGAGTCTCATTTGTAGCTGTCTCGTATCCATAGAGTGCTTCGCCGAGGGATGTCAGGGAATTCCTCAAGTCTCCGAGGGCGGTCTTTATCTCGGAAACGTCCTCCTTCTCCTTTGACTCGAGGTTTGTAACGGATACCTTCACATCTTCGATTGCGTTTTCGACTTTTTCCTTGAAGGCTGCATAATCTTCAGGTTCAACGCTGCCCGAAAGGCTGTCCACCTTGGCTTCGAGCTTGTCGATCGTAGCGTTTATTTCAGACTTGAATTCTTCGAAGGCGGTCTTGGTCAGCATGTCCTGGATCGATGCTGTCAGTTGTGCTACAGCTTCATCTATGGCATCCTGGGTGGCCTTCTGGTCTTTTCCGTACTGTGCGAGGAATTCCTTGTAAGTCAGTGTGTCAAGCTTTGCGGCCAGAGCCTGGCTGATGGTGGCGTTCAACTGCTCGATCTCTGTGGCGTACCGGCTTTTGAAAGTTTCGAAATCGGACTTCGAGAGCATGGTGGCTATCTGTGACTCCAGCTTGCTGATGTCATCTGCATAGGTCTTGGTGGCCTCTGCTACGGCCTTGTCAAGGTCTGCCGTAGTGACGCATTCCTGGATGCGTGCGAGCAGGTCTGTCATATCCTTGGAATGAAGATCCCTCAGGGTCTGCAATTCAGCCTGGCTGACCCGCTCGCTTATCAGCGTAGTGAGCCGGGATATCGTGGACTCGTTGGTCTTCTTGTAGGCCTCGAAATCCTCCTTCGTCAATAGGTTGCCGATCTTGTCCTGGATCGAGGAGATGTTACCCTTGATCGTGGACAGTTCCGAGGAAACATTCGTATTGAACTTGGTCAGGTTGGAGATATTGTCCTGGATGCCGTTGATGCTCGTACTCATCGATGCGAGCTGCGACTTCAACGATGCGATGTCGGATGTCGTCAAGGCGTCAAGACGGTTGTTGATGTCGTCAATGTCCTCTCCGTAATTGGTGCAGGATGCCACGACGAATGCTGCTGAAAGCAGAGAGAGCAGAAAGCCCTGGATTTTTCTTGATTTCATAATATAGCAGTTTAGCGCTGTTTCCGTTATCATGCAAATTTACACTTTTTTACCTCAAATATGCAATATTAATCTTTCTCGGCGACAGACATGGCTACACGGTACCCCGTAGACCAGGCCGCCTGTAGATTGAATCCTCCGGTGATGGCATCCACGTCCAGGACTTCGCCAGCGAAGTAGAGGCCGGGATGACTCTTGCATTCAAGGGTTTCAGAATCTATTTCAGACAGTGAGACTCCTCCGCAGGTCACGAATTCTTCCTTGAAACGGCTTTTCCCCTGGATCCTGTAAGAATCGTTCATGAGAATGTCCGTCAAGCGGTTGAATCCCTTGGAACCCAGTTCAGACCATCTCATGCCATCCCTTATCCCGCTTTTGCTCGCCAGATATTCCCACAATCTTGACGGAATCTCTTCGGGATGAGTGTTCGTAATCATCTTGCCTTGGTTGGAAGACGCCATGTCCGTAAGGATTTCGCGCACATCCTGTTCGCTCATCCCAAGCCAGTTTATCAGCAGGGGAGAGTCGTACGAGCTTTCCGAGAGGTACCTGGCTGCGTAGGAGGAGAGTTTCAGAATGGCAGGCCCGCTCATTCCCCAATGGGTCACGAGCAAAGGCCCAGATGCCCTGAACTTCGTTCCCGGAATGGATGCGCTTGCATTTTCCACCACGGTTCCCATAAGCTCGCGGACAGGGCTGCCAGGCAGGTTGAAGGTGAAGAGCGAAGGTACGGGCGGTATGATTTCCAGATCGAGTCCGTCCAGGATCGAGAAGCCGGAGGAGTGAGGTATACCTCCGACCGTAACTG
>JBGVAE010000149.1:0-9154 GCA_045224215.1 Candidatus Cryptobacteroides sp. | reverse complement strand
CCTTGAATATCCATAGTTAAAGGAGCCGGAAGTCGGCCATTATGAAATAGTGGTCGCTCGGGTAAACCTTTCCTTCGTGGTCCTTTACCATCTCGGCGGCAGTTACTTCTACCGGTCCTTTATGGAAAATGAAATCAATCCTCCGGCCCTTTTTCCGTCCCTCACCCTTGAAACCGTGATAGGTGAAGCCGGCTTCAGCCTTTCCGTGGATGTCCTCGTACATCTCGCTCCACGTCTCATCAGAGCGCAGGAGCCGTACAGGAGCATTCTCTATTCCGGAATTGAAATCCCCGCAGAGGATCTGAGGCAAGTCCGGGGAATATTGGCCGCACTCCTCTACTATCATCTTCATCTGCTCCAGACGTGCCGGATCGCTCTTGTGGTCCAGATGGGTATTGATGATGCGGAGTTCCCTGCCGGTCTTCCTGTCCCTTATCCTCACCCAGTTGCAATGTCTTGCACGGTTGGTCCCCCAGGACATGGAGCCTGCGATCGTCGGATTCTCGGACAGCCAATAACTTCCCGAAGACACCCAATCGAAGCGGCTTTTCTTGAAGAATATGACGTTCTTTCCGATGTAGTGGTAGCCTTCGGTCCAAGGGTCCATTTCCGGACCTTCGAAACCGAAACAGTAATAATCCTTGCCGAACTTTTTCCGGAACCAGGAATATGAGTCATAGATGACTTCCTGGAGGCAGAACATGTCCGGATCCTGCTTCTTGATGGTCTTGATGCACAGGTCGCGGCGGTTTTCCCAGACCCTTTCCGGATAAGGGGCGTCTTCTTCGAGTCCGGTGATACGGATGTTGCAAGTCATTATGCGGTAATTGCCAGCCGGACGCTTGGCTCCGGCTGATACTGTGGACAGCAGTGCCGCCAAAAGGCAGGCGAATAATATCTTTTTATTCATTAGATGGTTTATTATCAGGAATTTCCGGGCGTACCATACGGGTCAGGATGACGGCGGCTATAAGGTGAAGGGTGCCCATCAGGATGAAGAGCCACTTCCAGCCGCTCTCCGGGATGGATCCGGTGAAGAGGTTGAATACTACGCTTCCAAGAGCTCCGGCTCCGCAGGAGAGACCCATCACGGTGGCTACGTTCCCTATCGGGAAGGTTTCCGCCAGAACCACCGGAAGGGTGTAAAGCCAGCTCAGACACATCACAGCCACGAGGCTGAATATTCCGATGACCAGCCCGATCTTGAGGCTGAAGCCCAGGGAGGAGGAGTAGATGAATGGTACCAGCATACATAGAGGAGCTATCAAGGCTATGCTCACCATCATCTTCTTGCGGGCCTTCAGGGCCGGGATTCCTCGCTTTATCATATTGTCGGACCAGGCTGAGGTAAGGATTCCTCCAATGGCTCCGACCAGGAAAGGAATGCCTCCGATCCATTGGATCATGTCCAGGGTCTGCTGGGTGGAAAGGCCCTGGGACGCCCCCATATTCCTCAAAAAGCCCGGCAGCCAGAAGCAGCAGAAATACCAGACGGGGTCGCTGACGAGACGGATGAGGATCCCTCCCCAGAGGGTGTGGGTCTTGAACAGTCCATTGAAGGTGAATTTCCCGCTTTCGGCCGGAGAAGCGGGATCTTTTCCGATGGTCTGCTTCAGGATTTCATCCGAAGGGGTCTTATAGACAAACAGCCATGCTGCCGCCAGCACCAGGCCGATGGCTCCTGAGATGAAGAATACGTGCTGCCAGTTGCCGAGGATCCTCATCAACCAGGCTATCAGCAGAGGGGCGACGACGGCTCCGAGGGAACCTCCTACAGTGCAGAGGCTGTTTGCCGTTGCCCGCTGTCGTTTTTCGAACCAGAGGGTAACGGCTACCAGCTGGCCTGCGAATATCGTTGGTTCGGCGAGTCCCAGGATTCCCCGGCAGAGGGCGAAGGCTCCTACGTTCGGTGCAAGGCCTCCTCCGATGCAGGCCAGGGACCAGACGGTGATTCCTCCGAAGAGAACCTTCTTCGGGCCGAATCGGTCCACCAGCATCCCGGAGAGTGGGTACATGATAGCATAGCAGATCAGGAATATGTTCACTATCCAGGCATATTCCATGTCCCCTATGCCGAAATGGTCCAGGATTTCAGGCTTCAGGATGGATAGCAGCTGCCGGTCCAGGTAATTGCAGATTATGGCGAGGAACATCGTGGCCACGATGAACCACTTCCTTCTGGTTAGGCTATTGATCCTATTCATAATACAAATATCAGAATAAAAGTTTAAATTTGTTTCAGAGATCAACGCTTATGAAAATCAAGCTCGGACTTTTCGTTAAAGTACTCATCGCCATCTGCCTCGGAGCCCTGCTGGGACTTGTGGCTCCTGAAGTGCTGGTTCGCATATTCAAGACATTCAATGTGCTGTTCGCGCAGTTTCTGAAGTTCATGATTCCGCTCCTGGTGCTGGGGCTCGTGACTCCGGCGATAGCGAACATGGGGCGCGGAGCGGGAAAGATGCTGATCGCTGTAATCGGCATAGCCTATCTCTCCACCATTTGTTCAGGATTCTTCGCGCATATATGTGCCTCGAATGCCTTTCCGCACTACCTCCGTGCAGGTGAACTCAGCCAGGAAACAATGGCTGCAAAAGAGTTCCTGCCGTATTTTGACATAAAGATTCCGCCGCTGTGCGACATCATGACTGCCCTGGTGCTTTCTTTCATCGTAGGAATATGCATCATATTCACGGAAGCGGAGGTGCTGAAAAAGGGGTGTGATGAATTCGGAGCGATAGTGAAGCTCACAATCGAGAAGGCCATAATCCCTCTTCTGCCTTGGTATATATTCACTATGATCTGCGAGATGAGCGCCAAGGGAGTGATTGCTGTAGTGCTCGGATCCGGAGCCAAAGTGATCCTGACGGGTATAGTGCTGACTCTTATCTGGTTGGTCATCCAATACTGCATCGCGGGAGCCATCGCGGGGAAGAATCCTTTCAAATGTCTCTGGAATATGGTTCCGGCGTATTTGACGGCATTCTCGATATGTTCTTCGTCGGCTGCGATTCCGGTTACTTCGTCCTGCGCCAAGAAGAACGGTCTCAGCGAAGACATAGTGGATTTCACGATCCCGCTTTGTTCGACCGTACACATGTGCGGATCTACTATCAAGTTGGCTGTTTCGGCAATTGCCGTTGCCTATATATTCGGTGTAGAGGTTCCTTTCCCGGTCTATGCCCACTTCGCGCTGATGCAGGGAATTGCTGCCGTGGCCGCTCCCGGAGTGATGGGTGGTGTGTTGATGGCCTCCGTCGGCCTGCTGGAATCCATCATGGGATTCACGCCGGACCAGACAGCCCTTGTGATGACACTCTACCTTGCCTTGGACGGTTACGGTCCTGGATGCAACGTCACCGGAGACGGTGCGATAGCGCTGGTGATTGATAAAATATTCAAGAAGAAATGAAAAAGGTATTATTTGCTGCCGTTCTGGTGCTGATGGCGGGCTTTTGTGCCCAGGCTGCTCCGATGAAAGCCAGGGTTATCCAACCTTTGTTCGCCCAGGATGAGGCCGGGCTTGACAAGAGTTTCGAATGGACCATCCGCGAGCTTCGCAAGTGCGATCCTTCCCTTGATATAGTGGTACTTCCGGAATTCAGTGAAGTTCCGGGCAAGACCACGGCTGAAGGATTCCTACAGACTTCTGCCAAATACGGTCCCGTCCTTCTGGATGCTTGCAGGGAAACCGCGAAGCGTTGCAGCACCCTTGTCTTCACCGGGGCGATAGACAACTCCTTGGAGAAGCCCAGGAATGCCATCTTCGTGTTCGGGCGGGACGGTTCCTTGCTCGGGAAATATTACAAGGAGCACCTTACGGCAGGAGAGTGGAAACGATACGGTCTGGACAAATCCTACACTGAGGAGTGGAACCAGCCTTATATGCTTGACATAGAGGGAGTCAGATATATGTTCCTGACCTGCTACGATTTCTATTTCTATGAGAATTTCTCTTCGATAGCCCGTTGGAAGCCGGATGTGATCATCGGTTGTTCACATCAGAGGAGCGACACCCACAGGGCTTTGGATATCATAGATACTTTCTGTGCGTACAACACGGGGGCCTACTTGGTAAGGGCTTCTGTTTCGATGGGGAAGAAATCACCTCTTGGCGGCTGTTCCTGCGTGGTCGCGCCTACCGGAGAGATCCTTGGGAATCTCTATTCTAAAGTCAAGACCCTGGATGTCACCTTCGACCCGAAGGCGAAGTACCTCAAGCCGGCCGGTTACGGAAATCCACCTGCCCTTCATTCTGAATATATCGAAATCGGACGCCGGCCTTGGAAATACCGTCCTGGCGGCAGTGCCATAGTGCCGCCTCTGGCAGAGGCTCCTGCCGAGCGGAGCTGCTTCCACAGCAACGATTTGGGAGAATTGGGCGCTGCGGTTGCTACGGGTGTCCAGGAAATATCGTTCGACCTGGATTCCTCTGCGGACTGGGAAACCAAAGTCAGCAGGATCCTCCACAAGCTGTCCTGTCATGCTATAATGAATATCCGCCTGCACGGGACTTGGAGCGAAGCCGGCAAGGCAAAACTCAAAGACGTGGTCTTTGCATATGATGCCCAGGACCACGTCTATTATACTCAAGTAGGCGATTAGATACGCTTTATTTTCCGGTATACTGCATGACTACATTCCGAGTCCGCAGACGATACCTAAAGTCAGGGTTTTTTCGAACTGTGGGCCGTAACCTTCTTCGAACTGAGGCATAGGGTTGTACCTCACATAGACACCGAGTCCTCCGAATGAAAGGGCTCCGAATACGTTGTAGGTGAAAGGCCTGACCTTGATGCTGTCCGAGAAGCGGTCTCCACTCTTGGTCTCCTTGACAGTAGTGCCGTTATTGTCCACAGCCTTGAACTTGGACACACCTGCATAATTGTATTCCCCGGCGACACCGACGCGGAGAGCACACTTGCCGAAGTTCTGCTCGAAGCTGACAGGAACTGAGACGCTCCTGACGGTGAGATTGGACCTCTTGATCTTACTGAAGCCGTAAGTTTCCCTGGAAGCGATGGCTACGCCGGTCTTATCGCTGTTTGGGAGCCAGAAATGATTCTTGTCGAGACGATAGTAATCCCATGCGAGATCGACGCCTATAGAGAACATTCCACTCTCGTAAGGATTGATGCGCATCTCGATGAGGTTCAGCACGAATTCACTGTTGACGCGGCCCTTGTTGTCCAGGAAAGTCTGGTCTGCATTGAGGAAATAATGATCTCCGAAATATTCGTAGCTGACGAACTCGGTGGAGAAGATACCCTTGCGGATGGAGAGGTCTGCATTTTCGTTGAACTCAACGTCCTGGGCGAAAGTCGTCATGCCGGTAGCTATCACAGCAGCGAGAATAGTAACGATTCTTTTCATAAGTTTGATTATTTTGATTGAGAAATATTCCAAAACGGTTGCAAAGATAGCAATTATTTCTCTTCCAGGAATAGTTCACCTTTGATGTATTTTACGCTTTGGGTGGCGAAATCGTAGCCTTTGGATCCCTTGGCGGCCAACTTCAGGTACTTCTCGTACCATTCCAGCGCCTGTTTGTAGTCTTTCCCTATTCCTTTTTCAATTCTGTCGCCGGATTGGTCTTTGCCGCCTTGAGTGTCTGCCATAGGACGGTTCCGAAGGAGATGGCCAGGGAGATGATGACCGCCACCACGAACACCCATCCGTAAACCTCGATCCGGTAGGCGAATCGCTCCAGGTAGATCCGTGCGGCCCAGACGGCCAGCGGAATTCCGATCACGCAGGCGATGCCGGTCAGGAGCATGTAGCTTCTGACATTCCTCCAGGTTTCTCTGTTGACATCGGCGCCAAACACCTTTCTTATAGCAATCTGCTTGGTGTTCTCATCAGCAAAGTAGGTGCTCATGGCCAGTAGGCCAAGAAGGGAAATCAGTAACGCCAGAGCAGCGAAAAGTTCCACAAGGCGCAGTGTTCTCTTAACGGGGGCCAGCATCTTCTTGTTTATGTCACGCACAAAGCCATACCTCCATGCAGGTTCTTCAACTCCGGCAGTTTCCAGACGGAATTCCCTGTAAGCCTGCCGGATGGCTTTGTCGTAAGAGTCGTCCTCTCCGGTGGTGCCGATAAGCAGGCAGTTTAAGTATCGGAGCTCTTCGGTCCGGGTGACGATGATGCCGCCATTGGGATACTGGGTGCTTGCAGCGGCTGGCCGAGTGGGATAATCGGCCACAACGCCGCCGATGAACTCCGGCTGGGCGCCGTTCATGCTGATTCTTCGCGGGAATATGGTTGAGGTGTCTGACACGCCGGCCGCGTTAAAGGCGGAACGGCTCATCCAGAGCGAGTGTACCAGCGGATGTCCGAAGTCCTCCTCCACTTCCAGTCCAAGAAGTTGGAAATAGGTGCTGTCACAGGCAATGACCGGCATGTCGATGTCATGGTCTTCGTCCACCTTGATCCCAATCGTCATATTGACGAGTCCCGGGATGCCGCGTCCCACGCCGGCCTTGGTCACAAAGGGCAGCTGCTCCACCTTGTCCTTGAAAAGTTTCATTGCATCGTAGTTCTGCGCAGAGTACTCGATGTAGTAGAGATTCTCCGTGGCGGAATGCATCGGCCGGGTGAGCATATGCCGCATCTGAACCTCCATCACCAGCGCCAAGGCGATCAGGAAGACTGACAGGACATTCTGAACCACGATGAACACTTTGCTCAGTACCATCTTGTTACGGCGCCTGAGTGTTCCCTTGATGACGTCTATGGGTTCGTAGCGTGAGGCTACTATGGCCGGAAGAAGACCGCAGATGGTGCCCAGCAGCAAGATACCGGCAATATAAGAGAGGATATACGCTGGCGTCATCATTAAGGAGAGTTTCACACTGGTGTCTCCGATGCCCAGCATCAGCTCGTCCGGGTCGCTGGAGGATACCAGGCTGGTCATCATGGGGACAAGAAGATAGGCCAGCAAGAGGGCCGCAGCAAAGCATACTGCCGTGAAAGCCACGGATTCACCGATATACTTCCACAGGATGCTGGTTTTGTCGGCTCCGAGCAGGCGCCGGGTGGCCATTTCCTTGGCCCGTTTTCCCGTCAACGCGAGGCTCAGGTTCACATAGTTGAAGATGGCTGACAGGAGGAGCAGCAGCACAACTACCGTTAAGAGCTTTAGCATCTGAGCGTTACCTTGCCGGGTAAGCCCGTTGCTGTTCCCTGTGATAAAGAAGGCCTCGTCCATCCGGTAAGCTTTCCACAAGTCCACCTTTTCTGCGCTCCAAATGGAATCGTAGTTCTTATGAAGCAGTGCTTTCACTTTGGCCCGCACATCGGCGGGATCCGCATCATCCCGTACGCGGAACCATGTGGTGTAGTTGCCGATACTACCGAAGTTCCGCTCTCCCTCTGCAGCCCAGGTTCCCGAAATGTGCGTTATGATTTCGTAGGGCATGAAGAAGGTGCCGTTGAAATCGCTATATATTCCCTTAATGGTGCGGTCTGATTCATCCACATTTATCACCTTGCCGATGACGGTTTCTCCGCCCCTTGAGAGCTTCCTCGCGAGGGTCTCACTGATGAGGACGTCATCCTTGCCTACGAAATCTTCCGCACTTCCCTGGGTGAGCGTATATTCCGGGAACACCCGGAAGAAGTCGGCATCGGTCTCCATGCCGGAGCATTGGAGAAGTTCATTGCCTTGGCGGACAATCGGCTGCCACAGCATAGCTGCGTGGGTCGCTGCATCCACCTCCGGGATGTTCATCTCCAGCTCCTCCTTGTCCCAATAGGTCAGGCCCAGGAACTCATCGCTTCCCAGAACAAAGGTGCGCTTCCACTGCGGCGACTCATGCGCCACCTCATACTGCTGCACCACGTAGGAGCCGATCAGAATCACGAACGCCAGGCTCACGGCCAGTCCCACCGCCTCGATGGCGGTGTACAACTTGTTGCGGGAGAGGAATTTCAGGTAACTATTCATATTTATTTGTATCTTTGTCAAAACAATAGATAATGCAAATCCTTCAGCAGGCAATCTCCCTAGCGGAACTCAAAGAGTTGGCACAAAATACCTTCGGCGATATGATAAAAGCCGTGGCCGATGTTAAGCGCGACCTTCTGGCTCTTGATGCCGATCTGCATGCTGACTTGGAGCGGCTTCTTCTGGAGGACGGTTCCGCACAGGAGAACCTCTGGGGATTCAATTTGTGGGTGGAAGAGGAAGGCGAGGATTTCATAGAATTCGACTCGCTCATCAACATCCGGTCCTGGCAGGGAAATCCTTCACGGGACGTAGAGGATCCGGAGGTCCGGGAAGCCATCAAATCCATTGTCGATAAATTCATTACAGCATAAATGCAGCACGCTTCCCTGGAAAACGGTCGCTGGGCCGAACTCTCATTCCCGCAGCAGATGGCCAACATCGGCAGCGAAACTTCCCGTGTCCTGAAGGCCCTTGAAGCCGGGAAAGAAAGCCGCGCCATGAGCGCGTTTGCCCGTTTCCAGGAACTTATCGACCTTACCATCCGGTACGGCCGTTTAGGGCAGTCAACATCTGCTCGCAGCGCCATGTGGGAGGAACTCTGCCGTTTCCGGGAGTTGTACTGCGCCGCCTTCGAGAATCGTAACCTCTCAGAACTTGCCGCTGCCAACCGGTATTTGGACCAATTTGCTTCCATACGATAACTATTCGTTCTTTAACGATTCCACCGGATTTGCCCGGCCGATGCTGAGGCAGTTCAGCACCACCACGCCCAGCACAATCAGCAGCACCAGGAGGGCACCACCAATGAAGTACAGCGGATGCAAGGACACTTTCTCCGCAAACTGCTCCAGCCATTTGTGGGCCACGAAGTAGGCGGCCACGCAGGCGATGACGGCCATCACCGCGGAGAGTTTCATGATGTCGGTGGCAAATACGCCCAGAATGTCCCGGGTGGTTGCGCCGTTGATCTTGCGCACAGCCATTTCCTTTGACCTCCGGAGACTCTCGTCCTTGATGAAACCAATGAGCCCCAGCAGTGCAATCAGTAGGGAGAACACGGCCCCCAGCGCCATGGTGTTGCGCATCTTCTTGCTGTCTTCGTATGCCGCCCGCATCTGTTCTTCATAGGAAATAATATTGATTTCACGGCCTTCCAAAGCCTTTTCCAGGGCTTCTTTGACTTTTTGCAAAGCAGGAGATCCTTCG
>JBGVAE010000148.1:0-3724 GCA_045224215.1 Candidatus Cryptobacteroides sp. | reverse complement strand
CAGGGTGCGGGAGAGCCTCAGCTTCTGCTGCGGCGGCGTGAAAGGAGCATCCCAGCTCCAGATGTCCACCTGGGCCGTCTCGAAATCAACGATCGATGTGTCCTTCGGCGGCCTCAGAGGGGAGATTCCGGTCATAAGGCGCTTGCTGTCGGGAGTGAACCACAGTGAGCTGTGTTCGGTCAGTGTCCAGCCGTCCGTGCCGGCGACCTTGGTGCCCTGCGGAACGATCTCGTTGACGGCAGGCTTGGAGTCGATGGATAGCTTGCCCAGGTAGAGCGAATGCCTCTTGCTTCCGGTCTTGTTGGTGTCGGTGGTAGCTGTGAAAGCGATCAGAGTCTGGTCGTCGGAGAAGGCCGGACGGCCGTAGGATTCAGCTCCTTTTGCCAGGGTGTCCAGCACCGGAAGACCGTTGAGGTAACGTCCCAGGATGACGCGGGCCTGCTTTGTGGAATCCTTCCTGTCCTTCTTGGTGGTGTAAGCGATGAGATTGCCGTAGTTGCTCACTACATAGGCGTCTGCATCCGGAATCGTGTCGGCCCTTTCGGTCTCGAGGTTCAAGATGATGAGGCCGGACTTGTTCACCGGCTGCGGCTTCTTGGCAGGAGCCTTCTTCTTCGTACTGTCCTTCTTGACGTCAGGAGCTTTCGGCCCTTCATCCGGCTTCGGCTTCGGCATTTCCTTCCAGGAACTCTTGTAGGCGACGTAAGGCTTTGATTTGAAGCCTGTTGCATAGGAATCCACGCTGCCATATTTCTTTACGGTCAGGTTTGTGAGATCCACCACTGCAAGGGTGTCCTTTGTCATGTCGTCCCTCTTTTTCTTGGCTATCCTTTCCTTCCTGTTCTTCGCGAACTGAGGCTTGATGCGGCAGTAGAGCCATTTTCCGTCCGGATCCAGGTCAGGCTGGGTTCCGCGTGGGATTTCAATCTGGGAATATGCCTTCTTGCCGCGCCCTTTCTTGGACTGGACCCTGACGTACAGGGTTCCGTCTCCTTCCTGCGGGTTGACATTCCAGACGATGATCCTGCCGTCGTCAGACATCTTGACGTTGCTGACGCTCTGCCACGAGTCATAGACATCGTGGTCGAGAGGCTTGTTCTGGGCGGCGGCTACCGTACTGAGGCAAAGGGCTCCGGCGATGGCCGCTGCTGAAAGAAGTAATTGTTTCATATCGGTTATGTTGTTTATTGTCAGTTTTTTAGATTCTTCGCTGCGCTCAGAATGACAATATGACATTCATTACAGGGGGTCGAAGGCGAAGACGTGGGCTTTTTCGGCGCCCCAGGTCTTGCTTACCACGAGGCGCAGACGCTTGGTCTTCACCGGCTCGAAACTCACTTTCACGAGGCGGCGCCAATTGTCGCTCCGGCTCGCCACCGTCATCCATTCTCCATCCACGAATGCTTCCACCCTGAATGCATTCGCCATCGGAGCCGGCATCTGGACCCGCTCCGTCGTAGCCTCCAGCTTCCGCATCCTCTTCCCACGCTCCTTCAGGACGGAATCGAAAATCATCCTTGCCCCCGACACAGTCACCGGCTTTTTCCATGAATATTCAATCAGACCCTCTTCGGGTGCTGTCCAGACTCCGTTGTCTGCTCCTTCCCAGTCGCGGTCGATCCCGTTGCGGAGCACCTCGACAGCCGGGTCCATCCTGGCCGAAGCGGTGAGAGGGGAGACCTGCCTCCAACGGTACGGAAGCATAACGTCGTCGTCCTCCAGTGTGGCCTGTACTTCTCCTATGAAATCCTTCCTCACCTGTGCAGGGTCGATATTCTCCCGTACTGCTATCGACGCTGCCGTTCCCACCGCCTGGCCCAGGAGGGCGCAGGTGGCCATCACGCGAGTCGCAGAAAGCCCCATGTGGGTTGCGGAAATATCCCTTCCCGCAAACATAAGGTTCTCTATATTAATTGAATATAAGCAATCGAGCGGGATGCCGAAGCCTTGCGGGACGGAGTGCTCTATGGAGATGCGGCCCTTCTTGTGGAAGGCCTCCGGATCGTGGTCATCCAGGGACCAGCCGCCGTAGGCCACGACGTCAGGGAAATGCCCGCCTTCGAGGATGTCGTTCTGGCTGAGGATATGCGGACCGATGAAGCGGGTACTTTCGCGCTTGCCCGGCAGCGAACCGATCCAGTCCAGGTCGTAATCCTTGCAGCGTCCGTCCGGATGGTTTTTCATATATTCCCAGACTCCGTAGGCTATCCTCTTGAGTTCGAACTGGATGTCCGCAGCGTCGCTGATGGTGTTGAGCGTGCCGCCATATTCAATCCACCAGAAGTTGTTGTCTTTCGGGTAAAGGCGCTTGTAGTTGAATTTCACGCCTTTGATGGTGGACTTTGGGGTGTCGTAATTGAAATCGTCGTCCGTGAAATGGTAGGCCCAGTCTGGTGCCTTGAACGGGTGGTGCTCGTCGGTCTTGCGGAGTTGCAGGAGGATGGAATTGCCCATGGTCCTGGCATCGCCTCCGGTCTGGAGATAAGTCTCGCCGAATTCCTCAGGAAGTTCGCGGCCATGGCGGAACTTCGCCCCGGAAAGGCGCAGGATGCCGTCGCCGGTGCAGTCCGCGAATATCTTGCCGCTGAGGGTGAATGAGGTGTAAGAGTTTGTATTCCAGGCCTCTACGCTTGCTATTCTATTGCCGTCCATGTGGACGTCCCTGACACTGGTATTCAGCAGCAGGGTGATGTTGGGCTCTTCCTTGACAGTGGAATAGATCACATCGTCCCAGAGGGTGTAACGCTGGAGGGGATTGTAGCGGAAGTTGCGGCACTGCATCTCTTCGAGTATGCCGGTCTCCTGGTACTGGTCGCCATGGGCGCCGACTATCCCCATACGCATTTCGCTGGAGGCGTTGCCGCCCAGCACCGGTCTATCCTGGACCAGGATGACTGTGGCTCCGTGCCTTGCTGCGGACACTGCTGCGCAGACTCCTGCAAGGCCGCCTCCGCAGACCACGAAGTCTGCTTCCAAGTTCTTGTAGTTGATTACTTTGGAATTCTTCTCGGTCAGCATCTGCGCACTGGTCGTCACCTGCGCTGCTGCCAGCATTGCTGCGACCATCGTCGCAACCCTCATGAACCACCTCATTACTCTCATATATAGTTCGTTATATATTCATTTGTCCCTCGTCCCAACCCTCGCCGCCGGTGGCAGTCAACTGATGGTCGTGCGAAATACCCGATGCATCGTGCTGTCAATCGACCTTATGCGGATGTGCTGAACCTGCTCCGTCTAATGGCCCGTGGGCAGACCCCCGTCGTTCCGGACGGTACCATCCATAAAGGTTGCCAGTTCGCCCCGCCTCCTGCGGCTACACCTAATTACATCCTTATCCTCCCGCCTTACAGCTCACTGCTGAAATTCAGGCTCTGGATCTCGATGTCAAGCTCGCGCAGCTGAGCCGAAAGCTTGTCTATCTGCTTGTGCAGGGCCTTGGCGTCCACGGTGCTCACCATCTTGATCTCGCTCCTTGAATATCGGTTCATATTCCCGGCAGCTTCGTTGTAGATCTCCCTCAGGGCTCCAATCCGGCTTTTTAGGACGTCCCTTTCGGCGAGCATAGCGGTCATTGAGCGGCCGTCCTTGCCTTTTATCCTGATATTGGCTTCATTAATCTTGCATATGAGCTCCTGCAACTGCTTGTGGGCCCTGTCCATCTCTTTCATCAACTCGGCCGGGTCCTCTGATGGCTCGTCACCTTCCTGGACCTTTACATTGC
>JBGVAE010000147.1:0-11404 GCA_045224215.1 Candidatus Cryptobacteroides sp. | reverse complement strand
CCCTCGACTTGCATGTGTTAAGCCTGCCGCTAGCGTTCATCCTGAGCCAGGATCAAACTCTTCTTTGTATATACACTTATAATTCTCCAGTCAGATCCCGACAGCTTTCCAAAGAAATCAACGCTCTCGTTTCGTTCTCGGTACTTTTGCTTGTACTAATCTTTCAATATTGTCAATGAACTTTCCGCTTCATTTCGAAACGGGCTGCAAAGATAACCACTTTTTCTTTCTTGCCAAACTTTTTTTGTAAAAATTTTTCATTTGTACCAAACAACAGGCTCCGGGCCCATCTCATAGACCAATTCTCCGCCATTGACGATGTCGTCATATTCAATGTACCCTTTCTCGTACTTCCTGCCGTTCAGCTTCATGCTTTGGATGTATTTGTTCTCCGGACTGAGATTGTGGGCCTTTATCCTGAAGAAACCTCCGGCCACCTTCAAGTCGGCCTCCTCGAAGTTCGGAGCTCCGAACCAGTATCTCGTGGATGCCGGCTCGACCTCGTAGAATCCGAGTGATGACAGCACGTACCATGCACTCATCTGGCCTGCATCCTCATTCCCGCAGAGCCCATCGTCCGAGTTGTGGTAGAATTCGGAATAGACCCTGCGTACTAAGTCGGAAGCCTTGCCCGGCTCTCCGGCCATTGTGTAGAAATAGATGATGTGGTGGCTTGGCTCGTTGCCGTGGATATATTGCCCGATCATTCCGGTCATGTCTCCGGATGGATTGTCCCCGTCTATCCTCGAATCGGCTGCGAACAGGGAATCAAGCCTTTCCAGGAATTTCTCCTTCGAACCGTAGAACTCCACGAGCCCCTCGTAGTCGTGAGGTGCGAGCCAGGTATATTGCCAGGCGTTGCCTTCGGTGTAGTCGTTCTGCATATGCTCGGACCGGAATGGGTTGAAAGGAGAGACCCAGCTTCCGTCGGAGTTCCTTCCCCTTGCGAAGAGGGTCTCCGGGTCCATGTAGTTCTTGTAGGACTTGCTGCGTGCCTCGAAATATTCGGCGTCATCGGTCTTGTTCAGGAACCGGGCGGCAGAAGCTGCGGCAGCGTCCGCGATTGCATATTCCATGTCGAGCCCGATGGCTTGGACCGTCTTGTCCGAAGGGATATATCCATACTGCTGCCGGAGGTCCAGTCCGAGGAAAGTGCCCATCGCGGTGTTCTTTATAGCTTCCCAGGCAAGGTCGGTGTCGAATCCGTCGAAATCCTTGACGAGGGCATCTGCGACTGCGATTATTCCCGGATTGCCCACCATGCAGTTGGTCTCGTTCGCCATGAGGTGCCAGAGCGGCAGCCTGCCCTGCTGCTCGTAGATGTGGAGCATGGCATTGACCATGTCGTTTTCCCTCTCCGGCTGGATGATGGTCATGAGCGGCATCTCGGCCCTGTAGGTGTCCCAAAGCGAGAATACGGTGTAATTGACGAAGCCTTCAGACGGATGGATCCGATCGTCCGCCCCGCGGTATTCTCCGTCCGCGTCGCAGAACTCGCAAGGGGAAATCATGGTATGGTAAAGTGCGGAGTAGAAGATCGTCCTGGCCTCCTGGTCGGAAGTTTGGATGCGGATCTTCTTGAGTTCTTCGTTCCAAGCCTTGCGTGCAGCTTCGGCCGTGGCCTCGAAATCCCAGCCTTCCAGTTCGGCGACCATGTTGGCATGAGCCTTTTCCTCGTTGACAGGAGAGATGGCCACTTTGACCATGATCCGATCACCCTCTGCTGTATGGAAGTTGGCCCTTCCGAACACTGCCGGAAGCCTTTCTCCCTTAGGCCCCAGGACTTCCTCGATGATCTTTTCGAACGAATCGAAAGGTCTTGAGAACTCGGCACGGAAATAAATCTTCTGGTTCTTGGCCCATCCGAAGGAGTACCTGTAGCCTTGGACGGTGCAGCTGTCCACAATCTCGATGCATGCATCGGAAGGGTGGTCCCAGCAGCCTCCGTTGCACAGGTCTATGACCACGGCGGCTTCTTCGGAAGCCGGGAAGGTGTAACGGCTGAACCCGACTCTCGAGGTGGCTGTCATCTCCGCCTTGATGCCGTAGCGGGTAAGCGGGACGCTGTAGTAACCCGGCCGTGCCACCTCGCGGGTGCGGTCTGCATAAGACCACATCCCAGTCTTCTGTGCTGCTTCAATGGATTGAGGACTGTCATCCTCGGGAATGCTTCCGCGGTCGTAGGTGACTTCTCCGATTACCGGCATCAGAGTCACGTCAAACAAGTCCCCTATGCCTGTTCCACTGAGATGGGTGTGCGAGAATCCGATCACCGTCGAATCCGAAGAGTGGTAGCCGGAGCACCAGTCCCAACTTTGCGGAATGCTGGTAGGTCCGAGCTGTACGGCCCCGAACGGCACGCTTGCTCCCACAAACACATGCCCGTGGCCACCGGATCCGAGGCGTATGTTGACGAATTGGGTGAGGTCTTCATTGACCGTAGTCTGCTCTTCGCAGGCAGCCAGGAGCACCCCGGCGAGGAGGGAAAGGAATATGCAGTATTTCTTCATAAGTTTGGAATTATCGTCATTAACATCTGCTAATTTACGATTCTTTATTGAGAAGATGCAGATTTTGATTAATTTTGTCTATCGTAAAAACTGATATTTATGGGCTTTTTCACATTCCCCGGCGAACAGGAACACAGGAAGTTCAACTACAGGCCGATTTATTACGATCCGGCCGAAGAAGAGCGCAAGCAAGTCTTCGGAAAGGTCGACGGTACGCTGGAAAAAGAAAAGGAAAACGGTGAATACAAGCCGGGTTCTTACATTCGTGGATCCCTGCGCGATGGCAACTATTCACGCAGGAGCCGTTCCACTCTTGCCCAGAGGATAATCGGCATCGTCGGCCTTATCCTCCTGGCTGTAGTGCTTGTCTATCTCTGCAAGTTCTATTCCCTGCTGTAGGATGGACCTGAGGATTCTGCCGGGCAACATTGCCAACATGATCGCCGCGGGAGAGGTCGTCCAAAGACCTTCTTCCGTGGTCAAAGAACTCATGGAGAATTCCGTGGATGCCGGAGCAAGCGATGTTTCGGTAGTGATTCTCGATTCCGGAAGGACCCTCATCCAAGTGATAGACAACGGCTGCGGGATGACTCCCGACGATGCGGTCCTCTGTTTCGAGCGGCATGCCACGTCCAAGATAGCCACGGCGGAAGACCTGGACAGCATCACCACTTTCGGATTCAGGGGCGAGGCCCTGGCTTCCATAGCCGCGGTCGCAGAAGTCACGCTAAGGACGAGGGTGGCCTCGAGCGAAACCGGATACCAGGTCGTTTTCGCTGCATCGCAGCACGTATCCACTACAGAATCGGCAGCCCCTGTCGGGACGAACATAGCTGTCAGGAACCTTTTTTACAATGTGCCGGCCAGGAGAAAATTCCTCAAGTCGGACAATGTCGAATTCAGGCATATAGTCGAAGAATTCACGAAAGTGGCCCTGACCAGGCCGGAAATAGGATTCTCACTGAGCCATAACGGCAAGGATATTTATGTCCTGAGGCCGGCCAAGTCATTGAAATACAGGATAACGGACCTCCTCGGTCTGAACGTGGCAGGGGATGTCCTGGACGTCTCGGCCGAAACCTCGGTGGTCAGCCTCAAGGGATATGTCGGACGTCCGGACGCGGCCAAGAAGACCCTGGGCAACCAGTTCTTCTTCGTCAACGGACGTTATTTCCGCAGCCCGTACCTCCACAAGGCCGTGATGAAAGCCTATGAGGGCATGATTCCGGAAGGAGTTACCCCTTCGTATTTCATCTACCTCGAGACCGATCCCCATTCGGTGGACGTGAATGTCAGTCCGACCAAGACTGAAGTAAAGTTCGAAGACGAGTCCTTCGTGTTCCAGGTCATAAATGCATCGGTCAGGGAAGTCCTCGGCAAGAATTCCTTCGCTGGAGGCATCGACTTCTCCAATCCGGAGGCCAAGGACATGCCGGTACTGGGGAATCATTTCCAGGAATATAAGTCCGAGTCGGCCCCTCGGGTCGAAATCGACTTTGATTACAATCCATTCAACCAGGAACCTGCCTGGCAGGGTGGAGGACATTCCGGCGGTTCCCCGTGGACCGATAAGCGTGAAGACTATGGGAAACTCTTCGAAGACAATGCGTTGCCTATTTCGCAGACCATCATCCTGGCCGGCAGGTACATTATTTCTCCGGTGAATGACGGACTCATGGTTGTGAACGTGAAAAGAGCCCGTGAGAGGATCCTCTACGACAGGGCCCTTGCTGCATTGACTAGGAATGAGCACGTGACCCAGAACAACATGTTCCCGGTCAAGGTGCAGGTGGGAGTCGAAAACAGGACCATATTCGACGATAACGCCGCCATGCTTTCTTCCCTGGGGTTCGACATCTCACCTCTGGGCACCGATACCATTGTCGTGAACGGAGTCCCTGAAGGTTACTCCGGAGAGCAGGGGAAGGTCCAGACCATGGTCCAGGACCTGCTGCTAATCCTCTCGGACGACAGCAACCGCCTGCCCGGCGTCATGGAGTCCGCCATGGCGGAGAAGGTCGCCCTGCTTGGCTCCACTGTATCCGATCCGGTGACTTCCCCGATGGAAGCCCGCCACATCCTGGACGCACTTCTGGCCGGCAGCAATCCTGAAATCACTGCCGGAGGGAAGAAGATAATGACGATCCTGCAGACCTCGCAGGTCGATAAACTTTTTTGAATATCATTGTTATGGCACAATATTACGGCAACTCCGGCGGCGGCTTCATCGAGAGGCTTTTCGGGAATGTCCCGAAGGCCACCAGGAACATTTTCCTGATCAATGTCCTCATGTACATCGCCACTTGCATCAACCAGAATTTCATGATAGCCACCTTCGCGATGTTCTATCCGACATCGCCTTTCTTCCACTGGTGGCAGCCGGTCACCCACCTTTTCATGCACGGAGGATTCTGGCATTTATTCCTGAACATGTGGTGCCTCCTGATGTTCGGTTCGGCCCTTGAAAGGTCCATCGGCACCAGGAAGTTCGTACTGTTCTATTTCGTTGCTGGCCTGGGAGCGGTTGCGGTACACACCCTTGTACAGTACCTGCAAGGTCCTATGCTCAATGTCCCGACCCTGGGCGCCTCGGGAGCGATCTACGGAATCCAGATAGCATATGCGATGCTTTATCCGAATGACATCTGGACCCTCGTATTCCCTCCTATTTCCTTGAAGGCCAAGTGGTTCGTCCTTATATTCATTGGAATTGAGCTTGTCACCGGAATAACTGGTACCGCAGACGGAGTTGCGCACTTCGCTCATCTTGGAGGAGCTTTGTTCGGTTTCCTTCTGATGCTTTATTGGAAGAAGACCGGCAAACTTTACAAAGGTTGGAATTAGTATGAGCAGCAGGGGCCAGGGTAACAGTTTCGGGGGCGTCATTGCGAGAGCACTGATGCTCATCGCCGCCTTCCTCCTGTTCCTAAGCTATGCTTCGATGGTAGTCAACCCTTCGAAGGGTTGGTACATGACCGCCTTGGGCCTCCTTTTCGTACCTATCGCCATCCTCAACGTCATATTGCTCATCTGGGCCATCAACCGCCGTTCCAGGTCCTTCATGATCCCGCTGCTGGCCCTGCTGCCTTCCATGATATTCATTGGCAAGTACCTCCAGTTCAGTTGCGGAGCTGTCGAGCCGGGACCGTCGAAAGTCAAGGTGCTCACCTACAATGCCGGCCATTTCCTTCAGGGGAGGAAGCCGGAATTCAAGGGCGAAGGAGGAGCGGCCGCCTGCATGGATTCCGTAATATGCTTCGTCAAGGAATCGGATGCGGACATAGTCTGCCTGCAGGAAGTCAATCTTCCGGGTGAATATGATGTCACGAAGTTCATCAGGGAGCATTTCCCTGAATACAATGCCGGCTACTTCATGTTCGTCACCGACAACGGAACCTACGGCAACGTCACTCTGAGCCGCTTCCCTGTCGTCGGCAAGGGTCGTCTCAAATTCGACAAGAGTTCCAACCTGGCCATCTACACCGACCTTCAAGTGGGGGAGGAGTCGACCTTGAGGGTATATAACTGCCATTTCGAGAGCTACAACATCTCTCTGATGAAGCTGGCGGAATCCTGGCGCAGGGACAGCACCATGGTGCAGGTTACGGAAGAGAAGGTCAAGAGATCCATAAGGCTGAGGTCCGAACAGGTGGACCAGGTGATGGAGGACATCGAGAACTGTCCGGTTGAGGCCCTGGTCGCAGGCGACTTCAACGACAACCCGATGTCATACACCTACTATCGTCTGATGAGGGACAGGAAGGACACCTTCGTCGAGGCAGGAAAGGGCTTCGGGGCCACTTATTCCATGCTGTGGCCTTTCGTCAGGATCGATTACATCCTCTATCCGAAGCACATGGGAGCGGTTTCCCACCGGATTCCGCACAAGAAGTATTCAGACCATTATCCGGTCATCTCCGAGATCAACCTCTGATGATCTCGACCTGGCCGTCCAATCCTATCTTGATTATCTGCGAAGCCGAACCGGTAGCTCCGGCTTCGAGTCTCGGATCCACCGTATAGTCCACGGCTCCGGTTATTTCCGGAGCGATGTCCTTGAACTTTTTCGGCGTAGGCTTGCCGGAAATGTTGGCTGAAGTAGAGACTATAGGCCTGCCCAGCTTGTAGCAAAGCTGGCGGCAGAATTCCATCATCGGGATCCTTATCCCGACCGTACCGTCGGAGGCGACGGTATTATATGCAAGGTGGAATCTGTCAGCTTTCGGGGCCTCACCCTCGGCCGGAGCCGGGTAGGTCTTGGCTCCCGGATAAATCAAAGTCATGGGCTGGTCGTTGACCTCCACCAAGTCTATGGCCATCGGCGGGATTTCCTTGACATAGAGACCGACCTGGTCCAGGCTGGCAGCCAGCAGGACGAGCGACTTGCTGTCTTCCCTGTCCTTTATCTTGAAAATCCTTGCGACAGCCTCCGGATTCGTGGCATCGCAGCCTATTCCCCAGACGGTGTCTGTCGGGTAGAGTATGACCCCTCCGTCCTTGAGTACGGCCAAAGTCTCGGCCATGGTTTCTTCTATGCTTTTCTTTGTCATTTTCCGGATTGGTTATTTCAAATAATCCAGGTACACTGCAGTGACGGCTGTAACGGCGGCCGTCTCGGTCCTCAGCCTCGAAGGCCCGAGATGGACAGGGACGAAACCTTGTTCAAGGGCCAAATCGGCCTCTCCCTTGGAAAAATCTCCTTCAGGGCCTATCATTACTGCTATCCGGCATCCTTCGGAAGCCCCGCTGAGTATTTCCTTCACCGATTTCCTCGGGATCTCCGGATCCTCGAAACAGTAGCAGATCATCTTGATGTCCGCATCGCATGCCTTGATGTAATCTTTAACCGGGCATGGCTCCGAAACTACCGGAAGGAGAGACTTCAGGCTCTGCTTCATGGCCGAAAGGACTATCTTGCGGGAGCGTTCCGGTTTGAACACCTTGCGTTCGCTGTGTTCTCCGATGAGAGGAGAAATCACGTCCACACCGAGCTCGGTTGCCTTTTCGACGAACCATTCGAAGCGGTCGTTGTTCTTGGTCGGACAGACAGCCATGTCTAGATGGTATGGGTGTGCCCCCCAGCCATGGAATGTCTCCAGAATGGCCGCTGATGCCCCCTTCGGAGAATCGTCTTCCAGGCGGCACCGGAACATATTCCCTCTTCCGTCCACCACCGAAATTTCATCTCCCCGGCGGTGCCTCAGTACGCGGATGCAGTGGGCGCTTTCCCCTTCGTCGAGGAACACCACGCTGCCATCAATCTGCCACGAGTAGAAAATCTCCATGATGCAAAGATACAACTTCTGAAACCAAAAGACTATATTTGTAGATATGAAAAAACGTTTCGTTTCCTTGGATGTGCTCAGGGGCCTTACGATTGCCTTCATGTGCATCGTCAACAATCCCGGGACTTGGTCCCATGTATTCCCTCCGCTGCGTCACGCAGCCTGGACCGGTTGCACACCGACCGACCTGGTCTATCCTTTCTTCGTGTTCTGCATGGGATGCGCCATGGCTTTCTCCTTTACCAAATACGAGGTAGTGGATGCGAAAGCGTATTGGAAAGTCCTCAAGAGGGGAGCGCTGATATTCCTGGTGGGACTTGCCCTCAATCTCTATCCATTCTTCCCGACTTCACCTCATGACGAATCGTGGACTTTCGGGCAGAATTACCTCTGGTGGCTCCAGCACCGGAGGATATTCGGAGTCCTGCAGCGTATCGGCCTTTCTTATGCGATAGGCGGCTGTCTGGCTCTCTGGCTCAAGAAGCCGGGCAAGATAATGGGAGCCATCGCTGCTCTCTGCGTCGCATATACCGCTATACTCCTTATATTCGGCCGGGAGCCCGGAGCATTCACCCTGGAAGGCAATGTCTCCTTGCGGATTGACAGGTGGCTTGTGGGCGGAAACCATTGCTATCACGGCTACAATGGAACCGATTTCGACCCCGAAGGGCTCCTGGGCTCGATGACCGGCGCCTGCACCTGCCTCCTTGGCTACCTTATAGGTTCGATGATAGTGCGCTCCCAGCGCAGGATGTCTGCCACCTGGTCCGAGGAACCGTACAAGGTTCTTCCGGAGGGACAGCCTTTGGAGATCGCACGGATCAAGAATTCCCCGGACAGGGTCGCCCTCAGGGTCTTTGTCTATGGAGCTTGCTCCCTTATACTCGCAATGGTGCTCAGCATATGGATTCCTATCTGCAAGCCGCTCTGGTCGGCTTCGTATGTATTCTATGCAGGAGGCTGGGCGATGCTGGCGTTTGCGTTCCTGATGTATGTGATTGACATAAAGGGCCACTCCAAGGCCTTCGAGCCATTCCGGGCAATGGGAATGAACCCGCTTATGGCCTTCATTTGTTCAGGAGTCATAGCCAAAAGCTACGTCTTCTTTTCCTTCTCTCCGAGTGAATATTTCGGGGCGAATGAATATACATCCCTCCTCTACGCATTGATATTCACCACTGTTATATTCTGCATCCTTTGGGTGCTTTACAAGAAAAACATAGTGATAAAACTTTGAATACAAAGACACCAAGGAGGTTGTAAACTGTAAAAAATGCAAAAAAAGCATTGCATTTTTAAGAAAACTATGTAATTTTGCGCCGTAAATGCGATTTTGAGTAACTTTAATTATATTTATTTTATCATGAAGAAGGTATTTATGTCTATCGCAGTCGTAGCTCTTATGGTAGCTGTGTCTGCTTGCGGTAACAAGAAGGCTGAGGCTGCTACTGAGGCTGCCGCTGAAGATGCTGTTGAGGTTGTCGAGGAAGTCGCTGACACTGTCGAGGCTGTTGTCGACTCTACCGTAGCCGCTGCTGAGGAAGTTGTTGAAGAAGTCGCTAAGTAATTTTTTCAACTTGTTTCTTTAGCCCCTTAGTAAAGGGGCTTTTTTTGTTTTATACCCTAACTGACTTTTGTCCGCTCCTTTCATTCCTTTTTTTTCTTTATATTTGTTTTTATGGCAAACAAGGAAAAGACAATCTGGTTCTGCTCCAACTGCGGCAACGAGTATTCCAAATGGATGGGTCGCTGCCCTGCATGCGGGGAATGGAACACCATGCTGGAACAAAAGGTGGCCACGGGCACGAAGAAGTCCTTACGTACGGATTCAGTCCCCGGTTCGGGAAATGTTCCGAAGAAACTCTCAGACATCGATTCCCGTTCCGAAAACAGGGTCTCCCTGAACAACGCAGAAGTCGACAGGATTCTTGGCGGAGGTATAGTGGAAGGTTCCCTGGTGCTGATCGGAGGTGAACCGGGTATAGGCAAGTCCACGCTTTCTCTCCAGATCCCGCTGGGATGTCCGCAGCTGAAGACTTTGTACGTAACAGGGGAGGAGAGTGCGAGGCAGGTCAAGATGCGGGCTGACAGGCTCGGAGGCGATGCTTCTTCCTGCGAGATCTACAGCGAGACGTTGATTGAGAACGTTGTCGAACAGGCCAAGGCCATCATGCCTGACCTGATGGTCGTGGATTCGGTGCAGACGATGTATTCCCAGAACGCGGATTCCACTCCTGGTTCCGTGACCCAGATCAAGGAAGTCGCTGCCATCCTGCTGAGGCTGGCCAAGGAGACCGGAATCCCCGTGATCCTGATCGGTCATATTACCAAGGAAGGTTACATCGCGGGTCCGAAGGTACTCGAGCACATCGTGGATGTCGTGCTTCAGTTCGAGGGAGACAACCGCGGGTCTTACAGGATTCTCAGGAGCATCAAGAATCGATTCGGATCCACTTCTGAACTTGCTGTCTTCGAGATGACCGGGAAGGGCCTGCGTCAGGTCGCAAATCCTTCCGAACTGCTCATCCCTATGCACGAGGAAGGGCTAAGCGGCACTGCTATAGCCGCGATGCTGGATGGCTCCCGCCCATTCCTTTTCGAAGTCCAGGCCCTGGTGAGTTCTGCGGTTTACGGAACCGCCCAGCGTTCAGCCACCGGATTCGACGTCCGTCGACTGAATATGCTCCTGGCCGTCCTGGAGCGCCGCGCCGGCTTCAAGTTAGCCCAGAAAGATGTTTTTCTGAATATGGCTGGAGGTCTGCGTGTCAGCGACACTGCCTGCGACCTGGCTGTGGTAGCTGCCGTTCTTTCTTCGAATTTCGATTTCGCGATTCAGCACGACTTCTGTTTTGCCGGTGAGGTTGGATTGAGCGGAGAGATCCGTCCCGTTTCACAGGTCGACCGGCGGATCGGAGAAGCCGCCCGTCTGGGCTTCAAGAAGATATTCGTTTCATCATTCGCTTCCGTTGAATTGGCACATGAGGGGATAGAGACGGTCAAGGTCGCTGATGTGCCGTCCTTTGTTAGATCTTTGTTCAAATAGTTCAGTATGAAAAGGTTATCTCTGATATTCCTGCTTTTTGCACTTATCGGTTGTTCTTCCCGTCCGGCCCTGAGCAAGGCCGAGAGGGAACTTATTGTCTCCTCTCCTGATTTGATGCGTGTACTGACAGTTGAGGACAGGGACGATTCCCTTTTCCTCCGCAAGTCTGCCAAGGACTTCTCGGACAAGGATTTGCGTTCGGAGGAATTCAGGACTCTGGCCCGCAAGATGGTCCGTACGGTCACCGATCCGAGCCAGGACGGAGTCGGGATCGCCGGTCCGCAGGTCGGGATCAGCCGCCGCATCATCGCTGTCCAGAGGTTCGACAAGGATGACGAACCTTTCGAGGTGTATGCCAACGTCCGTGTGGATTCCCTTTTCGGACCTATGGCTTATGGTCAGGAAGGTTGCCTTTCGATCCCTGGCAAACGTGGTACTGTACCTCGCTGGACCAACGCCGTCATTTCGTACAAGGATCCTTCCACCCTTCAGGAAGTCCGCGAAACAGTCTCCGGCTTCACCGCCGTCATCTTCCAGCACGAAACCGACCACCTCGACGGCATCCT
>JBGVAE010000146.1:0-19582 GCA_045224215.1 Candidatus Cryptobacteroides sp. | reverse complement strand
AAACAAAGCTGGTTGTCGAGTTTGAACTTCTCTTCCATCAAAGCATCTCTTCAATGTCCTTCTCGAAAGAGGAAGGCTCTGCCACAGGGGCGAAACGCTTTACCACGGAGCCATCCTTGCTGATCAGGAACTTGGTGAAGTTCCAGAGGATATCGCCGTCCTTTTCGACACTCTTGCTGATGGTCTTCAGCATTTTCTGGGTAGCCTTTGCCTTGAATCCATTGTACTCCTCTGAAGGAGCCGCGGATTTAAGATAGGTATAGACTGGATCCTCGGAAGGGCCGTTCACGTCGATCTTCTTCATCAACTGGAAGGTCACACCATGGTTCAAACGGCAGAATTCCGCGATCTCCTCATCTGAACCAGGTTCCTGGTGAGCAAACTGGTCGCAAGGGAAGCCTATCACTACCAATCCCCTATCTTTGTATTTCTGGTAGAGAGCCTCGAGGCCGTCATATTGAGGAGTGAAGCCGCACTTTGAAGCAGTATTGACAATCAGGAGGACTTTCCCTTCGAATTGAGCGAAGTCCATTTCGGCACCCTTGTTGGTAATCGCCTTGAAATCGTAAATGCGTGGCATATATTCCAGTTTTTAATTACATCTGCCTGATGAGCCAGTTCTGGTAGCCGATCTTCTCGATAAGGTCGAGCTGCTCTTCATCCCAGTAAAGGTCTTCCTCTTCGTCGAGGAGGTATGCCTTGGTGATGTCGTAGGTAGTAGGATCGTTTGCAATCTCAGGCATGACCTTGTAAAGCAATTCCACTCCTTCCTTCTGGAGCTTGAGGTCAGCCTCGAGGTAAGCCTTAGGATCTTCAATGAGAGCGGTTTCGTTGTTCAGCTTCACCGGAGGTACGCAACCAAGGTCGAGGAGACGGTCGGTGTATTTCTCTACCCAACCCATTTCCTCTGTGTAGTGGTCAAGGTACTTCTGTCCGAGTTTGTCGAAACCCTGGGACTTGAAAAGGTGTCCCTGCATCTTGTGTACGAATGCGCTGCCCGCGAGTTCATTCACGATCATCAGCGAGAATTTGTAAGTGTTGTTGAAATCCATGATCTTATGTTTTTAAATCGTTAATTTATGTCGTTCACGATGCAAATATAAGGACAATAATTTATATCGCAAGCGATATTTCGAAAAATATTCAAAAAAATATGATATTTGTAATATGAATGCGGTTTTGACAGCACTTCTTATCCCCTTCCTTGGCACTGCCCTGGGCTCTGCTTTCGTATTCTTCATGAAGAAAGACATGCCCGAAGTAGTCCAAAAAGTACTTCTTGGATTCGCTTCCGGAGTAATGGTAGCAGCGTCTGTATGGTCACTGATCATTCCATCTATCGAGCTTGGAGAGGGAAAGGAAGCCATAATCCCGCCGGTCATCGGCCTACTCGGCGGTTTCGCTTTCCTATTGCTGATAGACTACATAACTCCGCACATACACCCCGTTGGTGGCCCTGAAGGTCCTAAGAGCAAGATCTCAAGAACCGCGAAGCTGGCTCTTGCAGTGACTATACACAACTTCCCTGAAGGAATGGCTGTAGGGGTGGCGATCGCCGGGGCCATGACTGCAGATTTCAACATGGCAGGCGCCCTTGCCCTATCCCTAGGAATAGCGATCCAGAACGTACCCGAAGGAGCAATCATATCAATGCCCCTCCGTGCCGAAGGGAACGGCAGGATGAAATCATTCTGGATCGGGACACTAAGCGGGATAGTCGAACCGATAGGCGGCGCACTTGTCCTTTTCCTTGCTACTTCAATCCTGGGGATTATGCCGTACATGCTGGCATTCGCCGCAGGTGCGATGCTTTATGTGGTTGTGGAAGAGCTGGTTCCGGAATATTCGCAAGGCAATCACTCCAACATCGGAACCATCGGCTTCGCCATCGGTTTCGCACTGATGATGGTGCTGGACGTCGTGCTAGGGTAGATCATACCATTCGCCCCAGCTCATCAGGACGTAGGGCACGTTCAGGTTGTAAATCTTGTCGTTCTTGTAAAGAGTCATCCAGAATGCCTCGCGGTGATCAATCCCGTGGGCTCCGATCTCGTTTTCATGCTGAGATATCAGCAGGCGTGGAGAGAAATCCGCAAGGTGCTCCTCGAAATCATGGATCCAGCAGTCCATCGCAAGTACGTCGATCTTCGGAAGCTTTGCGTATATGTCCTTGAGCCAAAGCAAGTCAGAACCATTTGAAAGCCACTGGTCCCCCATCGCACATACCACCTTCTTGTTAGGCAGGGTAACCACCCAGATGTTGTTGTGAACAGCGTCCTGATGGCCAGGGAGCACGACGACATTGAGTTTCCCTTTAGGAAGGTCCACATCAAACGCCCACATTCCATCGGTCCGAACATGATGGACAAGGTCATCATTCGGGAATATCTCATCGGTTGCATAGACAGGGATGTTCCTCTCATGGCAGAAATCCTTGACATGAGCGTCTATATGGTCTCCATGATTATGTGTATAGAACAAAATGTCCACCTTGTCAACGATCCGGGACATGATGCTGTCCGGGATCAAGGCACCTTTCCTCCCGTTCAGGTCTACAGCGACAGTCATTTCACGCGTGCGGAACAGAATCCCACAATTATATATCTTATATATCCTCAGAGCATTTTTCCCTTTGAGAGGCTTGTCCAAGTCATCCAGGACAAGTTCAGTCCTCTTCGCAAGGTAGTCCAGGACAGCCGGATTATGCATAGGGTCCGGTTCGTGGGTGACAGCGTCCAGCATCAGAAATCCCATTTCGCGTTCCAGGGAAACCAGCGTTGAAGGTGGATTGGCATTGAAAGCCTTGTTCGCAAGGTCCAGCATGTACCAGGCCTGATGCTCGAGATACAGTTCGGAATTTCCCCAATACTCCTTCAGATACCGGTGACCAGGGACTGCATGACGGTTTTCAGCAGACGGCTTGGTCTGCGCAAAAGACACGAGCGCCGCGGCAGTCATGGAGAGCATAAACAGAATCGCCTTCTTCATAATATCAATTTATTTTCAGAACCTGTAATTCAAACTGGACGGTCGCCACCCAACTCGTAAAAATACTCAAATAAACCCAAATAAGAAGGTTTTTTATCTGTAAATGAAGTATATTTGCATTAATCAATACAACCACAAATGAAAAAGTACGTTTGCAACATCTGCGGATACGAATACGATCCCGCAGTCGGCGATCCTGACGGAGGAATCGCACCTGGAACAGCTTTCGAAGATATTCCTGAAGATTGGGTATGCCCGCTTTGCGGAGTAGGCAAGGAAGATTTTTCACCAGCTGAATAACTAAACAGGATGAAAAAGATACTTTCCACAACGGCGATTATTCTGTCCGCCGTGCTTTTTTCGTATGCACAGGACAACACCAAGGGTTTCTACAAGGACATTTTCATGGACAGCGGAATCATGCTTACTTCCCGCACCGACCTTCCCGTCACAGAAGTCCTGAACCTCACGATGGAAGCTTTCGTCTCTTCAAAGCATAGCTACACCGAAAAATACAAGTTCACGGCCATGGACACAGTCCGGCAGCACGACCTGATAGTTGGAAGCGCCATCGACGAGAACGGAATCCTGCTCTATCCCGACGGCCAGCCACGGTTCAGGATGGTTTACATGAACGGAGGTCGCGCCGGTGGGCACGGCAAGTCTCTCGGAGAAGAAGGACGCCAGGCATTGCGGAACTACGTCAACGCCGGAGGCAGCTACCTGGGATCATGCGCCGGAGCATTCGTAGCCAGCCTGGGATCCAGGAAGCAGGACGGCACCATCGTCCAGGCGCACAACTACATTGGCCTGTGGCCGGGAAATACTTCCTCCACCGGACTTGAGAAATCATACACGGCAGTCGACATAGTCAAGAAAGGCGCTTTGTCCGACTATTACGATTATGGCGGCAAGACCCATATCGACAGCGTACGTCACAACGGCGGATGCTTCGCATATATGGAAACCGCTCCGGAAGGAACCGAGATCCTTGCGACTTACAGCACGAAAGGAAGGGAACTGAAAAGGGATATAGACGGTTTGCCTTGCGTATGGGCATACAAAGCCTCCGGTTCAACGGGAAGAGTCATCCTATGCGGTTCGCATCCTGAGGGAGCACCGGATGCCGACAATATCGCCCTCATGTCAGCGATGGTACGTTATGCGATGGCCGGAACCGCCGCACCACTGCTCAAGGGTACTCTCGAGAACGGGGTCCCGCGCGAGATGAAGGCCACGACTTCAGAGAACGATCCGGAGCACACCAGGATCGGAGACCGCCAATACCACCATTTCCGCATCGATGTCCCTAAGGGGACCTCCAGGATGACCATCGAGCTCCAGGATGTCCTTGGCTACAAGGATTTCGACTTGTACCTTTTCGCAGCCAGGAACAACTTCGCCTACAGCGACACCGCCACCTGGTGCTATGTGGGAGAAGGTGCGAGCAAAAAGCTGGAGATTTCCGAGCCTAAGGCCGGGACATACTACATCTCCGTTTTCTGCGCAACCACGGTCACGTCCACGATGGGCAGGTACGGAGTCGAGTATTCCGGCAGGACCGATGTACTTAACGGAGTACCGTACGTAATCTCCGCCAGCTTCGAATAGCAGCAGCTTACTTCAGATAATCATCGATGAAAGCGTTGCGGGCGTAATAGATGTACATCCAGTCATCGTGGTGCCTGGCATCGGGTTCATGGTGAGGACGATAAGGACAAGTGTAGATACGTTTGTCGCCAACTGCCCCGTTATAACCGGAGAAGACACCGGCCGGAGGACAGGTAACATCTATCAGACCGGCCTCGATGAAGAGCTTAGCCTTGCAACCTTTCAAGAGCAACGCCCCGTCATAGTACGGGGCTATATCCTTTGCCGGAGAATCAAGTCCGTCCCGCTCGAGAGGCTTCACCCAGGCGCTCAGGCGTCCTTTCATGGCTCCTCCCATATCCATCATCGCAGGGACAGTCATCACGGCTGCCCCTACCCTCTTGTCAACTCCGGCAAGGAAAGCGCTCTGGGCGCCGCCTTGGCTTTCGCCGAAGACAAGTACCCTTCTGCGATCCCACAATTCATGTGTGCAAGCGTAATCAAGGGCTCTTTCAAGTCTCAGGAACATGGTCCTGAAATAGAAGGATCCGTGGTCCGTCAGATGACGTCCACTGTAATCCTTGAGTTCTCCTTCGTCATATTCCCGGTAGTATTCCTCAGGTTGGCCGTTAAGAAGTCCGTGGGCATTGATGTCCAATGCGATGGCCCCTCCTCCCCTGTGTGCAAGGGCGGCGGTCACGTCAGGATCGCTCAAGGTCCACCGGTTGTAGATGTGCCCTGCAGCGTGGGCGAAAATCACGATCGGGAGGGATTTCCTGTCCGCATCCTTAGGGAAAGCGATGTATCCGCGCACGGGCCTGCCTTCTGGCATGCTGATCTCGAGGTCGTATACTTCGGTATCTGCCGAGTAGGACGGATCCTTGGTGCTGACAGGAGTGAGAGTGACCATAGGTTTCGACTTGCGCATCTGACGGAACTGCCGCCTCCAGAACCTCCTGAGATCTTTCGGCTCGTCGAAGCCTGGCGTAAATTCTTCAGGAGCCACGATAGCACCTATCAGCGTACTGCCTTGGGATTGACCGCTCTTTCCCAGGATTTCTATCATCACCGCGGTCGCTTCCGGATAAGAGGCACTGAATATCACGGATCTCTCCTTTCCTATTCCGACTTCGGACTCCTCTTTGGCTATTCCGTTGATGTACAACCGCATGCAATATGTGGCCGTACTGTCGGTCTCCGCATAGACTTTCAGCAATTCACCCTTTGCGTATCTTCCGTCTTCCTTGTCAATGAAAAGGGAAACATGGTCGCTTATCCCGCCGGCGAAGGATGCGAAGGAGCAGGCGGCCAGCACTATGGAAACAATTGTTCGCTTATACGTATTCATGAAAACAAATATATGAATAATCAGAATAAAATGAGTAGATTTGTTTCTCAGCAAAAGAACATTTGATATGCGAAGGATTATTATTTCTCTGGCGGTATTGGCATTAGCCGGTATTTCACTCGGGGCCCAGGTCCGCCTCTCCCCTCTTTTCTCTGACAACATGGTCCTGCAGCGGGACAGCGAAGTCCCTCTCTGGGGCACGGCAAAAGCCGGATCGCAGGTCAAGGTCATCACTTCCTGGAACGGTGCCGCATACGATTGCACGACTGGCGCAGACGGGAAATGGAGCGTGCAGGTTAACACTCCTCCGGCCGGAGGACCGTTCGAAATCACCATCGCAAACGGGAAAGGCAAGAAACGCCAGACAGTCCTCCACAACGTGATGTCAGGCGATGTATGGCTCTGCTCCGGACAGTCCAACATGGAAATGCCGGTAAAAGGCTGGGGGCGCGTCAATAACTATGAACAGGAACTCGACGATGCCGGGAACTATCCGAATCTCAGACTGTTGAATATAGTCAGGACATTCTCTTACGATCCTGAGGATGATTTCAAGGTTGTCGGAGACAACGGTTGGGAAGTCAGCTCCTACGGATCTGTCGAGCAGTTCTCTGCCTGCGCCTATTTCTTCGGGAGGGAGATAGCCAAGTCCGCCGGGGTTCCGATAGGTCTCATCAATTCCTCCTATGGAGGGACGATGATAGAAGGCTGGACGACTCTCGAAGCTCTCAGTACGATGCCAAGCCAAAAAGACTTCATCGAAAAGCGCCTGGAAGTTGAAGATACAGGGCGAAATCTCGACTCCATAAAGACCAGGTGGCACGAGGAAATATTGAAGGCTGACCGGGGAATGACAGGAAACGTCGCCTCCTGGGCGGAGCCATTGCTGGATGATTCAGGATGGAAGACCATCCACATACCAGGCAATGTCGAGACTGTCGGTCTCGGGACTTGGGATGGAGTGATCTGGTTCAGGCACGAAATAGATATCCCAGAATCATGGGCAGGGAAAGACCTGACCTTCAATCTACAAAGCGTGGATGACGATGACTGGACCTACTGGAACGGCAAACTCGTCGGCCAGACTGTGGGATTCAACAACTTCCGTCTCTACACGATCCCCGGCAGACTGGTAAAGGCAGGCAGGAATGTCGTGGCCATAAGAGTCCTGGACAATCATCTCAACAGCGGTCTGCTCGGAGAAAGGGACAAATTCACGATATCTTGCGGAGAAGAATCGATCAACGCCAGCGGAGAATGGAAATACTGCATCGGATCTTCACAGGAGGACATCGATGTCACTCATCCCGACAGGGTTTCAAGGACAGACTATCCTTCCAATCTCTACAACAGCATGATCCATCCCCTGGTGCCGTTCAACATCTGCGGAGCAATATGGTACCAGGGAGAATCCAATGCATTCGATGCTGCCCAATATTCCGAAACCTTGCCGATAATGATTGCCGACTGGCGCAGGCTCTGGGGCTGCGACTTCCCGTTCTACATCGTCCAGCTCTGCAACTACAAGAAGCTCCAGGAATATCCCGACATAGTTTCCGAATGGGCAGAACTACGTGAAGCTCAGGCATTTGCCGCCAATAACGTGAAGGATGCCCACATGTGCGTCATCCTTGACGTGGGAGATGCTGCCGACATCCATCCAAAGAACAAGCAGGAAGTTGGAAGACGTCTTGCCCTGCTGGCCAGGAAATACAGCTATGGCCAGGATGTGACCGCTGACTCGCCACAGATGGAATCATATTCCCTGGAAGGCAACTCGATACGCATCAAATTCAAGAATGCAAAGGCACTGAAGACTTTTGACGGGAACGATGTCGTGAAAGGATTCGCGATTGCCGGATCCGACCGCAAGTTCCATTTCGCACAGGCCAGGATCGAAGGGACCAGCGTAGTAGTTTCTTGTCCCGAGGTACAGTTCCCCCTTGCAGTAAGATATGCCTGGGCAGACAATCCGGACTGCAACCTCTGTGGGGAAACCATGCTTCCGGTCGGATCCTTCAGAACCGACAGGTGGAGCCGGTAATCAACCGACCATTATCCTGCCCAGCTTAGGGATCTTGCGGACTTGCACCGCTACTGCCGCCGTGACTGCGAAAGTGGTCATGGCGGTCAGCAATATCTCCACCGGAGTCGTCCATGATCCAAGGACACCTTCCGGCCCGAATCCCATCCATCCACGGAAGAGGCCAGCGAATACCGGCAAGAGAAGCATATGGAACAAATACATTCCGTAACTGGCTTCCGAAACCGGGCGTACGATAGAAGAATATAATTTCCCGGAAGCGGTCATCTTCCGGAATACCAATATGAATGCAATAGTCATCAGAGCGACACCGATGGTGTCGTAACCCCAAGTAGTTTCCCAACCGACGGCGAGGCTGACATCCCCGCCGAACGGAAACTCTCCCCCAGAGGAATCCATCACGCGCCTGTAGAATCCACCGGCCGTCACCGCGAATCCTATCAAATAGAGCGGTGCCGCAATCGACAGGGTCCTGGTCCACGAAAGTTCCTTTGCGAATTTCCGGAAGTACAGGCCGATAAGGAGGTATCCCAGGAAACCGCTGACATAGTAGAAGGCACCATAGGCATTCCAGCTAGCTTCTCCCCAGACAGGATAGCGTGCGGGCATCGGTATCCCTGAAGGTCCATAAGTCACAGGAACGGAATCTCCTGTCGCCCAACTCCTGAACAATGGGATCAAGGTAGTGAACAACCATATTCCAAGATAAGCCAGAAGTTCCTTTTTCTCCACCTTTTCCGCCCAAGGAGAGAGCAGAGGCATCAGCAGATACACTCCGAAAAGCATATACACGAACCACAGATGGCCGGCTGAATAATTGAAGTTGAGTAGAAGATCCTCGAAGTTCTGCACTGGATTTCCGCTGACAAGTGCATATATGACGGTCCAGAATAGAAGGGGGACAAGGACACGCCTGACCCTTCGGGAGAAGAAATCCCTGGGTTCCCTATGGAGCGGGAATTGAAGGTAGCTGGATGCAACGACGAAGAGCGGAACGCAACTGCGGACCAGCGAATCCATTACGGCCGACCAGAAGGCATCGGTCTTTGTGAGTATCAGGGATCCGTCACCTCCCAGATAGAAAGGTTCCGTCCCATGTACGATCATGACCATGAAACAGGCGGCAACTCTCAGCCAGTCCACCCAAACCTCCCGTTTCGGATTCAAAGAATCGGTCGCTATTTCCATATACGGCAAAGATAATAAGAAGACTCAATAATTTATAGATATTTGGAGCCGACTTGTGCAAAGTCAACATTTTTTATCTTATTTTTGCAAATTATAAGTGGAACTAAACACTTTTTTATGCGTTCAAATGAAGAAACTGGTTGTTTTTGCGGGTTTGATCCTGCTCTGCACCCTTGCCCAGGCGCAAGGTGGCAGTGATTCCGGTGCCAGTGCCGGAATTACCATCGTTCCACGGATTGACTTCAATCCGAAGTTTTATGGTGGAAGCGACAAAGAGGTAACTCTTGGCAACTCTTCTCTTTATTCCCTGTTCGAGGGCAACATCACGGAAAACCTTTCTTTCAGCGTCTGCAACCATTGGCTGAGCAGCGAGCCTAAGTACCTGTACCAGAACACCTGGCACTCGGACGATGTAACCTGGTGCGACTGGGCTAACCTGACCTATTCATTCGGCAATTTCTACGTTACCGCCGGAAAGGATATCATTCCTATCGGAGGTTTCGAATTCGAACAATACGACTATGACCTCCATCCGGATCTCTGCTCTTCCCTCTGGAACAATTTCGTCTGCTACCAGTGGGGCGGCAAGATAGGCTTCATGAACGAAGACGAGACTCAGGGAGTGGCTTTCATGCTTTCAAGTTCTCCATACAGCGTGCGTCCGTTCGGAGAAGGACTGATGTCATATTCCTTGCAATACAGCGGCAGTTACGGCCCTCTCAATCTCTTGTACAGCACAAACATGATCGGTAACGGCGAAGGCTATGACTGGGTGTTCAGCCTAGGTCACCAGATCGAAGCCGGGGATTTCACCTTCGAACTTGATGCTACCAACAAGGTTTCAGATGAATATGCCGTACTACGTAATGGTGTGAGCGCCTTTGCCAGTGCATATTACAATCCGTCCGACAAATGGGAGTTCCTCGTCAGGGGCGGAATCGACCGTGCTACATCAGACATAAGCATTATGAGCGGAGACGCAATTTTCGTGGATTCCGAGAAATACAGCAACTATTCGTTCGGCGGTGCAGCCCATTGGTTCCCGCTGAAGGGTAGCAAGGATCTCCGCCTGCATGCTGCTGCTGCCTACAATACAGGTCTTGACATGCTTTCACTCACCGTGGGAGCCATCTATTATCTTAGTTTCCCTAAGAAATAATGAGCGACAAGAACATCATCATCGACATCGAGCATCTCTCGAAGTCGTTCGGCGACCAGCAAGTTCTCAAGGACATATCCCTTTACATCCGCAAGGGTGAATTCGTTACCTTGCTGGGTCCTTCAGGCTGCGGAAAGACCACCTTGCTCAGGATGATAGCCGGATTCCTCCAGCCAGACGAAGGAAGGATCATGATGGAATGGGACAAGAAGGGCGGAAAGACGGAGTTCATCGATGTCGCCCAGATCCCGCCTCATCAGAGGCCTCTCAACACGGTTTTCCAGCGCTATGCACTCTTCCCTCACCTGGATGTTTACGACAACATCGCTTTCGGCCTGAAACTGAAGAACGTACCTAAGGATGAAATCGATTCAAGGGTGCGCAAGGTACTCAAACTCGTGAGCATGAGCGATTATGAGGACCGTGACGTAAACTCCCTTTCCGGAGGCCAGCAGCAGAGGGTCGCAATCGCCCGCTCCATTGTGAACCGACCTAAGGTTCTGCTCCTGGACGAGCCTCTGGCCGCCCTCGACCTCAAGATGAGGCAGGACATGCAGATTGAGCTCAAGGAGATGCACCAGAAACTCGGGATCACTTTCATCTACGTCACCCACGACCAGGCAGAGGCACTTACCCTCAGCGACACAATCGTTGTCATGAATGAGGGAAAGATCCAGCAGATCGGAACACCTATCGACATATACAACGAACCCGTCAATTCCTTCGTGGCAGATTTCATCGGCGAGAGCAACATTCTCAACGGCACGATGATCGAGGACCGCAAGGTGAGCTTTATCGGACACGAATTCGATTGCGTGGACGAAGGCTTCGGGGAGAATGTTCCGGTTGATGTAGTCATCCGTCCGGAGGACATCTACATCATGAACAAGACTGAAGGAGCCCAGTTCACGGGAGTCGTCAAGTCCTGCACTTTCAAGGGAGTCCACTATGAAATGTATGTGGACACAGATTCCGGAAACGAGCTCCAGATCCAGGACTACAACGCCTTCGAGACCGGCAGCACCGTCGGCATGATCATCCGTCCGGACGACATCCAGGTCATGCGGAAGGAAAGAGTCGAAAACACCATCGACTGCACAGTGATCGACGAGACCCACATTGAAATGCTCGGAGAAGAATTCGAGTGCAAGAGCATCCCTGGCACTGTCGAAGGCGCCGAGGCAAAGGCTCATGTATCATTCTCCAAGATCGACCTCATGGACCACGTGGATGAAGGAACCACTACCGGAGAAGTCTGGTTCATCCTCTACAAGGGTGACCATTACCACCTTACTGTCAAGACCGACAGCGGGGAATATGTATATGTGGACACCCAGGATATCTGGGACAAGGGCGACCTTGTAGGTATCCGTATCCTTCCTGAAGACATAACCGTGACCGGAGGAGATGAGCAAGCGAAGTAACTGGGCGATCCCCTATTTCATATTCCTGGTCATCTTCGTGGTCCTGCCGCTGGTCCTGATCGTGGTCTATGCATTCCAGGGTCAGAACGGAGGATTCACCTTTGAGAACATCACCAAGTTCTTCACGGACGGAGATGCCCTCAGTACATTTGCAGTGTCGATCGAGGTGGCTATCGAGAACACCTTAATCTGCTTGCTCCTGGGCTATCCTGCCGCATACATACTGGCCAACAAGGACCTGAACAAGTCCGCAGTCACCGTGATCCTCTTCATCCTCCCGATGTGGATCAACGCTCTGATGAGGACTCTCGCCACCGCAGAACTTTTCAACGTGCTCGGTTTCTCTCTCGGAAAAGGAACCCTCCTGTTCGGCCTCGTGTACGACTACCTGCCGTTCATGATCTATCCGATCTACAACGTGCTCCTGAAGATGGACAACTCCTATGCTGAAGCTGCAGCAGACCTCGGCGCCACTCCTGTCCAGGTATTCGGCAAGGTAACCCTTCCTTTGTCGATGCCGGGAATTTCCAGCGGCATCCTGATGGTGTTCATGCCGACGGTCAGCACCTTCGCCATTTCCGAATTCCTGACCAACAACAAAATCAAACTCTTCGGAACCATCATCCAGGAAAACATCAATTCTTCAATGTGGAACTATGGTGCGGCCCTGTCGCTCATAATGCTCCTGATCATCGGTCTGACCACGCTCCTGCTGGGAGGTGACAAGGAAAATGCTGTCGAAGGAGGGACTGTATGATGAAGAAATTCTTGGCTAAAGCTTATATCTGGATCCTGCTGGTCCTGCTCTACGTGCCTATCGTCTTCATAGGCGTGTTCTCGTTCACCGAAGCCAAGACTCTCGGAAACTGGACGGGATTCTCCCTGGAGCTCTACAAGAACATATTCACGGGAAGTGTCGGAGGTGGTGCAAGCCTTATGGCTGCCATCAAGAATACTTTGATTATTGCCGTCATAGCCGCTGCCGTTTCCACCATCCTCGGAACTGTTTCCGCAATCGGCATCTTCAATCTCAAGGGGAGGAAAAAGAACACTATCCAATTCCTCAACAACATCCCGATGATCAATCCTGACGTCATCACGGGTGTTTCCCTGTTCCTGCTCTTCGTATTCCTGCATTTCTCCCAGGGTTACCTTTCCGTTATCCTGGCACATATTACGTTCTGCACTCCGTATGTCGTGCTGAGCGTGATGCCGAAACTCGGGCAGATGAATCCGAACATCTACGAAGCGGCCCTCGACCTGGGTGCCACCCCGGGACAAGCACTGAGGAAGGTACTGATCCCTCAACTGAGGTCAGGCATGGTTTCGGGCTTCATCCTGGCTTTCACGATGTCGCTCGATGACTTCGCAGTGACATTCTTCACCAGGGGAACTATTGGTCTGGAAACACTTTCCACTTACATCTACGCAGATGCCAGGAAAGGTGGTCTAACCCCTGAATTAAGGCCTCTTATGACCTTGATATTCACACTGATACTTATCCTGCTCATCGTCATCAACGTAAGGCAGGGACGTTCAAAAGACGGACAAAAATCAATCATTCCAGTCAAATAATGAAGAAACTAATCAGCATTCTTGCAGCGGCCCTGATGGTTGCCGCTTGCTCCAGCGACAGGGAACACATCCTGAAGGTTTACAACTGGAGCGACTACATCGACGAATCCCTCATCGGTGAATTCGAACAATGGTATGAAGAGCAGACCGGCGAACCGGTGAAGATCGTCTACCAGGTTTTCGACATCAATGAGACGATGTTGTCCAAAATTGAAAAAGGACAGGAAGACTATGATGTCGTCTGCCCTTCAGATTACATCATCGAGAGGATGCTCAGGAGTGACCTGCTCCTTCCTCTGGACAGGAACTACGGTGACACCCCGGACTACATCGAGGGCAGCCTCTCCCCTTACATCGTCAACTGCCTGAAGGAACTCAAGACTGGAGACAAAGATGCCAGTGACTATGCAGTAGGCTACATGTGGGGCACCACAGGTTTCCTCTACAACACCAAGTATGTGGATCCTCAGGACCTCAGGACCTGGGATGTCCTGCGCAACAGCAAATATGCCGGCAAGATATTCATGAAAGATTCCGCAAGGGACATCTACAGCCAGATCATCATCTATCTCAAGAAGGATGAACTTGCTGCAGGCACCGTAACCTTGGAAGAACTTCTCGCAAATCCTTCCCAGGAGAACGTGGACCTGGTGGAGAAATACCTGATTCAGACCAAGGAACAGGTTGCCGGCTACGAAGCCGACTTCGGCAAGGACCAGATGACCCAGGAAAGAGGATGGATCAGCCTTAACTGGAGCGGTGATGCTTGCTGGGCCATCGACGAGGCCAAACTGGTTGGTGTCGATCTCGACTATATCGTCCCTGACGAAGGTGCTACAGTATGGTTCGACGGCTGGGTTATTCCTAAATATGCCAAGAACGTCAAGGCCGCCAACTATTTCATCAACTTCATGTGCAAGCCGGAGAACGCAATCCGCAACGCCGAGGAGATCGGTTACGTAAGTTCTTGCGGAACTCCGGAGATTCTGGAATATTTCCGCGACAGCACCTACGACCCTATAAACCTCACGTATTTCTTCGGCGAGGGTGCAGACTCTGTCTGCATCAACCCTGTGATGTACCCTGACCAGAGTGTCATCGAACGCTGCGGCCTCGAGCATGACTGGGGAGATGATTCCCAGATGCTTATCTCGATGTGGTCACGCGTAAAAGGCAACAACGCCGGAGCCCTCACCTACATAATCATCGCAGCCGTGCTGACAGCCTTGATACTGGGAGTCATTCTCTCCCGCAGGAGCAAGAAGAACAGGCACGGAAAACACTCAAGGAAAAGCAGATAATGAAAAAAGGCTGGAGACTACTTCGTCTTCAGCCCTTTTTCTTCGATAAAGGCATTAAGTGCCGAACCGTCATCGATGCTGCGGATGCAATCCAGCAGCATCGTAACTTTTTCTGCCGGAACATAGTTGAGGAGGTTGTTGGTGCTCTCCTTGACACAGTAATCTCCGGCTATGCCGCAGACATCTACCTGCTCGCTGCTTTCAAACCAAGAAAGGATCACCGGATCGATCTCCTCCTTAGTCTCGAAAGCACCGTATTGCTCCTTGTCCTGCTGCATTCCCTTGAGGAAAATCCTGAATTTGCCCGGATCGGAAAGAATCGGGGTGAAACAGTCCGGAAGTCCGGCACCAATCGTGTTCTGGACGCAGTGCTTGGGCCATATTCCTCCTTCTTCCTTGAATGAGCAGTGGTTGCCAGGATGCCAGTCGAGGGTGAATATCACGGCATCATAATCAGTAGCCAACGCGGCTATCTTCTCCGGAAGTTCCTCGCTTCCAGTGACATAGAGAGAACCTGAAGGATCGTAAAAATCCCTTTGCACATCTACGACGACAAGGGTCTTGGCAGGCTTGAAGCCATCTTCTTGCACTTCTGTCACTTCCTTCGGCTTGTTCGAGCAGGAAGCCATCGCCCCTGCAACCAGCAATGCAGCCGGAACTGCAATCAAAGTCCTTAAATTCATATGTGGATTCGTTTTGGGTTTTCCGCACCAAATTTAGAAAATAATATGGTTATATTTGCAATATGAGAACCAGAAGAATAATTTGGAAGTCCATCATCGGCTTCCTTCTCGCCGCCGCACTTGCAGCCTGCAATTCCAGGACAAAGGTTGAGCACCTCCAAACCGGAGATTTGATATTCGTCGGCATCCCTGCTGACTATTCGATAGAGGAAGGATCCATGGATGAGGCCATATCTTCCTCCACCGGCGAAGAAGGGGAACTGAATATAATCCACGTCGCGATTGCCGAAGTGGAAGGAGATTCCACCTGGATCATCGACGCAACCATCAAGCACGGAGTGGACCGCCACCCATTGGATACTTTCCTCACCGACTTCACCTTGAAGGATGGTTCCCTTCCTGTGTTCATCATAAAGCGGCTGAAGCAAGACAAGGACGCGATGGAATATGTCAACAATGCCAAGGCTTTTCTCGGCCAGCCATACGACGTATATTTCCTGCCGGACAACGGAGCCCTCTACTGCAGCGAACTTGTCCGCGACAGTTATGTCGGCAAAGAGGAAGGACATGTGTTCGAATCCGCTCCGATGAACTTCAAGAATGCAGACGGCGAGTTCCCACTCTACTGGCGGCAGCTTTTCGCTCTGATCGACTCATCCATCCCGCAAGGCATCGATGGCACTAATCCTGCCGCGATGTCCCAATCCCCTGCCCTTCGGGAAGTGGATGTGGAATTGAAATAATGACACATAAAACCAACATCATGAAAAGAATATTCCTCTCGCTCCTTATCGCCGCGATCATTTTCCCGGCCACGTCCGAGGCCAAAAAGCTCAAGCCAAAGGCTGAATATGTGATATTCATAGCAATAGACGGATGGGCGACCTCGTCTTTCAAGGACAACGTCGACAACATGCCGACGGTAAAAGGGCTGATGGAAAACGGATGCTACTCTTTCCACAAGCGTTCAACCATGCCATCGGCGTCTGCCATCAACTGGGCAACGATATTCATGGGAGTCCCTACCGAGATGCACGGCTACTACAAATGGAACTCCTCAAAGCCGGACATCGAAGCCTATGAGCTGGGTCCGAACGGCCTGCCGGTAACTCTCTACACCCTTCTGAGCGACCAGAGGCCTGACAGGAAGTCTGCCTGCATCTACAACTGGGACGGAATAGGACCGGTAGTCGACACCCTGTCCATGGACTACCATCTCTACGATCCGGGCTACCATGCCGGTGAAGGATATTCACTCGAAAAGTACACCCGCGAAAGAGCCGTCAAGTGCATAAAGGAGATGCATCCGAATTTCTTCACATTCTACATCGGAGACGTCGACGAAACCGGCCACAAGTACGGATGGGCATCTGTCGAATACCAGAAGTGCCTGAAGGAGACCGACGATGCAGTTGCAATGATCATCCAGGCCCTCAAGGATGAAGGGATATACGACAAGAGCATTATCGTAATTGGTTCTGACCACGGCGGCAAGGGCAAAGGCCACGGTGGTTTCACACTCGAGGAAATGGAGACTCCTTTCGTAATCTGCGGAAAGAATGTAGCCAGGAAGGGTGAACTTGACGGATTCATGATGCAGTACGATCTTTCAGCCACCATCGCAGAAGCTCTTGGTCTCAAGGTTCCGGAGCAGTGGAGAGGAAAGCCTATGCCTGTTTTCAAATAACGGATAATGAGAAGATTCCAAGATTTCCTCAAGAGGAAGGATATAGTTGTTTCGCTCAAGCGGTATGGGATTGATGCGATGTCGGCGATGGCGCAGGGTCTTTTCTGTACCTTGCTCGTCGGCACGATCCTGAATACCCTGGGGAGCCAGTTCCACATAGGTTTCCTGACGGCTTCCGTCGTCACGATCGCCGGTCAAGGCTACACGATAGGAAGTCTGGCATCAGCCATGGTCGGGCCGGCAATGGCAGTTGCCATCGGCTCTGCGCTGAACGCTCCGGGAATGGTGCTGTTTTCCCTGGTCCCGGTGGGATATGCGACAAATGCCCTGGGAGGGGCCGGAGGCCCGCTCGCAGTGTATTTCGTAGCGATCATCGCTGCCGAAATCGGCAAGATGGTCAGCAAGGAAACGAAAATCGATATCCTCGTGACCCCGATTGTCACGATCCTCGCCGGAATCGGACTGGCATGGCTGATTGCCGCGCCTATCGGGTCGGCGGCCTCCTGGATCGGGAAACTCATAATGTGGGCCACCGAACAGCAGCCGTTCATAATGGGAATGGTCGTAGCTGCCATAGTCGGAATAGTCTTGACTCTCCCCCTCTCTTCTGCTGCCATCTGTGCTGCCCTGTCCCTGACAGGCCTTGCCGGAGGGGCAGCCGTAGCAGGATGCTGCGCCCAGATGATAGGTTTCGCTGTAATGAGCTTCCGTGAGAACAAGTGGGGCGGAATCGTAAGCCAGGGCCTTGGCACCAGCATGCTCCAGATGGGGAATATCATCCATAATCCCAAAATATGGATAGCTCCCATCCTCACGAGCATGGTCACCGGACCGGTCGCAACTTGCATATTCCATCTGCAGATGAACGGGGCTGCCATCAATTCCGGAATGGGGACTTGCGGCCTGTGCGGACCAATCGGAGTGTGGACGGGGTGGGTAGAGCCCTCTGCTGCGGCTCTCGCTAACGGGGCTGTCGCAATGACACCTACTGTGACGGACTGGACAGGCCTAGCCCTGGTGTGCCTCGTCCTCCCTGCTATCCTCTGCTTCCTGCTAGGGGAATTGGAGAGGAAGATAGGATGGATCCGAGAAGGCGACCTGAAACTGTCTTAAATTATCGAGCATCAATTTTGCATATTTCAAGACCGTTAGATAAATAAGAGCAGATGATGTCTAAGGCAGAACACGTAAAAAACTATATCCTGGTGGCCGTATGCGCACTCCTGATAGGGCTGAATATAGCTCTGTTCATATTCTTTCCGGGATTGATGCATCCGGTGGCCATAGTGCTGTCCAATGTAATAACAATGCTCCTGACCGCCATGGCATTCAGGCCGGTGAACAAGCTCATGGACTCCGAGCTTGAAGATAAGCAGAAGGAACTGATGGCGAAGATCGAAGAGCAGAAAGCCTTGGAATCCAAGGTTTCCAGGCTCGAAATCGAGAATCAGGAACTTACTTCCCAGCTCGACACCAAGGAACAGACCGAGGGGCTTCCGTCAGCTATCAACTACACCTTCAAGCTGGAGCAGATGGAATTTGCCAAGAAAGGCTACGTGGTCAAGGAAGATTTCCTGGAGAAGCTCGATCCCGAGAAGTATCGTATTCCTGAGCTGAACTGGTGGACTGTTTTCGTGGGAGAGTCCGGACAGAAGAAGATCCAGTACATCCACAAGTACTATTACAAAGTCGCCATCGGGATTGATTTTTCACGTATCAAATACACGATGGATGCAGGGAAGATCCTGTTCTCGGGTGTAAAATTCACAAAACTCCACGACATCAGCAGTGAACTGGAGGCCGACCACGGTGACATCGAGCGTTGTGAGATCCTCCAGGTGGACGGCGACAAGACCGACATCAAGCACGACAAGGCTTTCAACGAAATCAAGAAAACCTACTGTGAGGAGCAGGAGAAGAATGTCAAGGACAATCTGGACATAGAAGTAGGAAATCTCTGCCGGCTTTACACCGCTGTTTTCCGTGACAGCATCCAGAGCCGTTACCCTAACATCGATTTCGTGGAAAGCATCGACGACAGTGACCTCAACTGGTACATCCTCAACGGTTCCACCAACCGGGAAGTCGCAGAAATAACCGCGAACATGCTCATGCTCACAAGCATTATCGGCAAGACCCAGGCGATTGAGGAGAACACCCTCAACCAGCTGTCGATGTAACAGTTACCTGATATTGATAATCGTAGAGAAGCCGGTGATGTCGAAGACTTCGCGCACCTGAGGCTTCATACCAGTCATGACCAGCTTTCCATGATGGGCATTGACGCTCTTCTGGAGCATCAGGAATGCCCTGAGGCCCTGGCTGGAAGTATATTCCATGTCAGTGCAGTCGAGTTCGATGTCGGGATCTTCAAGTCTGAGAAGCGGTTCGATGTCTGCCTGGAAAGCCATGGCATTGGTTGTGTCAAGCCTTCCTGAGAGTTTGACAAGGGTTTTCCCCTCCTGTTGGTTTATGATTACTTCCATTATTTACGAGTCCTTATCTTCATGGTGAAATTATTGCAGCCGTCTTCGAATGCGTAGCTGACCGAATCCATCATCTTCTTGCAGATGAATATTCCCAACCCTCCTACCG
>JBGVAE010000145.1:0-5285 GCA_045224215.1 Candidatus Cryptobacteroides sp. | reverse complement strand
CAGGCGCCTCTGGCACATCGGTCACCCCTGGAACATCCATTAGGCTGATCCTGATATAAGTTTACCGATATTGTGCAATAAGTAGTGGCTGAATCTTGTCCTGAGATAGGATTACATCAGCTGAATCGAGGTGACGCGTAAAGTCCTGAATATAAAACAAATCGTCGTTCGAGGGGTGCCGATTTCGACCCCTCCTCGAATGCTCTTCTTGTTGATTTTCATGGAGTTTCGCGTCACCTGAGAAACGGGCGACGTACCTTAGGAATTAGCTGAATATTTTGGTAATCAATATGTTGTGCGTCACCTGAAATCAATCACATGACACGCGAAATCATCTGAATAATCTGGTAATGATAGTTTTGAGCGTCACTCGTCCTGTGTGCTTTTTACTAACTGCCAAGGACGACACAGGGGAGTTGGTATGGGACGGGTTGATAATCAGGGACATCATTGATCCTTAGGTGGCGAAATAAGCGCCCAAAGAAAGACCAATATCCAAACAAATATCAAGTAGCTAATAATCAAGCATTTCCGTACCAGTATGTAAATAAGGTAGTATAATTACGTCAGGACGTCATTGGGGGGATTCGGACAACGTCACCGGAGAGGGGGCAAGGGGCAGCAGAGAGGTTAAGGGAACGTAGGTTCATTCATGGGTTCAAATGGTACCGCCGCCGGAGTGTACGGCGTCCGGCGGCTGGGCGCTGCGGGGAGCTCGCCACCAAGGGCTCTCATCGCGCCCTGTCATTGAACGTACTGAGACATGTGTGCCGGGGTGAGGACCACATGGTACGATGGAGGGGCTGAAGTGAGACATGTGTGCCGGGAAGGGGACCACATGGCACGGGCAGTCTGGCGAAAATGACCGGTAGCTTAGGGTGTCAATGCTGCTGGCGGGGGGATCCTTCGCTGCGCTCAGGATGACATAGGTCGCGGTGGCTGCCGGATGGCACGTGGAGGGGACGAAGTGAGACATGTGTGCCAGGAGGTGGACCACATGGCACGTGGAGGGGCTGAAGTGAGACATGTGTGCCGGGGTGAGGACCACATGGCACGATGGAGGGGCCGAAGTGAGACATGTGTGCCAGGAGGTGGACCACATGGCACGGTGAGGGGGTCTGGTGAGGTGAGGGGTCTAGTGGGCAGGGGGTCTTGTAGGGCCGGGACTGAGGGTCTGGTGGGGCTGAGGGGATTAGTTCTCGGAGGCGAGGAGGACGATGATGCGGTCGATGATCGGGTCGACTTTGGATGCGGGTACGATGGCGTTGTTGGTCATGATGGAGAACACGATGGCGTCGGACTTTGATCCGACCGACGGCTCAATGTAGCCGCTGAAGCAGCGGACTCCGTCCATCGAACCGCTCTTAAGATGCACCTTCTCCTTCAATGCAGCCTTCTCCCCTTTCAGACGGGACTCGTAATGAGGATTACCCGGCTGGCCGATGGTCTCGATGTAGTCCCCGAAGGCAGGACTCTCCATCATCGCAGAAAGGAATCTGACGAAATATTCAGGAGACACATAATTGTGGCGGGAGAGGCCGCTGCCGTCCGCGATGCTGACTTTGGACGGATCGGCACCTATCTTCTTAAGGACGTCGCGCAAGGCTACGTAGCTGGAATCGTATGATGCCGAGTGGTGCAACCTGCGTCCAAGGGTCCTCAGGAGGGTCTCGGCGTAGAAATTGTCACTCTTCAGGTTGGTCTCCCTGACGATACTCTTGAGGGCTGGGGAATATGTGCTCCCGATTACCTTTAGTCCGTCGGTCTTGGCGGCATAGGGACCATATTCCATGGAGGAGAGATCCGAACGGACCCTTCCGAGGCGCACGTCAGCTGGGCCTTGGCTCACTTCTATTCCTTTGGTCTTGAGATAGTTCCAGAAATAATAGGCGCAGGTATATGCCCCGAACTTGTTGGCGAATTCCTCGGTCTTCGGCTTGCGGTCGATGGCGAATGAGCCTCGGACTTCGGCATATGGGACATATTCGGAAGCATACATGTAGAGTTGGTCGCCGGTGCCGGCCTTGCCGGTCTTGCAGGCATAGTGGAACTTCATCCAAGGGGATGATGGATAAGAGACAAGAACGTTGACCGGGGCTCCGACCGTGGCTCCCGGAGAAACCTTCAGGTCCTGGGCGTTCTCATAGAAGCAGAGGCCGTCGCTTCCGGCTCCATAGGCCGTACCGATGTCCTGGTAGGACCAGGTGTCCTTCTCGATGGGTCCGTCGAAGTACCGGCCGTCGCCTATCACCCGCCCGTTTATCTTCTTGATGCCGGCTGCATCCAGGAACCCTTTCCACTGGCTGAAAAGGAAGTAGCGAGGGGTCGCAATTGAATCCTTGGAAGCTATGGTAGGGTCGCCTCCTCCGATTATGTAGAGGTCACCGTCCAGGACGCCGTCCTTTACGGTACCTGAATATGCCAACTTCGTAACGTATTTGAAATCAGGACCCAGCTGATGCAGGGCGGCGCCTGTAGTGACCAGTTTCAGGGTGGAAGCTGGAATCATCCTCTGGCCGGGGTTCCATGCCGCCACCGTGTCACCGGCCTCAGTCATGGCAAGGACGCCGAAAACGGATGCCTTGAGTACATCGTTGCGGGCTACGAGCTCCACGTATCTCTGGGCCTTTGTCTTGGCGGCGGTTTTCCTGGCAGTGGCCGGAACCTGGGCCGCTGACGTAAAACCGCAAAGCAGCAGCGTGGAGATTATGATGATGGATTTTGGCTGTCTCATATCCACAAATTTAGCAAAAAACACTAAATTTGGAAGTTGTTCCAAAAAGGGAACAGCCAATTACGAATAATCAATATGAAAAGGTGCGTTCTTGTGTCCGGCGGCGCCGGATTTATCGGAAGCCACGTGACCGTGGAGCTTATCGAGGCTGGCTACGACGTGATCGTCGCCGACGACATGTCGAACTGCGACATGACTTGTTTCGAGGGTGTGAAGAAGATAACGGGAAAGGATGATATTCCTTTCTTCAAGATGGATTTCTGCGACCCGGTCGCCACCGAACTCCTTTTTTCCACGAACCGGATCGATGCCGTCATCCATTTCGCCGGGTACAAGGCGGTGGGAGAATCAGTGGCCGAGCCGCTGAGATATTACAGGAACAACCTGGAATCTTTCATGAACGTGATCGAATCCGCCCGCTGCAACGGATGCGAGAACATCCTTTTCTCCTCTTCCGCTACAGTTTACGGTGTCCCGGAAGTGCTGCCTGTGACCGAAAAGACTCCTCGCAAGGAAGCGACCTCTCCATACGGGAACACGAAGCAGATGTGCGAGGACATCCTGAGGGACAGCGTAAACGCATACCCTGACCTTAAAGGCATTGCTCTCAGGTATTTCAATCCCATCGGGGCTCATCCTTCAGCCCTCATCGGGGAACTTCCGCGCGGGGTACCGAACAACTTGGTGCCGTTCATCACCCAGACCGCTATCGGAAAGCGAGAGTGCCTGTCGGTGTTCGGGAACGACTACCCGACTCCAGACGGGACTTGCCAGAGGGATTTCATCGACATCGTTGACCTGGCGAAAGCACACGTGTCCGCAGTTCGCAGGATGCTCGAAAAGGAGATGGAGCAGGAATATGAAATCTACAACATCGGGACCGGGAAGCCTCTGTCAGTCATGGAGTTGATCCTCGGATTCGAGAAGGCCAACAACCTGAAGCTCAACTATAGATACGCTCCTCGCCGCGAGGGTGATGTTCCGGCAATTTGGGCCGATCCGACTCTTGCCAACGAGAAACTGGGCTGGAAGGCCGAGCGCAAGATCGAGGATACGCTGGCCGCCGCATGGGCTTGGGAAAAGCACTTGGCGGGAGAGTAGATCATGAACCGGCAAAGCCGGTGAAGGATCTATTTCAAAAACCCTTTGGATAACAGCACTTCGGCGATCTGGACGGCATTGGTGGCGGCTCCCTTGCGGATATTGTCGCTCACGCACCAGAAATTGAGACCGTTTTTAATCGACGGGTCCCTGCGCAGACGGCCGACGAAGACGTCGTCCTTGCCAAGGGAATAGAGTGGCATCGGGTATATATTCTTTAAGGGATCGTCCTGAACCACAACTCCTTCCGTCTCCGACCAGATATTCCTGACCTCTTCAAGGGTAAAGTCTTTCACGAATTCAAGGTTGATGGATTCGGAGTGGCCACCCAGGACCGGCACGCGGGCTGTGGTAGGGCTTACGCCGATGGAATAGTCGCCGAGGATCTTGTGGGTCTCGTTGACCATCTTCATTTCTTCCTTAGTGTAGCCGCTCTCGAGGAAGTCGTCAATATGCGGGATTACGTTCTGGTCGATCGGATAATGGTAGAAGGCTGGATATTCACCCCACTTCGCTCCTTCCCTCTCGGCTTGCATCTGGTTCATGGCCGGGGTGCCGGAACCGGTCACAGATTGATATGTCGAGACAACTATCCTCTTGATAGTAAACCTTTTGTGAAGAGGGGCAATCGGGAGCAGCATCTGAATGGTCGAGCAGTTCGGATTGGCGATGATATAGTCGTCTTCTTCCAGGACATCGGCGTTGATTTCCGGAACGACCAACTTCTTGGTCGGGTCCATCCTCCAGCATGAGGAATTGTCCACGACGCGGCAGCCCACTGCGGCGAACTTCGGGGCAAGTTCGCGGGAAATGTCTGCTCCGGCTGAGAACAGGGCCAGGTCGGGTTTCATCGCTACGGCTTCTTCGCCGGTCACGACAGGATATTCCTTGCCTTTGAAGGTTACTGTCTTACCTTTGGATCTTTCCGAAGCCACTGGAATGAATTCACTTACAGGGAAGTTCCTCTCTTGGAGGACTTCGACCATCCTGGTTCCGACCAGTCCGGTAACTCCTACAACCGCTACTTTCATGTCAATATTTGTTTTAGTTCGTATCTTCAAAGTAATACAAAAAATGGGAGGACAGCAAGGCCCTCCCGCAAATTCTATCAGGACAGGGTCTATTCAGGCTTTTCCGACTTCTTTACAACCTCGCTGAGGGTGTTGTAGAGTGCGTCGGTCTTCTCAAGGAGTTCCTGGCGGATCCCTGCATAATAAGCAGCTTTCTTTCCTTCGACCTTGGCATTGATCCTATCCCTAAGGTCGTTGTAGAGGTTGACAGCATCGTCGAGAAGCTTACCGAGAGCTTCGTCGTCTGCCTTAGGATTAACTGAGCTGAAAAGTGAGCAATCGTCGATGAATGCGCCGATTACATACTCGATGTCCTTCTTGATGTCACGAAGATTCATAACTTTCTTTCTGTTTTGAAATACGTTGCAAAGATAGTGATT
>JBGVAE010000144.1:0-43748 GCA_045224215.1 Candidatus Cryptobacteroides sp. | reverse complement strand
TGTATCGTCCTGAAAAAAGTTTACCCCAAAAGAAAACTTAAGATGAATGAAAGTCAACGCTACAAATTGCAGATGAAAGCAGCCAGCAGGATGCTTCGAGAGTACTTCAGCGGGGTTCCAATTGCGAGTCTAAGCCGCCGCTACGGTTATTGCGAAAAGAAGATCCGTGATCTAGCGAGTGATTACAAGCAGGGGAAAATTGATATCTTTGAGGTCCGAGACCATAAGAAGATAGCCATGTCAGAGATGACCCATAAGGAGGAGGTGGAACTTCTCCAGTTGAAAATCAAGAGCCTTGAGCAAGCCCTGAAGATGGCAAATATCAAGGCCGAGGGCTTTGAATATATGATGGGTGTACTGAAGGATGAGTATGGGATTGACCTGTCAAAAAAAGTCGAGGCCGAACGGTTGAAGCTCTCAAAGAAAGGCACCCGGAAGTGAGTCTTTCCTCGTTGTGTGAACTGTTCGGCTATACGCGCCAGGGGTACTGGAAGCAGCGCCAAGAACATTACCGTGAAGAGATAGACACGACGGCATTGTTGAATGAGGTGCGTGAGGTTCGTGCCGATATGCCGCGCTGCGGCGTACGGAAGCTACAGGTAATCTTGGAAGAGCGCGGTCATCGTATAGGCCGAGATCGCCTGTTCGAAATGCTGCGCTCAGAAGGGATGCTGGTAGTCAGGCGGCATACACGTGCCGTCACGACCTACTCCAGGCATTGGATGAAGAAGTACGCAAATCTGATCAGGGGAATGGAGATAATGCATCCCAACCAGGTATGGGTCAGCGACATCACCTATGTGGAAATCCACGAGGACGGGGTGCGTTCCTTTTCATACCTGTCCTTGATAACAGATGCGTACACGCATGAGATCGTTGGTTGGGCCTTGCACAATACCCTGGACACGGAAGGCCCTCTCCGGGCCTTGAAGATGGCTATAGCCGGCTATGGTGGATATGGCCTAAAAGGACTCATCCATCACTCTGACCGCGGCTGCCAGTATTGTAGCCAAGACTACGTGAACGTAATTAAGCAGTACGACATCCGAATCAGCATGACCGATAAGGGCGATCCGTACGAGAACGCCATAGCAGAGCGGGTCAACGGCATCATCAAAACCGAGTGGCTTTACCAGATGCGACTGACTTCTCTGGAATCGGCTCGGGAAACCATTGGAGAGATCGTCCGTGTCTACAACGAGCAACGACCTCACTTGAGTGTAGGAATGCTCACTCCGATGCAGGCCAGGTTCCAGTCCGGAGAGATGAAAAAGCTCTGGAAGAACTACTGGGCCCTCAGACAGGACCGGCAACAACCGGCCGGGGAGGAGGGCCCTTGCCCGGAGCCCCCCGCAGCCGGCCGTGTTGTTGCCGCCGCTCTTGGTAGTCGAGCGGCGGCGGTGACGCAATAAAAATGTCGCAAAAATGGTGTATCTTTGCGACATCAATGTAAACCGATATCAGGACTTCTATGTCCTAACTACTTATTGTTTAACATCGGTAAACTTATATCAGGACTAGACAAAATGGCCAAGAGGGCAGTTTGGCGAAATTTGATTAGGAAAATCGCAGCGCCGTTATTATTTTTGTTTCCATGAGACTTTCAAGATCTATCACCATCGCTGCGGCGTTGATGCTGCTGGCCGTGACCACGGCATCTTCACAAACGAAAAAGGGACATAAAGACTATTCCTTCAATAGGGAGACCGGACTGGTCCGGACAGAGACGGGGCAGTTGCAGTGCCCTGAGTTCGCGAGGCTCCTGAGGGAAGACATCTCGCGTGCCGGCTGCAACACCAACAGCTTCGAGTTCATGGACATCCATGACACTCCGGCACCTAAAGGCTACAAGCCTTTCTACGTAAGCCATTACGGGAGGCACGGATCCAGGTCGAACTGGGGCGGACACAGATACAAGAGGCTTGCTGATACCCTGCAGAGGGCCAAGGATGCAGGACTATTGACCGCAAGCGGAGATTCCCTCCTCAACGAGGTGCTCCAGGTCTATACTCTACACGACGGAATGGACGGACGCCTTACACCGATGGGCTGCTATGAGCACAAGATGCTGGCCAGGAGGCTCTATAACCGCTACCCTAAGGTGTTCAAGCAGAAGGGATATGAAGTCAGGGCGCGCTCCAGCACGGTTCAGAGGTGCATCGTCAGCATGACAGCCTTCACCAACGAACTCACCGCCATCGACCCAAAGATGAATATCACCTGGGACACCGGAGAGACGTTCATGAAATACATCAGCAACGGGGCCAGCGACCAGGCTTGGAAGAGGATCCACCAGCTTGTGGATTCTGTACTCGACAGCTACCACGCAGATTCCAGCTATGTGATGCACAGGCTGTTCACCGACTCTGCCGCTGTCCGGAGGTTCATTCCGAACATCGAGAAGTTCGAACGCGATATCTTCAACGTAGGGGTGGTGGCAGATCCGTTCGAACTGGAACACACTCCTCTTCGCTTCCTGCCTTTCGACGCCGTGTACAAATGGTTCGAATCGGCAAACCTGACCCTGTACCTGGCCAACTGCAACTTCCCGGAACTTGTGGAGGAACGTATGAACTCCACGGAACTTCTTGTCAATGACATGGTTTCCAAGGCAGACGAGGCTATAGCCGGGAATAACGTCGCAGCCGACCTGAGATTCGGGCATGACTATCCTCTCGAGGCCCTGGTTACTTACCTGGGTTTCGAAGGGATAGGAGACAGACTGTCCCTCGAAGAAGCCAGGAGCAAATGGTTCGGCCCGTGGATGATTCCTTTCGCCGGGAACATGGAGATGGTGTTCTACCGCAACAAAGCCGGCAAGGTCCTGGTGAAATTCCTCCTCAACGAACAGGAGACGATGCTCCGCGGACTTCCGAGCGTGGAGGGACCGTATTACGATTGGAACACAGTGAAGGCCAACATAAAGGGTTACCTTAGATAGGCGGTTATTTTCACTATACGTCCAAATATTCTCACAAATCGTCAAAAACCGGATAAGGCTTTGCTGTGATACCAAAAAAGCCTTACTTTTACGTGGAGAATAACCAATATATCAGTCGCATATTATGAAGAAATTACCTTTGATTGTGGCCACCCTTCTATGCAGCATGTCTGCCCTGGCGCAACCTCAATTGAACAAGGACAACGTCGAGGAGTCCAAGGTCAAGAGCTGGCCTGTACACAAGGTGATGCTTCCTGAAAAAGCTGTAGAGGAGATCTCCGTAACCCGTTAAGAGTAATTATAACCTTTCAACTGAAGTTAATAAATCAATCAAGATATCATGAAAAGATTCTTTCTTATCCTGTCAGCCGTCTTGATGGCGGTTTCAGCAAATGCCCAGCAGGCTCTCTGGGGAGGCCGCCAGGTCGAATCTCCGGTCATCAACGAAAACGGAACCGTAACCTTCCGTTACCTGGCCCCGAAAGCCGTGAAGGTCGAAGTCACGGGTGACTTCCTTCCAACCCAGAAGATGGAAGTGGAATTCGGAGACCGCAAGATGGAAATAGATGCCCCGGGCGTCCGCGAACTCAAGGAAACTCAGGGAGGAGTCTGGGAATATACCACCGACTTCGCAGTGGCTCCGGAATTCTACAACTATACATTCCGTGTGGACGGCAATTCGGTGATAGACCCTCAGAACGTATTCGTCAACCGTGACGTCGCGTCCCTGACCAGCGTCCTGCTCGTCCCTGGAGACAGGGCCGACCTGTACACCGTCCAGCGCGTTCCTCACGGAACCGTCTCAAAGGTCTGGTACCATTCAGACAAAGCCGGCTTCGACCGCAGGATGACTGTTTACACTCCTGCAGGTTACGAAACTTCCAAGAGCAAGTATCCTGTCCTCTATGTCCTCCACGGAATCGGAGGAGACGAGGACGCATGGGTCACCCAGGGCCGTGCAACGCAGATCCTTGACAACTTGATCGCAAGGGGCGATGCAAAGCCGATGATCGTCGTCTTCACCAACGGCAACATCTCCCAGGAAGCAGCTCCGCTTGAGAACTCCACCGGCTACACCCGTCCTACGATGCAACTCCCTCAGACCATGGAAGGCTCTTTCGAGACCGCTTTCCCGGAGATCGTGAAGTTCATCGACGGACGCTACCGCACTATTGCCAAGAAGCAGAGCAGGGCAATCTGCGGCCTTTCCATGGGAGGATTCCACACCCTGAACCTTTCCCTCAACTATCCTGACATGTTCGACTACTCAGGTATGTTCTCAGCTGCGATCGGTGTCTCCGATCCTTCCATCAGCCCAATGTACCAGGACTTCGACGGCAAACTTGCCAAGTACTTCGCTAAGAAGCCTGCCCTCCTTTGGATAGGATGCGGCAACACCGACTTCCTCTGGCAAGCCAACGTGGATTTCCGCAAGAAACTGGATGACGCCGGCTACAAGTACACATTTATGGAAACCGAAGGCGGCCACATCTGGAAGAACTGGAGGATCTACCTGACGGAATTCGTACCGTTACTGTTCAAATAATACGTATCACTGAATTATATGAAAAGATTATTAGTTACCCTCGTAGCACTGTCCATCCTGTCGCTCGGACTCGGAGCCCAGGAGCTTTCCAACTTCGCCTTCCGGGGCAACCAGAAAGCTATCGTTTCTCCGGAAATCCAGAACGACAGCGTTACTTTCCGCCTCAAGGCCGACTATGCCACCGTCGTGAAACTCAGCGGCAGCTGGCTTCCGAACCCTTGGTTCGACACCCTTGACATGACCCGCGGAGAGAATAATGTCTGGTCCGTGAAGATTCCGCTTCCCGAGCCTGAAATCTATACCTACAATTTCGTCGTGGACGGTGTCGCCGTGAACGACCCTCAGAACGTGCTCGTGCAGCGTGACGGTACACGTTACCTCCCTATGCTCATAGTGCCAGGTGAGCGTTCCGAGAACTATGTCGAAGCCACCAGGCACGGCACCGTGAGCCATCCATGGTACGACAGCAAGATACTCGGGATGAACCGCCGTCTTTCAGTGTACACTCCTTACGGCTACGAAAGCAACCCTAAGAAGAAATATCCTGTCCTTTATCTCCTTCACGGAGCCGGAGGTGACGAGGAAGCCTGGATTTCAATGGGACGCGCCGCGCAGATCCTGGACAACCTGATTGAAAAGGGACTTGCAGAGCCGATGATCGTAGTCATGCCTAACGGAAATGCCAACCAGCAAGCTGCACGCACCCTGAACATAGCTGAGAAGCCTATGCCTTCCCGTTGGGATCGCGAGGCCTTCGAGAAGATGAGCGAGGAAGAGCGCAATCTCATCATGAACGGCTATGTGATGAGCCTCTGCGAAGAAATCGTACCTTTCATCGAGAAGAACTTCCGCGCTATCCCGAAGCCGGCCTCCAGGGCTATCGCAGGTCTTTCCATGGGTGGTGGACACACCATTTCGGCCAGCATCCTATATCCTCAGATGTTCGACTACATCTGCCCGCTTTCCGCTGCCGGACAGGCAACCCCTGAGCAGATCGCCGCTCTCAAGAAGGCCGGAGTCAAGCTGTACTTCCTGGCTTGCGGCAACACCGACTTCCTTTTCAAGGGAGCCGAGGAAATGCACGCAAAGCTCGAGGCGGAAGGACTCCAGCACGAATACTTCGTCTCCGAAGGAGGCCACACCTGGGCCAACTGGAGACTTTACCTCAACACCTTCGCCCCGAAACTCTTCAAATAAAAGATCAAACGTTTGCTCATATTTCGTACAGGCCGCCGCAAAAAAAATGCGACGGCTTGTTGCATTTTATGGGATTAATCGTCTAATAATAAGGTAATGGGCCGATATTTGCTCAATAAGACAAAGTTTTTTTCCGCATTTTTTGGAAAATAAAAAAACAATCTTATATTTGCAGTGTATTATTAAACTAATACACAACAACAATTTGACTGAAACGTATGCTGATTGAACTGAAGGATGTCAACAAGACATACCAAGGCGCACAGCCTCTGCATGTCCTCAAGGGAATAAACCTTGGCATCGAAAGAGGAGAATTCGTGTCCATAATGGGTGCTTCCGGATCCGGGAAGTCCACCCTTCTCAATATACTTGGAATCCTTGACAATTACGATTCCGGCGAGTACCGGATCGATGGCAAGCTTATCTGGGACCTCAGCGAGACGAAGGCCGCGGAGTACCGCAACAAGATGATCGGCTTCATATTCCAGTCCTACAACCTGATAGGCTTCAAGACTGCCGTCGAGAACGTGGAACTTCCCCTTTTCTATCAAGGAATATCCCGCCACAAGCGCCACGAAATGGCAATGGAATACCTGGACCGCCTGGGACTCTCGCAGTGGGCGGGCCACTATCCGAACGAGATGTCGGGAGGACAGAAACAAAGGGTTGCCATTGCCCGGGCCCTGATTACCAGGCCTGAAATCATACTGGCAGACGAACCGACGGGAGCCCTCGATTCGGTGACTTCCGTCGAAATCATGGAACTCCTCAAGGAACTGAACGAAAGGGACAAGATGACCATAATCGTGGTAACCCACGAAAGCGGTGTGGCAAACTACACCAACAAGATCATCCACATCAGGGACGGAATCATCGGAAAGATCGAGGAAAACAGTGCCCACGACTCCCTGGCTTTCGGGTCTGAAAGCGGAATGCTCAAATAAAACCAGCCATGCACAACCTGCTTTCCGAAATCTGGAGTTCACTCAAGCAAAACAAACTCAGGACCGCCCTCACCGGTTTCGCGGTGAGTTGGGGAATATTCATCATCGTCGTCCTGCTGGGAACCGGCAACGGCTTGATGAACGCCCTGATGAGCAATGCGGGTGACGAAATCCGCCAGATAATGAGGGTGTATCCCGGCAGTACCAGCAAGCCTTACAAGGGAATGAAGGAAAACACCAGGATAAGGTTCTCCGACAGGGATATGGCCTTCTCGGAAGAATTCAGCGACCTGATCGACGACGTCTACGGTACCGTTTCGTTCAGCGACACGCTTGCTCTTGGCAAGGAAACTCTCTCATCGTACATTATGGGAGTTTCTCCCGAGTACATAAAGTCCTCGAACTGGGTCAAACTCATAGCCGGCAGATTCATCAACAAGTTGGACATGGACGACTGCCGCCGCTCGATAGTCATCGACAACAATGCTGCGACCCAGTTGCTCGGCGACGATGAAGATTTCTCCAAGATCATCGGCAGGAACATATCCGTAGGCTTGAATTCATTCAAGGTCGTGGGGATATTCGAAGCAGACGAAGGCAACTGGGGACACGATTCCTTCGCTCCGTATTCTACCGTCCGCAAGATGAGGGTGGAAGGGACCTGGATGAACAACATCGACATCAAATTCCACGGACTTGAGACGAAGCAGCAGAACGACGACTTCGAAAAGGCCTACAAGCGTGCCATGAGCACCTTCCACAATGCGGACCCTGAGGACACCAGGACCACCTACGTCTGGAACATGTACATGGACAATAAGGAGATGAACAAGGCCATGAGAATCATCAGGACAGCCCTTTGGATCCTCGGAATCCTTACCCTCCTGAGCGGAGTCGTGGGAGTCTCAAACATCATGCTCATCACCGTCAAGGAAAGGACGCACGAATTCGGCATCCGCAAGGCACTTGGTGCGAAACCTTCTTCCATCCTCAAGCTGATAGTCGTGGAGAGCATCGTCATAACGGCCTTCTTCGGCTACATAGGGATGGTGCTGGGAATGGTGGCCGACAAAGTCCTGGACAAGACCATCGGAGCCAATCCGATGGATGTCGGATTCACGCAGCTTTATGTATTCAAGAATATCGGAGTCGGGATGGACGTGGCATTGGAAGCCATCCTGTTGCTGATAGTCGCTGGCACGATAGCCGGAATCATCCCGGCCTGGAAGGGCGCCAGGGTCCGCCCTATAGAAGCTTTGAGGGAGGGTAAGTAGCCATGAGATTCGACATCGACAGACTGAAGGAAATCATCGACACCCTCGCCCGCAACCGCAGCAGGACGCTTCTCACCGGTTTCGGAATATTCTGGGGGATATTCATGCTCCTCACTATGCTTGGGGCCGGCAACGGACTCAAGGCCATTCTCAACAAGAATTTCGAAGGCTTCACTTCGAACGCAGTGATCGTGGGATCCTCTCCTACCTCGAAGCCTTACGGAGGTTTCAAGAGGGACCGGCAGTGGGAGATGGACCTGAGCGACATAGAGGCCATCAGGCACCTGATAAGCGAGGCCGGAATCGTCACTCCGATGTACAGCGACTGGGGAAGCGAAGTCTCCTGCGAGGGAAAATCCTATTCCGCCAACCTCAAGGGGCTTGATTATGAATATTCAGGTGTGGAAACCCCTGAATTGCTCTTCGGGCGCTGGCTCAACGAGGTGGACTGCCGGCAGGAAAGGAAGGTCTGCGTCATCGGGAAACGGGTGTGGGAGAATATCTTCCCTGGCGGAGAGGATCCGTGTGGGAAATACCTAAAAATCAAGGATATGCAGTACCGGATCATTGGAGTGGACGCCCGTAATTCCGCCATAAACATCAACGGCAGCTCCACCCAGTCCGTCGTCATCCCGGCACAGCTGATGGACAAACTCCTCCAGAAAGGAGGGAAGTTCGAAATAATGTGCTTCACCGTAAAGGAGGGAGCCCAATCCCAGGTGATGCAGGAGAAGGTCAGGAACCTGCTGGCAAGGAGACATTCGATAGATCCTACCGACAAGAACGCCATCATGGTAATCGACACCAAGAAGATATTCTCGATAGTGGACAATCTGTTCAAGGGAGTGAATATCCTGGTGCTGCTGGTCGGACTCGGAACCCTGCTGGCCGGAGCCATCGGAGTTTCCAACATCATGATGGTGACCGTCAAGGAAAGGACTACGGAGATCGGAATCAGGAGGGCTATCGGAGCCACTCCGAAGATGATCCTTTCCCAGATCATCACCGAGAGCGTCGGACTGACGGTTATCGCCGGAATGCTGGGCATACTGGTGTCCGTGGGACTGCTGGCCGTGGTGGGGAAGATCATTTCGGCGAACCCGGAATTCGGCCCTGTCTCTTTCCAGATAGGGTTCTGGACTGCGCTGGGAGTGCTCTCGCTGCTTGCAGTGCTGGGAATCCTGGCCGGCCTGGCCCCTGCGATGAGGGCGATGAACATCAAGCCGGTCGATGCTATGAGAGAAGAATAATAGATAAAGAAAAACGATATGAAAAAGAATTTGAAGTACATCATCCTGGCGCTGGTCGCCCTGGTCTTCATCGGAACCTTCGTGGCCCTGTGGAAGAATTCCCGTCCGAAGGAAATCAAGTACGAGCAGCTGGAAGCAACCGTGAAGGACATCCACAAGACTTCGGTGATGACCGGCAAGATCATCCCCCGGAACGAGGTCAACATCAAGCCGCAGATCAGCGGAATCATCTCCGAACTGTACAAGGAGGCCGGGCAGACGGTGACTGAAGGCGAGGTCATCGCCAAGGTAAAGGTCATCCCTGAAATGAGTTCCCTCAGTTCGGCCCAGAGCCGGGTGCGCCTGGCCGACATCAACCTCAAGCAGGCCCAGGTCAACTACGACCGCGAGAAAGCCCTGTACGACAAGCAGCTTGTCAGCGCAGAGGAATTTGAGCAGGTCCGCCAGACCCTCCAGCAGGCCAAGGAAGAGAAGAATGCCGCAGTGGAGACCCTGGAGGTCGTCCGGGACGGAGTGTCCAGAAGCAACGCAAAATCCAGTTCCACCCTGGTCCGCTCGACCATCTCCGGACTAATCCTCGACATTCCGGTCAAGGTGGGAAACTCGGTCATCCTGAGCAACACCTTCAACGACGGTACCACCATCGCTACGGTAGCCAACATGAGCGACCTGATCTTCGACGGCTTCATCGACGAGACTGAAGTTGGCCGCGTCAAGGAAGGTTTCCCTATGACCATCACCGTGGGAGCAATCGACAACCTGAAGTTCGACGCAGTGATGGAGTTCATCTCTCCGAAAGCACAGGAGAAGAACGGTACCAACGAGTTCGAGATCAAGGCTGCCGTAATCGTACCAGACTCGGTCACCGTCCGCTCCGGCTACAGCGCCAACGCAGAGATAGAGCTGGAAGGGGTTGACAACGTGGTCTCCATTCCGGAAAGCGCCCTGGAGTTCCAGGGAGATTCCACCTATGTCTATCTCGTCAAAGGAGACAAGAAATACGAGAAGACCCTCGTCACCACCGGCCTCTCCGACGGAATCAACATAGAAATCAAGTCCGGACTGAAGGAAGGAGACAAGGTCCGCGGGAACCAGATAATCGAGAAAAAGAAGTAGTCATGAAAAGAATATCCGTTCTGATAGCCTTGATGCTGCCGCTTGCTGCATTTGCGCAGGGCCACGGGCCGTGGACCTTGCGGGAGTGCATCGACTATGCCCTGGAACACAACATCTCCCTTCAGCAGCAGGACCTCCAGGTCAGGCAGCAGGAGATCCAGCTGGACATGGCCAAGGGAAACAGGCTGCCTGATGTCAGCGCAAGCGCCAGCGAGAACTTCTCCTTCGGAAGGGGACTTACCGCCGACAACACCTATTCAAACGCCAACACCACTTCCACGGGCCTGTCCCTCGGAACCTCTGTTCCGATCTACCAGGGACTGCGGCTGAAAAACAACATCCTGGAGAACGAGCTGAACCTGAAAGCCGTGACCGCCGACCTGGAAAAGGCCAAGGAGGACATGAGCGTGGCCGTAGCGCAGGCGTATGTCCAGATCCTGTACAACATGGAGCTCAGGGACGTTGCATTCAACCAGGTAGTTATCGATTCCCTCCAGGTTGAAAGGCTGAAGGCCCTGCTGGACAACGGCAAGGCCTCCCCTGCTGAACTTGCCCAGCAGAAGGCTACCCTGGGCCAGAGCCGTCTCTCCGCTACAGAAGCTGCAAATAACCTGAATCTTTCTCTCCTGGACCTCAGCCAGTTGCTGGAGCTTCCGAACCCGGATGGATTCTCGATAGTGGTTCCGGATGTTCCACTCGACGGATTGCTGCTCGGCAACCCGGAAGACATCTATGCAGATGCCATCACAAGCAAGCCTTCCATAAAGGCCGAGCAGTTCCGGTTGGACGCGACCGAGTATTCCATCAAGAGCGCAAAGGGAGCCTTCCTGCCTTCCATCTCAGCGAGCGGAGGTCTCGGTACCAACTACTACACTATGAGCAGCGCTCCGTCCAGTTCGTTCTTCGACCAGGTGAAGCACAATTTCAGCCAGTATCTGGGACTCTCCCTCAGCGTACCGATATTCACAGGTTTCCAGACCAGGAACCAGGTAAGGGCTGCGGAACTTAGCCGCACGAACCAGATCCTGCAATTGGAGAACACCAAGAAATCCCTTTACAAGGAGATCCAGCAGGCGTATTACAATGCAGTTGCCGCCAGGGAAAGGTATCACTCCAGCATCGGAGCTGAAGACAGCGCGAAGGAATCCTTCGAACTGGTGAAGGCTAAATACGAGAACCAGAAAGCCAATATCACGGAATTCAACGAAGCCCGCAACAATTGGTTCGCAGCCGAATCCACCCTAGCCCGAGCCCGCTACGAGTACCTCTATTGCGTGAAACTTCTCGATTTCTATCGCGGCAGAAGGCTTGAATTCTGATGGAATATTCCTTATCTTTGTTTTTTACGAAAAAGATAAGGAATATGAAAAAATGCTTTGCTCTGCTGACGATCCTGCTCTCTTGCACCTTCGCTTGGGCACAGGACGAAGAAAACGCACTTGACGAATGTACCAGCATTGTCGTGGGAAGGCTGGCATCGGCCGACGGCTCGGTGATCACGTCCCACACCTGCGACGGCGTTTCACGCACGTGGATAGACGTCGTTCCGGCAGCCAAGCATTCCAGGCAAGAGAAATTCCAGGTACTGAAGAACACCCGCAAGACTTCCTTCAGGGGAGACACCACCGGGATCGTCTTCGCCGGCGAGATCCCTATGCCGAAGAAGACCCTGCAATACCTCAACACCGCATATCCTTGCCTCAACGAGAAGCAGGTCGCCATGGGTGAGACCACTTTCACCGGTCCCGACACCCTCCGCAACAACAACAGCATGTTCTACATCGAAGAACTTGCCCGCCTGGCCCTGATGCAGGCCGACAACGCCCGCGACGCCATCAAGGTGATGGGCGCCCTGGCCGAGAAATACGGCTATGCGGACGGAGGCGAGTGCCTGACCGTCATCGACAAGAAGGAAGCCTGGTTCTTCGAGATCCTGGGCAACGGCAAGGATAGGATCGGAGCCGTGTGGGCAGCCCAGAGAGTCCCTGATGACGAAGTCGCAGTCTCGGCCAACATAGCCAGGATCGGAAAGCTGGACCTCAAGAACAAGGATTACTTCATGGCCTCATCCAACGTGGAAGAGGTTGCCAAGGAATACGGGCTCTGGGACGGCGAAGGTGATTTCATATTCTATAAAGCCTACCATGGCTCCTACGGCAGCGGCAAGAATTTCAAGGAAAGGGAATATGTGGTCCTCAGCACCCTGGCTCCTTCGCTCGGCCTCAGCATGGACATGGATGAACTCCCGTTCTCCGTGAAGCCGGAAGGCAAAGTGGACGTCAGGAAGGTCATGGAACTCCTGCGCGGCACCTACGAAGGTACCGAACTGGACATGTGCAAGAATGTCCTGATGACCACTCCGGGGAAGAACGGCAAGCCGGATGTGACCAAAGTAAGTCCTATCGCCAATCCGTGGCTGACCACCGACACCCGCAACACCCTCAACACCATCGCTCCGGGAACGGTCGAGTTCACAAGGACCCTTGCCGTGGCATGGTGCTCACATTCTACCGTGATCCAGTGCCGCGACTGGCTCCCTGACGCAGTGGGAGGAGTCTGCTGGTATGCACTCGACAACCCTGGCGAGAGCCCTCGCTTCCCTATATTCTCCGGAAATACAGAGGTTCCGGCCGCCTTCGACACTTGCGGTCACCGCTACTACAAGAGGGATTGCGCCCTATGGACTTTCCGCAGACCGAACCGTCTGGCCACGGTCGCATGGCAGAAGAACAAGAAGAGGGTGAACGATGACATCCTGGCCATCGAAAAGCTTGGATTCGAGGGACTTCCAGAACTGGAAGCCAACCCGACCACAGAAAACCTCAACGCCTACACCGAGAAGATCTACAACGCTGCGGCCAAGAAGTGGGAAGAACTTGAGGACTATCTCTGGCAGAAGCACGGAAGAGGCTTCTAGCCAAGGGAGTCCAGTGCTGGCTGGAGTATCTCTCCTATCTTTTCAGTCTCGATAAGGAAGCCGTCGTGCCCGTAAGGGGTATCGACAAGGTGGAACTTGGCTCCCGGAACCATCTCGGACCAAGGCTTCATGTCCTCTGGAGGGAAAAGCTCGTCAGAGGACATACACACGAAGGTGCAGTCTGCCTTGATTTCGCCGAGGACCTTCTCGACGCCTCCCCTGCCCCTTCCGACATTGTTGCTGTCAACTTCGTTGCAGACATAGAGGTAGGAATACGCATCCCATTCCTTGACGAACTTGGAGCTCTGGTGGCGGTAATATGAACCAGCCTTGTCGGCGAACATCACGTCCGGAGAATCCTCCGTCTGCTTGAAAAGGCCTTCCTCGCAGCGGTAGGTCAGCAGGGCTATGGTACGGGCCGCCTTGAGGCCGTCCATTCCTCCTTTCAGGGTCTTGCGCTCCATGAAGGTCGGATCCGCCATAAGGGCCATCTTCATCGCCGAGTTGAAACCGGTCAGCCACGGGGTCACGCGGGCTCCGGTGGCAATAAAGAAGATCTTGTCAAACAGATCCGGTTTCCAGGCCACCCAGTCGAAAGCCATGAATCCACCCATAGAGGTACTGATAACAACGTCTATCTTGTCGATTCCCAAGTGTTTCCGCAGCAGATCGAAAGCTTCGACCGTGTCGTGGACCGTGACCTTGGGGAAGTCAAGGTAATACGGCTTGCCGGTCTTTGGGTTGGTCTGGGCAGGGCCTGAAGAGCCACAGGCGGAGCCCAGGACGTTGGCGCATATTACGAAATACTTGTCCGTGTCAATCCTCTTCCCGGGACCCACCAGAGCCGGCCACCACTCTCCTTCCGCATCAGAAGATGCCGTCAGGGCATGCAGCAGCCATATTACTTTCTTTTCCGGGGAATATCCCGAAGGGGATGCGTGGTAAACTACTTCAAGATTATCGATGCTTCCTCCTGCCTCGAAGCTGAAGGAACCTTCGTGTCTATATATGTGTCTGATCATTGTCTGGTTTGTTTCTTTTCCTCCCTCATTCTGCAGAGCCTGTCAACCCATGCAGCAGCCACCACGTTGTCTGTCGTGTTCAGCAGTGTCGCAGGTATATCGACCAAGGTACTGATCACCAGCAAGGTCGCTGCGAATCCCGGCTCGATGCCAAGGAAGGAACAGGCCAGGATCTCCGCGGTCATGCCTCCGACCGGAATTGCTCCGACCACAAGGCTGGTGAGGATGGCAATCCCAACCACCTCGAAACACCCGTAGCCGCTGAGGCCGAAAAAGGCCACTGTGAACACTATCCTCAGGACTCCGGCTATCACCGAGCCATCCTTGTGTATGTTGATACCTATAGGGATTACGGATTCCGCCACGGTGTCGTCGATATTCATCTTCTTTGCCGCCTGGATGCTCTCCGGTATCGTAGCTGCGCTGGAACAGGTCGAGATTGCCAGCAAGGATGGACTCGGGATGCTGTTCCAATAGCCCTTGACGGCATCCTTGCCTCCGAGGATGGACATATAGGCAGTATTCACGACAAAGAATATGACGACTGTCACGGCCAGGAATATCAGCAGGGTGTTCAGATAACCTCCCGCTATCTGTCCGCCCATCTTCCCGGTCAGGTCCGCGAAATAACAGCCCAGACAGAGCGGAGCGGCATACATGAGCAATCTCATGGTTTCCGCCACTACATCCATTCCGCTGTGCAGGAACTTGGCGAAAGGTTCTCCTTTCTCTCCGGCAAGGGCCGTAGCTATCCCGAGGAAGCCGGAAAACACTATCAGGGGAAGCAGGTTGGTGTGGCTGAGCAACTTGGTGAAATCGTCCACCGTGAACATGTTAACGACAGTCTTTGCAACGGAATTGCCTCCGATCACAAGGCCTCCGACTCCGGTCCTTTCCGGAGGGATCTTGGTTGCAAAGCCCCCGAGCGGGTTCCAGAACTCGCAGACAAGCCAGGTGAGGGTTCCGGCTACCACAGACGTGACAAGGAAAACCAGCAGCGACCATCCAAGCACGCTTCCGACCTTCCTTTCCCTGGTCATCCTGTACATAGACGAGGCGATGCTGAAGAAGACCAGCGGCACCACAAGCACGAATGTAAGGTTCAGGAATATGTCTCCTACCGGCTTTACGACAGAGGACTTGGGTCCGAACAGCGCCCCACAGAGCGCGCCCAGACCAACTCCCAGCAGGAGCAACAACGTCTGCCCGTAATTCTTAAGAAAAAATCTATTCATCGGTGTTCCCAGATTCGAAATACAAATTTAACAAATTCCTATCAAACCTCCGAATGGCTGATTCCGCCTGTGCCCTGCAGGGGCCGACTGGAGGAATAGGTGGTGTGTATTGAAAAAAAGCGATATCTTTGTATTATCGAAATGAAAGAATCAAGATTAAACTTGAAACATCAGGAATATGGAATTCAGGATAGGGAACGGGTATGACGTGCATGCGCTGTGCGAGGGGCTCCCGATGTGGCTTTGCGGAGTGCAGGTCGAAAGCAAAAAAGGCTTTGTAGCCCACTCGGACGGAGACGTAGCCATTCACGCCCTTTGCGACGCCCTGCTCGGAGCCGCCGCCCTCGGAGACATCGGCCAGCACTTCCCGGACTCCGACCCCAAGTATAAAGGCATTGACAGCAAGGAACTTCTGAAGCAGGTCGTGAGCATGATCGACAAGTACTCCATCGAGAATGTGGACATCACCATCGCCCTCCAGGAACCGAAACTGAGACCGTACATCGATAGCATGCGCGAAACCCTTGCAAGAACCATGGACATCGACATAAAGCAAGTCTCAGTGAAGGCCACGACCACAGAAAGGCTAGGCTTCGTCGGCCGCGGAGAAGGCTGCGAGGTCTGGGCTTCCGTACTCATCTGCAACAAATCCAATTAGTGTAAGGATATGTCACCTGTCGCTGTCATCATCACAGTCCTGGCCTATTTTGCAGTCATGCTGGCTGTGTCAACCGTTTCCTCCAGGAATGCAGGCATTGACAGCTTCTTCAACGGAGGCAGGAAGGCCCCCTGGTGGATTGTAGCCGTAGCCATGATCGGAGCTCCGATGTCAGGAGTCACCTATGTCTCCGTACCAGGAATGGTGGGAGTTGGAGGAACAGCCATGGGCTACATGCAAATGGTACTGGGATTCTTCGTAGGCTACCTGGTGATTGCCTTCGTCCTGACCCCGGTCCTCTTCAAGATGAACATGGTGTCCATCTACCAGTACCTGGACGAGAGATTCGGAATGTCCTCCCACAAGACCGGAGCCTGGTTTTTCTTCATTTCGAAGATCATCGGGGCCGCAGTCCGTCTTTTCCTCGTCTGCATCACCTTGCAAGTGATGATATTCCAGCCACTGCATCTCCCCTTCTTCCTCAACGTTGCGGTCAGCGTCGGAATAGTCCTGCTCTACACCTTCCGCGGCGGTGTGAAGTCCGTAATCTGGACAGACACCCTCAAGACCGTTTGCATGATAGCCTCCATCGTGCTCGCTATCATATTCATAGCCAAGGACATGGGACTGGACTTTTCAGGAATATGCAGCACCATCAAGAGCAGCGAGGATTCGCGGATATTCTTCTTTGACGATGTCAACCACAAGGAATACTTCTGGAAGCAGTTCCTTTCAGGAATATTCACCGTCGTAGCCATGACCGGACTGGACCAGGACCTGATGCAGCGCACGATGGCCAGCCGCAATGCGAAAGATTCCCAGAAGAACCTGATTACCGGCGGTTTGCTGCAGATTCCCGTGATATTCCTATTCCTGTGCCTGGGAGTGCTGATGTACGTCTTCGCAGATGCCAAAGGAATATCCCAGACCGGAGACAGCCTCTTCCCTGCCGTAGCCACCGGAGGATGGCTGCCGCCGGTAGTTGGAATATTCTTCGTCGTAGGTCTGGTGTCCTGCGCCTTCGCGGCCGGTGGATCCGCGCTGACGGCACTCACCACCTCTTTCACTGTGGATATCCTCGGAACTGAAGGCAAGACAGAATCAGAGGTCACCAGACTTAGGAAGAGGGTCCATCTTGCAATGGCCCTTCTAATGGGAATCGTAATCATCGGCTTCCATCTGGTGAACACCACATCCACTATCGATGCCGTGTACAAGCTGGCAAGCTACACCTACGGCCCGATCCTGGGGATGTTCGCCTTCGGGATCCTTACAAAAAGACAGGTCCGGGACAAGTGGGTGCCGCTGGTGGCACTGCTCTCCCCGGTCCTGTGCTTCATACTCCAATCCAACTCCGAAAAGTGGTTCGGAGGTTATCAATTCTCTTACGAACTCCTCTTGCTCAACGCCCTCTTCACCTTCATGGGCTTGCTCCTGTTATCTAAACCAGGGCGTCCACCTCTTGGCGAGTCGGAACGGAAGACTGGGCTCCCGGACGAGTGACCGCGATAGAGGAAGCGATGGTGGCGAATCTGGCCGCCTCCACAAGGCCCTTGCCCTCGGAAAGGGCAGTCACCAAGGCTCCGTTATAGACATCACCTGCGCCAACTGTATCCACGGCTGAAACCACACGGGCAGGAACAACCTCCCTGGTTGAAGGATTGCAGACCACAGACCCGCTGCTTCCCATGGTGATGATAACATTCTCCACTCCTTCGTCAAGAAGCAATCCCGCAGCCTTGAAAGCGTCCTCCACAGACTCGATCTTTATCCCTGTAAGCCTTTCGGCTTCAGTCTCGTTCGGCGTAATCAGCCAAAGTTTCTCCAGCATCTCAGAGGGTATCACTCCGGACATCGGGGCCGGATTCAATATCACCTTGACTCCCTTTTCGTACGCTAAGTCAACCGCATGGCAGACTGTCTCGAAAGGAATCTCGAGCTGCATCAGAAGGTAAGAAGCCTTTTCAAACTCTGCGCCGGCCGAATCGATGTCGGAAGGCAACATGTCACCGTTGGCCCCGGGAGCGACCCCGATGCAATTCTCCCCATCGTCCGCCACGAATATCAACGCAGTACCGGTGGGTGAAGGACTGAATTTCATCCTTGAAGTGTCAATCCCGTCGGAAGCGAAAACCTCCTTCAACATACGTCCCTGCATGTCGTCTCCGACGCAAGTCAGGAACAAAACATCACCACCAAGCCTGCCTGCGGCAACTGCCTGGTTGGCCCCTTTTCCTCCATTGGCCTGCATGAACCGACCTTCTCCAATGGTCTCACCGGGACGAGGGAGTCTCTCCACATAGATATTCATGTCGATGTTGGAGCTGCCTGCAACGATAATCTTGCTCATATCTTATTCGAAAAAATGTACGACTGTCAAAAAAACTTGTCAAGTCTTCGGACGGGTCACCGTGCGTACCCTCTTGCTGAGCTTTGTCTTGTAGATATGATACGTCCACTCTGCATGGTTGCCAGTGGATGCATCCACGTCAGGGACCTGCTTGCTCACCGTGAAATATACCGTAGGTGTTTCCCATTCCTTCACATGCCCGAAACTGTCACGGGAAAGGCCCCCGTTGTGGTTCCTCGGGAATCCGCTCAAGGTTTCGTCCACTCTGGCTAGAGCAGTCCACCTGCCTATCCCGGAAAGGAAGGAATCCAGGTCCATGTAGTCTACCTCTAGAGCGGCCGCAATGTAAGCCGGATAGGTCGAAGGATGCGGATGCAATGGCCGGACCATCACGATCTTGTTGTCGTCCGGAGAAATGGCGAAGTCGGAATTGCAAGTGTAGTCCGAGGACCCGTTCAGGTTCTCAAGGCCGCTTGCATTCATGTCCTTGGCCACTCCCAGGTCAGGATTGGACATGTCCGAGAGATCCATCTGGCGGAAGGCCAGCCTGGTGCCGGCCCTGTCTCCTATCGAATAAACCAGCAGGACCTTTCCTTTCTTGTCAAGTGACACAGCCGAAGGCTGGCCCACTCCCCAGGACTTGTTGTTCCCGCCGACCGACTGGTCGCCTTCCTCCGGCCAAGTCTTCTTGACCAGCTGCTGTGGATACTTCACCCATGAAGTTGCATCCAGATCGTTGCTGAAAGCCACTCCGATCTCATTGTAGTAATATTCCTTCGGGTTGCTGAGGAAGAACATCGCATACTTGTAGCTGGTGCCATCCATCTTGAATTCCCCTTCGATCACGGAAGGGTCGCAGGTGTGATGGCTGTCCCAGGAAAGGCTTGGCTGGAGCACACTAACGGCAGTGGTGTGGGTTCCGTTGGCATTTTCCACTATATGATAGACATTGTCCACCATTATCCCCTGGTTGGGATTGCCGCAGAAATACACATGGGAAGTCCCATCGGAATTGGAAATGATTGAAGGACAATAGGAATACCTCTTCTGGCCGGTAAAGCCGAAGACGAAGGATGGTTTCGAGAATATATAGTCGGTGACTTCGAAAGTCTCCTCTTCCATTTCCGGATCCGTTCCTCCGCAAGCCGCCAAGCCAAGCAGAAGGGCAAGAAGGAGAACTATGCGGTAAAGTTTCATCGCTTCTTTGGTTCAGATGTTATCACTTCCACGAAATGGTCCAGGATGGCCTTCGCCTGATCTTCTGTGACGGAAAGGTAACGGCGGGTTCCAGCTTCATCGGCTTCGAAAAGGGTGGATCCCTCGTCAGTCACAATGATCCTCCCTGGCTCGGAAACCGTGAACCAGTCTCCGCCCTCAACGGCATAAAGTACAGCCGTCGGGTCCCAGGTAGGACGGTCGTAAGGCATAGGCAGATAAGCCTTGTAAGCCTCTACGACAGGATGCGCAGGAGTCCATCCGAAATCATTCTCAATACTGGTAGCCGGATAGTTGACCTGTATCCCGACCTCGAACGGAGAAGTCACCACAGGGGTCGGCCATTCTCCGAATATGACCTTGGCTGCAGGAATATCCTTCACCACGTTGTATTCATGTAGATTCGGATCGCTGAAGCAGCCGGCCATCGTGACCAGCAGCTTTACTTTCTTCTCGACCAGTTCCTTTCCCGTGAGCTCGGAGAACTCGTCCGCCGGAGTCTCCAGCAGACGGATCAAGTTGGTAGAAAAGCCCACAGAAGCAATTACAACCGAATTGTCCGGTTCTTCTGCCAGCAGCTTCCGGTAAAGGGTCACGGCCTCCGGATAATTGTCATAATCAGGATGGGAACGGGCGAACAGAGGATTCCCAAGGCTGTCCTTCAGGTCCACGACCGCCTTTGCGTAATTGACCGCATCTTCCTCACAGTCGGCCCCTTCGCGGATTATTCCCACAGGGATGTCAGGATAGCCGTACCAGGTGTTGAGGATGTCGGCATATTCAGCCGGAGCCTGGCCCTCCTTGTTAAGGTTGACAGCGAGAAGGCGGATCTTGCCAGCATCTTGATACTTATACAACAAATCCAAGGCAAGTGCATCATCGACATCGTTTCCGAGGTCAGTCTCGATGATAACAGCCATCGGGGCCTCCGCCTCCTGCACCTTTCCACATGAAGTCATGGCAGCCGCGACGACAGCCAGTATCCATAGATATCGTTTCATTTCCTTTATTGTCTGTTTGTCATGTCGAACACCGCAGAATACAGGTCATAGGACCACAGCCAGTCTTCCCCCAGCACTCCTGTCGTAAAGAAAACCGTAAGCTTGTCTTCATCTGGCAGATATCCCTTCTCATCGGTAAGGAACCCCGGATTGTGGTTCCGTGGGAAGCCCGAAAGTTCAGGAGTGACATATCCAAGAACCTCCCAAGGATCCTCTTCCGAGAATATATTCCCGTCCAGAGGCATCCTGGCCACCCGGCAGAGGTCTCCGACCCAGGTAGGAACCACTTGTTCATATTCCTCGGATTTCATCTCGGTGACCATGTAAAGGTGGTTCCTGCCTAATGCAGGATACGAGTTTGGTCTCAGATGCGGAATGTCTTCCTGCTCCCCGAGACGGATATTGTCAAGGTCGTTGAGGATTACCTCTCTCCTTGAATATCCTGTCGCGGAACCCGTATTATGGTAATAGACCACTATGGTGGAATCGTTCTTCACCAGGCTGGTGCTCTGGCCGGTTCCCCACTTGTCGCGACCCTCGTAAGGGATGATAGGGTTGCCTTCGTACTTGATGTACGGGCCCTCGATGGTTTCCGAAACAGCAAGACCTATCTGGTTATGGTCGAACCACTGGTCAACCCCGAGATAGGTCATGATGTAGTTGTAGGTCTTCCCCTTGTACTTGGTCTTCAAGGCTCTAACATCAGGGTCGCAGATGTGGATATGGTCCCATCCGGTTTCGGAAGGGGCTATGATCTGCGTCCCGGGCTGCCAGACATAACCGTCTTCGGTCGGTATCCCTTTGTAAAGATAAACGTAGTCGATGATTTCGAAAGGATTCTTGTTCTCGCAGAGGAATCCGTAGATGATGCCGTATTTATCGATAATGAAACTCGGTGCATAATCGTAGTGTCCGGCCCCTCCGCTCAGTTCATACCGCACTTGCGGTACGACCAAGGATCCTGACGCGTCCTTCCCGTCCCTGCAGGAAACCGCAAGGACGGAAAGGAGCATCACGATCGGAATTAAGATCCTCTTCATTGAATCAATCTTCGATTTCGAGAATCTTTACACAGCGGACAGGAGCTGCACGCAGTTTCTGTCCGTCTCCCCAGCCCCAGGCATCTGTATAACCCCAGCTTGAGAGGAACATACCACCCATATTTTTGTTTAGAGAAGTAGCTGTACGAAGAACTACAAGCCAGTCGCGGTCCCAGTTGCCATATTCATTGAGCCACCCGGACTGAGGGATGAACAAGGCTCCGCTTGCGGTGACGTTCTCCTTGGTAAGTCCGGCGGCGATGGACTTGTCCACGCCCACTATGTAGCCACGGCGCTTGAAGCCGTTGGCCGCCGTACCGTTCACGGATACAGCCTTCAGGTTAGCCTCGGAATCTCCGAGGAGGTCGCATACCTCCTGGCCTGTCGGAACTCTCCATCCCTCAGGGCAAGGGTTGTTCTCCTGAGTCCAGGCATTGGTGACCCAATCGTTTCCCTCTGATGGGACATAGCTGTTCGCTGCGGCCACGAAATCAGGGTTAGCCTTTCCGCCTTCCCATCCGACTTTGCGGTTGAACTGGTAGCACATGCCTATATCATCGATGTCATCTACGAATTTCCCAGGCTCCCCGACATTGCGGTTGGCCCAGATGAGGCCGTTGATGAGGACCTCGTCGTCCGCCAGGGTCAGCAGGCCCTGAACGATCTTGGTCTTCAGGGTCTTCTGTCCGTTGGAAACCAGGAGGACCATCGAACGGTTCTTAACGAATGATGTCGACTGGGACACCTGCGCCTTGACTGTGGTCTTTCCGCTTCCGGAAGTCTGGTCAAGCACTACCCAGTTTGTCTTGGCAGTGTTCACTTCGCCGATTTCTATCGTCCAGTTGTCCGTGCCGGTGATGGTGAACTCAACCTCGCCACCCTCAGCCGGGACGGCCGCTGCGACAGGATACACAGCGAACAGGCATTCGTCGCTCTGGATCTTGTAGTTAGGATCCTCGATCCATGTCGCCTCGTTCTTGGTGCAGGATAACTGCAGGGAAACCAAGGCGGCGCCGATCAGAATATATGTGATCTTTTTCATATCCATTAATAATTAGGGTTCTGCTCAAGGTTCGGATTGTTGTCGCACTCGCGCTGAGGGAGTGGAAGTCTCTCGTGCTTGCCGAGGACGAAGTTGTTGAAGTCGACATCACGGCCCTGAAGTTCCTTGACGGTAGCATCATCGAAGCCCCAACGCTTGAGGTCTATCCAGCGGACGCATTCGAAAGCGGTCTCGAGGGCCCTCTCGATCTTGATGTGCTCCTTGAAGGCGGAATAGTCGGAAGCAATCTTGGCTCCATCATAATAAGTGCTGGCGGCAAGGGTAGGGAGGCCGACGCGGGTACGCACCCTGTCGACATATTCCACAGCCTTGGCGTTCGGACCCTTGTTGACTTCGTTCAGCACCTCGGCATACAGAAGGAGCATGTCGGCGAGGCGGATCGAACGGAAGTTGTTGTCGTTCCAGTAGTAGAGAGGCACCACGTCTGTAGAGTACTTCTTGATGAACACGCGGTTGCCGCTGTCGGAATAACCGTCAGACCAAGTCTTTCCGTAGATCAGCTGATCGCCGTTCTCAGGGAAGTCGGTCGTGGCCTGGTCGTACCAGCAGGTGTAATACAGACGAGGATCGTTCCTGCCTTCGGTCGTCTTCTCGCGCTTGAAGTATTCTACGATCCACCTGTTGCCCTCGACGTTGTTCCAACCCGTGCCCTTAGGGGACTGGTTGACCTCGATCTGGGTTCCCAGCTGTGCGTTGGCGTCGCGGTAATTGTCCGTCTGGTCGAATCCTACGTAATTGACAAGCGAGAACTGGATCTCATAGAGAGATTCCACGTTGTTCTCCTTCTTGTTGCTGAAGTTGTCCTGCCAGTTAGGTTCCAGGGAATAAAGGCTCTTGCCTTCACCTTCTATGATCCATTCCAGGCACTTGGCTGCGTCGGACCATTTGTGATGCTGGGCATAGTAGCGGGCCAGGAGGCCGTAAGCGGCTCCCTTGGTAGGGCGAGCCTTTTCCTTGGAACGGGTCAGCGGAAGATAACCGATAGCCTCTACAAGGTTGTTCTCCATTTCGGTGAATATCTCGTCCGGCGTTGAGTTGGCAGGCTGGTCTCCGGCGGAAGAAGTCTTGAGCAGCAGAGGGATGTTGTCCCAGAGAGCCACCATATAATAGTAATAAAACGCCCTGAGCCAGAGAGCCTGGCCCTTGATGTCAAGGCGGTCCTCTTCGTTGGCGAAGACGATTTCAGGGTCGTCGATATGGTCGAGCACCTGGTTCGCCCTGTTTATGGCGGTCCAATGCTCCCTCCAGATCTTTGCCTGGCCTTCCGCGAAGTTGTAGTTGGTGTATTTGAACTTCGTCCATTCGTTGAGTTCCGTCCAGCCGGCATAGCTGACGCCGTCGTCCGCCATGCCGTTCAGCTGGGTGTAGATGTTCCTGGTCCATGTTCCCTGACGGTAGAACATGTTGTAGACTGCGATCAGGTTCGTGTTCATGTCCTCCTCAGTCTTCCAGTACATACTGGTGTTGAGGCTGTTGCCGTTCTCGATGTCGAGATATTCCTCTCCACAGGAAGAGAACAGGGAGATTGCTGCAAGGATGCAGGCGAAACTTAATATATATCTTTTCATCTTAGTCCGGTATTAGAATGTGAATGAAACTGCAAACTGGACTGAACGAGGGTTCGGGAACGAGCAACCGTCATATCCGATGGAATAGATGCCGCTGTCCGCGAACTCCGGATCCAGACCCGTGTACCTAGTGAAGGTAATCAGGTTCTTGCCGATGACGGAGAAACGGATCCTGTCCATTCCCATCTTCTTTACGATGTAAGCAGGGATGGAATATCCGAGGGCGATGTCGCTGAAACGCCAGAAGGAACCATCTTCCAGCCAGCGGTCCTGGTCACCACGGGAGTTGCGGGAGTCACCGAAGATGATTCGAGGAGTGTCCGTCGTCGGATCTTCCTGCGTCCATGGCTTGTAGCCGTTGAAGTTATTGTTGTTGTTCACGAAATCTCCGGCGGTAGCCTTGGCTCCGTTATAAACGAGATGTCCGAAACGTCCGTAGCCCTGGATGCCGATATCGAAATTCTTCCATGCCAGGCTTACATTGAGTCCGGCATAGAGTTTAGGCCAAGGGCTGCCCACGACCTGGCGGTCGGTAGAGGAGATCTGTCCGTTTCCGTCATAATCGTCGTACTTGATGTCTCCAGGAAGAGCGGTTGGCTGGATGATCTTGCCTTCGGCATTGACATAGGAATCGATTTCCTCCTGACTCTGGAAGATTCCCAGGGTCTTGTAGAGATACCACATTCCCAAAGGCTGTCCTACCTCGGAGATGGAGGTCGAGGTATAGGAAACGGTGCTGTCGTAACCGAGCTTGAGGATCTTGTTCTTCAAGGTGGATACGTTACCGCTGATGGAATAGCTGAAATCACCCACATGGTCGTTCCAGCCAAGTTCCACCTCGATACCGGTGTTCTGGAGGGAACCCGCGTTGACGGTAGGAGCTCCACCCTCGTTACCGGTTGTCCAGAGTATAGGAGCGGAAAGCAGGAGGTCCGTACTCTTGGAGAGGAACCACTCTGCGGAAGCAGTGAACCTGCGGTTGAAAGCGGTCAGGTCAAGACCTACGTTTGCGGTGGTCTTCTTCTCCCAGACCAGGTCGTTGTTGGTCAGGTTGGAAAGAGTGATACCGATTGCCTTTTCGTCACCGTCCATGATGGCACGAGGAGCGGTGTTCAAGGTTGAGATGTAATCCCAGGCTCCGATGTTCGAATTACCGAGGGTACCGTAGTTGGCCCTGAGCTTGAGGTCGTCGATCCAGGACACGTTGAAGAACGGCTCGTTGCTGATACGCCAGCCCACTGAAGCTGAAGCGAAGTTGGCCCAGCGGTTGCCTGCAGGCAGGCGGGATGTACCATCCCGACGTGCGGTGAACTGAAGGAGATAGCGGTCGGCGAAGGAATAATTCAGACGCCCGAAATAAGAGATGAGGGCATATTCGATATAACTTCCGGTGGCAGTCTGCGTGCCCGTAGCGGAAGTGATGGAGGTGATGTAGCGGTCTCCTATGGTAAGCGGATCGAGCTTGCTCTCGCCACGATATTCCTCATGGAAGGTATCATAAGAGAAACCTGCAACGGCGTTCACCACGTTCTGCCCGAACGTATAATCAAAATTATAGGTATTCTCTATAAGGAGCTTGTCGTGCTTGGCGGTGGAATAGCCGAGATAGGCGGCATCGTCTCCCTGGCCCATCGTCCAGTTGCCCTTCTTGCGGAGGGTGGAAGTCTCTCCGAAGTAGTTCTTGTAGGAAACGTTGAGTTTAGTGGAAAAGATGTCCTTGTAGAGATGCAGCAAGCCATAGACGTCTCCGTAGAGATACTGCTCGTCGTTCACGGCATGGTAGAGCTCTTCGTATCCGACCGGGTTGAGAGCGTAGGTGTTCGCACGGTCAGGGTCTCCGTAGCCGTAGCCTCCAGGATGACTCTCGTCATAGACAGGAATGGTAGGTGGCATGGCGATGAAGTTGGACCAGATCCAACCGGTGGCCGTATTCAACTTCTGCGTCTTTGCCTTGTTGAAGAAGAAGTTCTCACCGAATTCGAAGATTCCCTTCTTTCCGGAAGTATTGATCCTGAAGCCAGTCTGTTGGTAACCGGTGTAATTCAAGGCACCTGCGTCCCTCTTGTGGTTGCCGGATACATAGTAGCGGATGTCGTTGTTGCCGCCGGAGAGGGAGACATTGTAGTTCTGGAGGATTCCTGTACGAAGCATCTCATCCTGCCAGTCGGTGTTTCCGTCGTAGTGGTTCTGGGTCTTGGTGACTCCGGCCACACCCTGGAGCATCGCCTCCTGGTAAGCACGATCGTCGTACAGCTTGTAAGTCTCGGCATCCATCAGGTCGTAACGAGGCAGCCAGTACAACTGGACAGAAGCGTCGCCCGTGACCTTCAGAGGACCGGCCTTTCCCTTCTTTGTCGTGATGATGACCACGCCACTTGCTGCACGGGATCCGTAGATTGCAGCCGAAGATGCGTCCTTGAGCACCTGGATGGACTCGATGTCATCCACGTTGAGACCAAGTTCGCTGCCGCCGTAGGAACCATCCACTATAAATAAAGGAGAGTTGCCTGTGAAGGAACCGATACCACGGATCTGGATCGCCGATCCGGAACCTGGCTGACCACTGCTGGTAATCTTCACACCTGAAGTCATACCACGCATGGACTCAACTACGTTGCCGGTCTTGCGGTTCACGAGATCCTGCTCACGGACGGTGGAAATGGATCCGAGTACGTCCTTCTTCTTCACGGTACCATAACCGATGACCACAGATTCCTGAAGTACGTCGGTAGAGAGGGAAATATTCCCCGGCACCTGGCCGGCAGGAAAAGTCTGAGCCTGGAAGCCCACGGAACTGAATTCCAGGTCGGCACCTGCAGGAACTGTAAGTGAATACTGCCCGTTCAAGTCGGTCAGTACTCCCGTAACAGTCTTGCCTGCCTCCTTGACGACCACGGAAACTCCAGGGAGAGGCTCCCCTTTTTCATCCGTGACGGTACCCCTTACCACATTCTGTGCGAATGCAAGGGACCCTGTCCAGAGCAGCGCTGCCAAAATGGGAACCCAACGGTTTCTTCCCATTCTGGCAATCTGTTTTTTGAGATCGAATGATTTCATATCACTTGGGTTTTGAGAGATAATTGGTCTTACCTTTTTCGAAAATTAAGAAATTATTGAATACCGATGATTCCCACCCAGCCATTTTTACATAAAAAAATGAACGATTTTTGCACAAACTTTGCGCAAAAATCAAACACCTGCGATCGACTCTCCCCGGATTATCGATGGTAAAAGGAGTATCTGTGAACTGGCAGAAACAGTTCCTTTATTGTCGAGATGGTCGCACAGGATCTTGACAGCGAGCTTGGCCATGTTCTCCACCGGCTGGCTGACCCGGGTTATCGAAGGGGTCAGATAGTCCATGTAGAGGTTATCGTCGAAAGCTATCAAAGAAATGTCCTCGGGAACGGAAAGTCCTGATTCCCGGATGGCCTTCAAGGCTCCCAGCATGATGGTGTTGCTGAGGGCGAATATCGCAGTAGGGGGCTCCTTGCTGAACAGCAACATCTTTGTGGAAAGGTACCCGTTCTGGACGGAAAAAGCATCCCCTGACAGCATAGCGTTTTCAGTGAGGCCCTCCTCCCCCATGGCCTTCATGAAGCCTCTTACCCTCTCATGGTTAGGCATGGAATCCAGCTCGCCCTGGATGCAGGCTATCCTCCTATGGCCGGCCCCGATAAGCATCCTGGTAGCATCGTATCCACCCTTGAAATTATTGGTGGTCACATAGGAAAGGCTTGTATTCTCGTAGAACCTGTCCACCAATACCAGAGGGACTTCCTTCCCTATCATTTCAAGGACTGAAGGATCCTCCCCGCAAGGGGCGGCTATCATTCCTTCTACACGCCGCATCAGCAAAGCCCTCGCGCTCCTGTCCAGCCTCGCCGCATCCTCCATGGTATCAACCAGGATCGCCGTATAGCCCGACTTGTAAAGTTCAGACACAATATGGCTCGCCATGTCCGCGAAATATGGGTTCGCGATCGAAGGCAACAGCAGTCCGATCATCCTGGAACGCTTGCTCTGGAGGCTCTGTACCGTGAACGAAGGAATATAACCCGTGCGGGTCACTTCCGCCATCACGGTCTCCGCCATCTTCCGGCTTATCCGGTACTTCTCGAAATTCCCGTTGATAACGCGGGACACAGTGGTGATGGAGCATCCGCAGTGACCGGCTATGGTCTTCAAGGTGATATCTTTCATGGAACAAATATAATCAAATTTGCACAACCTTTGTGCAATATTAACGTTTTTTGTTGACACTGTCGAATAATAATCGTAGATTAGCAAGCTGTATGGACAGAAGAGTGTTTTTGAAAGAAGGCGCGACCGGGGTCATAGCCCTCAGCCTGGCTTCTGGGAAAGTATTCACGGCATGCAATACCTCAGGGAACTCTGCCGCCCTTCCGGCAGTTCATCCGGCAGGCAGCTATGACGTTGTGGTTTGCGGTGGCGGTCCCGCCGGCTTCATAGCCGCGATCGCGGCGGCCCGGGGAGGAGCCAGGACCGCATTGGTGGAACGATACGGATTCCTGGGCGGAATGGCTACGATGGGATACGTGGCTCCGATCAGCGAGTTCGGCTTTGCCGGGGAACGAGTAATCGGCGGTATCCCATGGGAGTTCATAGGACGTCTGGAAGAACTTGACGGGGCATTCGTGGAATGGCCGAAGGGCAACGTAGATTTCGACATCGAGCTTTACAAGCTGTGCGCACAGCGGATGGTTCTGGAGGCCGGAGTGGACCTGTTCATGCATTCGTCCATGATCGGATGCGAGATGGAAGGGAAAAAGATGGTCAACGTATTCATCGAGAACAAGAACGGCCTCGAGTCTCTCTCCGCCAAGCGCTTCATAGATGCCACGGGCGATGCCGACCTCTGCCATCTTGCAGGGGTGCCGATGCAGCCGTCTGAGGATGGCGGAGTCCAGCCTTCTTCCTTCTGTTTCGTCCTTTCTGGGGTTGATACCGACAGCGATATGATGCAGCAGTACATGCATCACAGTGGGAAACACGGTGCGAGCGAGTGCAAGCCAATCCGCGAGAAACTCCTGAAACTCAAGGATGAAGGATCCCCGCTTCCAGATTTCGGAGGTCCTTGGTTCAACGACGTGATGCACAGGGGCAGCGTAGCTGTGAACATCACCCGAACTGCCGCAGACTCCACTGACAACCGTAATTTCACTGCGGCAGAATGCCAGCTCCGCGAGGATATATTCACTTTCACCGATGCTTTAAGAAAGATTGCTCCGGAATTCAAGGATTGCTATGTAGCCTCCACCGCCCCACAGGCAGGGATCCGCGAGAGCCGACGCATCCTCGGAATTCATACGGTCACTGCAGAGGAATATGTGTCCGGATTCAAATATCCAGACAGCATCTCCAGGGGAGCCCATCCTATCGACGTACATGCGGCGAAGGGTTCCGGTCAGGAGGTCATAAGGCTTCAGCAAGCCGCGTATGTTCCTTACAGAGCTTTGATAACCAAAGACTTCCCAAATCTTCTTATCGCCGGACGCTGCATTTCTGCAGACCGTAAAGCCCTGGCCTCTCTTCGTGTACAAGCGAGTTGCATGGGACTTGGACAAGCGGCGGGTATCGCCGCTGTGCAGAGCCTCTCGGAAGGCAAGCCCGTCCAGGACATTGACACCGCACTTCTTGTCTCGACGCTCCGCGACCTGGGGGCGGTGATATGATACTTAGATCAAAAAGATTTTGATATTTCAAGATTAATCTCTACTTTTGCAATCCCGTTACGAAACTAGTGGCGGACAACATTGAGATATGGTGTAATGGTAGCACTACAGATTCTGGCTCTGTCAGTGAGGGTTCGAATCCTTCTATCTCAACAAAGGCACGGGCGTTTGCCATCAAGCGTTCCGTGTTTTTTTTAATACTGATGGCGGGGTAGCTCAGCTGGTTAGAGCGTCGGATTCATAATCCGGAGGTCGTGGGATCATGCCCCACCCCCGCTACTACCACAAAATTCACGAATATGGCAAACGCGTTCCATTATTCTATCGGCAGGAAGCTCATCCAGGCTATCAGCGGAGCTTTTCTTATCATATTCCTGCTCCTTCACGGCACGATCAACTTCTTCTCGGTAATCGACTCGTTCACTGGAAAGTTCGGAGTTGCGGCCAATGACGAAATCCTCTTCTCCAAGGGAGACGGCCTCTTCAAACTGGGCTGCGATTTCATGTCCACCCCGTTCATAGACATCATGGTGCCTATCCTTGCACTCGGTGTGCTCATCCACATCGTCTACGGATGCTACATCACTTACAAGAACATCAAGGCACGCGGAGGCCTGAAGCGTTATGAAGAGAAGAGCGTTGCTGCTGCCGACTCATGGTCTGCAAAGAACATGTTCGTCCTCGGAATCGTGATCCTCGGCATCCTGTTCTTCCACCTTTCCCACTTCTGGGCAAAGATGCAGCTTCCGGAGATGTTCGGAATAGGAAACTTCGAGAACAATCCTTATCTCCTCCTCGAGGCAACCTTCAGCAAATGGTGGATGCTACTTATCTACCTGGTCTGGTTCGCCGCTATCTGGCTGCACCTCGTACACGGATTCTGGAGCATGTTCCAGACCGTTGGCTGGAACAACCAGGTTTGGTTCAAGAGACTCAAGGTGATCGGCGTCGTGGTTGCCACCCTCATCATCTGCCTCTTCGTTGCTACGGCGGTCAATGCATTCGTCCAAGTGAATTTTATCGCATAAGTGTTGGATATTAGATTTTTTTTCTTCACCTTTGCAAAGAATGGTAAAGTTTACGAACAATAACTTCTGGTGGCGCACTTGCAGTCTTTAGCTGTAAGTCGCTCGTCGTAGTTACCATTCAAGGGGTTTTAAGGTGGCACGCTGACTTACAGCGCGCCATCTTTTTTTTTATGCACATACATTTATATCGACAACCATAAAAACGAACTGCCATGAGACAAAAAAAGTACTTGCTCCCAGAGAGTGAAATTCCGACAGCATGGTTCAACATGCAGGCTGTCATGCCTAACAAGCCGCTTCCTATCCTCAACCCGGCAACCCACGAGGCTCTGAAGCCGGCGGATCTCTACCCTATCTTCTGTAAGGAATGTGCTGACCAGGAACTCAACCAAACCGACGAATGGATCCCTATCCCGGAACCTGTACGTGAACAGTATTCAAGCTACAGGTGTACCCCTCTGGTGAGGGCCTACGAACTTGAAGAAGCCCTGGGAACCCCTGCGCACATCTATTTCAAGAACGAGAGTGTGTCTCCTGCAGGATCGCACAAGCTCAATTCCGCCCTCGCCCAGGCATATTACGCCAAGGAACAGGGAATTACCAACATCACTACGGAGACCGGTGCCGGCCAATGGGGAGGTGCCCTTTCCTATGCAGCCAAGAAGTTCGGACTGGAGTGCGCAGTCTACATGGTCAAGGTGAGCTACAACCAGAAGCCTTACCGCAAATCCATCATGCAGGCCTTCGGAGCGACCATCACCCCTTCCCCATCCATGTCCACCAGGGCCGGAAAGGACATCATCACAGCCAACCCCATGGACCAGGGCTCCCTCGGATGTGCCATCTCGGAGGCTATCGAACTTGCAGTGACTACTCCTAACTGCAAATACACTCTTGGCTCCGTCCTGAACCACGTCTGCCTGCATCAGACCATCATCGGACTGGAGGCTGAGAAGCAGATGGAGATTGCTGGGGAATATCCGGACATCGTCATCGCATGCTTCGGAGGCGGATCCAACTTCAGCGGCATCGCATACCCGTTCATGAGGCACAACATCAAAGACGGAAAGAAGACCCGCTTCATCGCCGCAGAGCCATATTCCTGCCCTAAGCTGACGCGTGGAAAGTTCGAATATGACTTCGGAGACGAGGCCGGTATGACTCCGCTCCTCCCTATGTACACCCTCGGACACTCCTTTAAGCCGGCATCCATCCATGCTGGAGGCTTGCGCTACCACGGAGCCGGTGTCATAATGTCTCAACTGATGAAGGACGGATTCATGGAAGCCGTTGACATCGAGCAGCTTGACTCCTTCAAGGCCGGAGTCCTCTTCGCTCGCACGGAAGGTATAATACCTGCTCCGGAATCATGCCATGCCATCGCAGCCACCGTGAAGGAGGCTCTGAAATGCAAGGAGACCGGAGAGGCGAAGACCATCCTCTTCAACCTTTCTGGCCATGGATTCGTGGATATGGGTGCATACGACCAGTATTTCTCCGGAGACATGCAGAACTACCACGTGTCCGAGGAAGACCTGGCCAAATACATCAAGTCCGCAGATGCCTTGAACGGATAGGCTACTCCACCACCTTTATAGGGTTGAGTCCCTGACTGTCGAATCTGTCTACCTGTTTGCCCGTTGAAGCGTCGAACAGGTAGACATCTCCGTTTGTCTTGTAGTCGGAGCAGCCTACCCACAGATGGCCCTTTGAGAACGAGATCGAATAGGCGTTCGGCATAGTGGTCCCGTCGGTGACGAAGTTGCCAAGGTCCTTGCCTTCAGCGGTATCATACCTGTACACGGTTCCCGGAAGCGGATTCCAGTTCTCGTCATATCCTCCGCAAAGGACGTAAAGGTAACTTTTGCAGGAAGCGATTCCTGACGGAGAGGAATATGGGAGGTCGGTAACCTTCGAGGTGGAAGGATCGATACGCTGCACCTTCGGAGCCACATCGGCATAGTTGCCGAAGCTGTACACGAATATTCCTCCTCCGGACTGGGTGATGGCGGAAGGGTTGACGTTGACCGTGATGGTGGAAGTTTCCTTGAAGGAAGCAGCATCCACCACTGACACCGTGTTATTGTAGGTCGGGTAGAGATAACCTCCGGAGTTGGCAGTGTATATCTTGCCTTCGTAATAAACCAATCCGTCAGGGTTCGGCCCTACGGCGGTCGTCCTAACCGAATATGCAGTCGGGTCGATTTCACCCAGGAATCCTTCATAATAAGTCACATAGACTTTGCCGCCTCCGCTGCAGAGGTATCTTGGAGAGAGTTGGTTGCCTGCATTCTCTGCCGTGATGGTTTTTTCAATCTTGAGGTCCCTGTCTGTTACGAATATGGTCTTGGAGCCGTTCACGGCGATTAATATCTTTTCTCCGAACAAAAGTATGTCCTGGCCAAGGTCGCCGAGTGGTGAGCCGTTGGCTGCCTGGAAAGCCCGTCCTGAAACAGCCTTGGTTGAGAGGTCATACCTGCTGATGGTGGCGTTGTTCTCTCCCCAGGCTCCGTTGTTCAGCACGTAGGCACCTGTACTGATAGAGTCCTCTTTCTTGCGGTCGTCGATGCACGAAACCGTCCCGAAGCAAATGATTGCGAACACCGCAACCCAAAATAATCTCTGTTTCATGTCTATTAGATTTAATTTATAAATATTCAATAATTATATCATCAGCGTCATCGTCAGCCGGAACTGTCTTCCGGGCATCGGATAACTGTGTACAATCTCGTAATTGCGGCCGGCGAGGTTAAGTGCCTCGGCGGCAATGTCCAGGGTGCAGCTGCGGAGGCTGAAAGACTTCCGAACAGCCACACTGTGGTCGAAATAGGCCTCCAGGGCATTCTCCGGCAGATTCTGTGGAAGGAAATATCTTCTCCCGACAGCAATCAAAGTATAATTCAAGGAAAACCCATCCTTGAACAATGAAGAACTCAACGAACCACTCGACCTCGGAGTGTACTGGATCTGGTGACCGTAGTTCTTGGCCGAAGGATCCGACAGGTCCACCGCCCTCAGGAAAGAACAGGAAGCATCCGATCTCAAGGAATATTCCCCGACTGGAAGACTCATCCCAACCGAAAGATCTGCTCCCGTCATGCTCACCCTGCCCAGGTTCCGCATCCTCCAGACGAACATGGTAGGGATAGCCACGATCTTGTCTCTCACCCTGTTATGGTAGGCATCGGCCGTAAGGTCAAGAACGGCATCCCCGACATTTCCCTTCCAGGTCAGCCCGGCTCCGGACTGGAAAGCCTTCTCCGGAACGAGGGAAATGCTGCCCACCCGGTCGTAATACAGATCGTTGAACGTTGGGACCCTGAATCCATCTTTCACGAAGGCCCGGAAATACAACCCCTCCGCGACAAGGTACGAGACACTCAGCGAAGGGCTGAGGCGGCTGCGGTCCGGAGCCGTCTCCTTGGCCGGTTCAGAACCCGAAGATGTTTCGTGCAGATAAACAGCCGTAAGACTGGCTGTCGCCCTCAGGCGGTTCCCTGAATATCTAGCCGCGGCAGAAGTGTAGCTGCCAAAACGAAAAGGATCCGGGCAGACTATGGTGTTTGCCTCGAGACCGGTGACCGTGATGTCCTGCGCAAGGACAAAACGAATCTCTTGTCCAAACCCACCCATGGGTACCACCCTTTCCAAGATTCCGCTGGCTGTAAACGCCTGCTGCAGGTACCGGTCATCCACCGGAGTCGGGTACACAGCGTCGGTGTTGGTGTACCTGTCACGTGTCTTGCGGAACGAACCGCCAACACGGTAATGCCAGGCAGAACCATCCTGCGCAGATTCATAACTTATCGTAGATGAAAGGTCCTTGTTCCATATCCGCTCTGTCGGGTCCTGCACGTACAGGATCACGGGGCCGGGTATTCCGCGTTCGGAATCCGTCCAGCTTGCAGCAGCACGCAGGGTGCCTCCATTTCGCATATTCCCCTCAAGGCGTACCATGGACTTCAGGGCAGAAACGTCGCTTCCCTCCCGGCGAAGGCGGGTACTTCCGCCGGACAAGGCGGCATATTCAAAGGGATAGTTTCCCTGGCTGGAAAGATAGCTGCCGCGGGCTGAAAGCACCCAGCCATCTGAAATCTTCTGGTCGTAACGCAGGCTTGGCTTGTAGGTGTCGAAAGACCCGTAAGTCATCCTTGCGGACAGTCTTGAGGTCTTTCCTTCGAGGTCAGGAGACTTGCCGGCAAGGGAAATAAGGCTGCCGGAGGCGAAAGCCTGGGCTGGCTTGAATACCCCGTCGGCAGAGCCGATGTCGACCAGGATGTTTCCGGTGTCATCCAGGTCGAATCCCGAAAGGTCTATGCTTCCGTGCTGAACGTCGCTTAGCATCATCCCGTCCATGCAGACAGCTGTGTGTGTGGACCCGAGGCCGCGTACCGAGACTGTCTTCATGCCGCCGATGCCACCATAGTCCTTGACGTTGAGACCCGGCAGGATGCGAAGGATTTCATGCAGTTCCCTGGCGCCGGAACGCTCGATCAGGGAAGTCCCGATTTCGATGACAGGAACGCCTGTGTGCAGTCTTTCCCGACCGGAACGATGGTCTGAAACCTTAGAAGCCCTAAGGGTATCGGCCTGCTCCTCGTGCGAGCCTGAGGGCTCGTACAAGTTTGGCATGGCTGCCGGAAAGATGGCCGACAGCAGGAATGTAAGCAAACAGGTTGCCTGGAACATATTCACAAATCCGAGGAATGCCTGCCCCCGGGCATCTCCTTGGTTTGACTTGACACAGGCAAGGTCTTCTGACTCGGTCTTTTGCAGCGCCTTCTCGCCGGCATGGGCACGGCAATGGCATAGATTGCTGTAAACTGATCAGGCCTCACAGCTGCGGGCACAGTCCCGGACTTGCACCGGATTCCCTTTTCCCATGTCCGGTACAAATATACGATAATTTGTCAGATCGGCAGCGTTTTGCCGCGCAGCCACTGGGCGACTTCAGAAGGAAGCCGTGGAGCCAAAGTCTGGAAAACCCTTGCATTGTAGGCATTGAGCCAAGCTATCTCGGAAGCGTCCAGGAGTTCCTTTATCACTATTGACGTATCGAAATGGCAGAGAGTCAGGGTCTCGAAGCTGCACCACTGGCCGAAATCGTTCCGACCGGCATCGACACAAAGCACCAGATTCTCGTGGCGGATGCCGTGCTTGCCCTCACGGTATATTCCCGGCTCGTCGGAAGTAATCATTCCCGGAACCAGAGGCTGGCGGTTGAAATTCTGCCGGATGTCCTGAGGCCCTTCGTGGACGTTGAGATAGAATCCCACCCCATGGCCCGTTCCGTGGCCGAAATTGCGCTTGGAAGCCCAGAGTGGCTCGCGAGCCAGTGCATCAATCTGGCAGCCAGCGGTTCCTGAAGGGAACACTGCCTTGGCAAGATCGATATGTCCCTTCAGTACAAGGGTATAGTCCTCCTTCTCGAGTTGGGTGCAAGGACCCAGCGGAATGGTGCGGGTGATGTCCGTAGTGCCGAAAAGGTACTGTCCGCCGGAGTCGCTGAGATAGAGGCCGCGTGCGTCCAGTTCGGCGGATCCGTTTTCCGGAGTCACATAGTGAGGCAGGGCGGCGTTGGCGCCGTAAGCCGAAATGGTCTCGAAACTCTCTCCCCGGAAGCCCTCGATCCCGGAGCGGAAGGAATGCAGCTGAAGGGCAGCCTCATATTCATTGACCGGCTCTCCTGCCTCGACCATCCTCTCGAGCCAGAAGAGGAACCTCTCCATAGCGATTCCATCTTCCAGATGGGCCTCACGCATCCCGGCAATCTCCACGTCGTTCTTGACGGCTTTCCGGAGCGCCACCGGAGACTTTCCGGAAGTAAGGTTCGATGAAGGAATATTCTCTTTCAGGATGTTGTAGAGGTTGTAGTTCAAGGTGGAAGTGTCCACGAACAGGCGGCTTACATATTCTCCGTCAACTATTTCCGAAAGGGCCACCCCGATATCGGAATAATCCTGGATGGTCACTCCGTCGGATTCTAGCTCGTAGAAACTGTCTTCCGTTTCTTCGTCATCAGCCTCAACGGGACCCTTCCGTACGAACCACACCGTGTTGTCCATCGTGACAAGCAGGTACGACATCACGACAGGATTGTATTCCACATCCTGTCCGCGGACATTCAGCATCCAGGCAATATCATCCAGGGCTGTCAGAAGGATTGCATCTGAGCCATTGTCCATGAGCCATTTCCGGATCCAGGAAAGTTTCTGTTCCCGGGACCAGCCCACGGTTTCCGCGCCGAGGGTGATAACAGGAGTCTGAGGAATGGCTGGCCTGTCTTTCCAAAGAGGGTCCAGCATGTCCGGAGCATCAACTACTATAGCTTTCTCTCCGATGGCTTTCTTGATGTCCAGGACAGCCGCAGCATTCATCCCGAGGCCGTCCACTGCCACGATCACACTGTCATATTCAGAGAAATGCCCGGAGAGCCATTCCGGTATCAGCACCTGCCCGGGCACCCTGGTCTTGTGCAGCTCCACTCCGGAACCCGGAAGCTGGCGGGAAGCCTGGATGAAGTACCTGGTGTCGGTCCAGACGCCTGCATGGTCATCAGTTATCACCAGGTCGCCTTCGCCTGTAAAACCTGACACCCAGGAGGCCTGGAGCCACCGGGGGGCTGAATATTCGCTGTTGTGCGGATCGCTGCCAGTAAGGACGACGGCATCCCAGCCCTTCGAACGCATCATCGCCCGGACAGCCTCCACTCTTTCTCTGAATATATTCATGGAAAGGTTATTTTAAAAGTCTTTGCTTAAGGGTGGACACCGCTCTCAGCAGCATCCTGTCGAAAGGAACGACTGACGAGACCGACTTGAGGCCGGTCGCCAGAAGGTTCGTGGCAGAGAAAGTGTCCTTGACTTCGCAGAAGGAATCGCGGACAGAGTTTCCTTTGGCGTTTATCCTCTTGCTGACATATTTCTGAGCCTTCTCTAGCTCATCCATCGTCTTTATCTCGCTGTACTTCATAACTCTGTCACTTGTCTTCGTCAAAGAACATCTTTATGAACATCGGGACGAAGGAATCCCTGAAAAGTCTCTTTCTGAGCAAAACCAGCACACCAAGGACAAGCAGGAAGAAACCTGCCACTATGGCGGCGCCGCCGGCGTAGCTGCCCAGCAATTCGCCGATCCCCATCACTCCGCCTATGGCAAGCGAAATCAAGATGATGGACACGACGAAAAGCACCAGGACCAGATACACCAACTTGCTCAAGGTCATTGACAGTCCTTTGGCTGTCCTGAGCTTGAGGTCGTCGATGCGTAGGTCGATGTAGTCAGAGGCTTGCTTCTCAAGATCTTCGACCGGTCTTGTGAAATTGCCCATAACTACGCTTTCTGAGCTTCCTCCTGTACCTGCTCGTCAACCGATTCTGCTTCGGCGATGTCGTTCCTTAGTGCCTTCTCGAGTTTGTCCAGCTTCTCTACGATCTTGGCGCGGGCTTCCTCGGTGAATTCTGCGGTCTGGTCCTGGAGCGTTGCCTTCAGGTCCTTGAGGTCCCTGCGGGCGAGACGCGCACGAGCCCTGAGCCTGGATGTTGCGTCCTCGGCATTCTCCTTGATGTCTTCGAAGGTTTCTTTGGCGTTGTCCCAGCCTTCGCCGGCAGCCTCGGTGAACTCATCCCAGCCCTTCTCTGCGACGTGTCTTACCTTGCGGCGGGTATCTTCGCCCTTCTCCGGGGCGAACAACAGACCGAGGGTCAGGCCTGCAGCCGCCCCGGCGATCAATGCGAATAATGAATCTCCTTTCATGATTTTATGTCTTTCTGTTTATTTATCAACGAATATACGATAAATCAAATAACAAGCCAATCTATCCTGCTGACTATTTGTCAGACTCCTGCGGCTTCCCTCCACGATTCGTATAGACAACAATTACGGTAACTGATTTGTTTCTGAAAGCCATTCGTCCAAAGTATATTTTGCGAAATTATTATGATAATTCAAATTAAAAACTCCATTCTGAAAAATCACACTCAAAGGATTACTGTCAGGCTTTTCCCTAACCTCTCCTTCGGAAGAGAATCTTCCCTGAATTTTATCATCCCTCTTTTTATATGTATAAATAACCTTTACATCCATTGGTACACTAATTATTCTAGGCTGCCCCTCTTCGTTTAAGAATTCATCAAAACGGAGCTTGGCTATAGAAGTGTATACTGAAGCTGTGTACTCCCTTTCTAATTCCACATTATTATAAGGTAGGATAAACCAAATGTTTGAAACCCCCATATTTGCATTAACAATAATATAATTCTCTTTATTAATATCAACTATATTCCACCGAATGTCGTTTTCTATAGTAAACAAATGATTATGCGCCCATTGCGTCATTTGTTTTCCTCTCCAATAAAAACCTATCATAGAATAATTCTCATTCCTTGTCTCTGAATATGGATTTACATCCTTGGATTTTACATTTGTCCCATCATTTATCTTCTCACACGATGCGGAACAAAGCAGAAGTGCAGCTATCGCCATGATTGCAATTCGGCACAAGTATTTATATGTTGATTCCATTTGAGTGTAATTTTTATAGTTAAGCATTATTATTCCGTTTCTCCTTCATTTCCATTTTCTTCCGGCTGAATGATTGTCGGAGGAATACGGCAGAATATAGAGTACATTGGAGAAACCTGATTACGATATGAGACATAGAAGTACACCATCCTTTCTGTTGCACTCTCTGGGAAGTAGCAGAAATAATCTAGCCAACGACCATGCGGCGAATATGGACTTGTCGTCCATACTATTGAGTCATTTGTGTTCGACTTGATTCCCCAATGACATGTCATCTGTGGTCTGAATAGAACATCCACGGAAGCTGATTCTCGTGCCTGAACAGTATAACTCCCACTATATCCCCCGTCAAAAGAAGGATTAGCAACCTGTGACATTATATATGTCGGGAATCCAGGAAACGGGATTTCTTCCATAAAAAAATCCCTTGAAAGCCTCAAATGGCCACCTTCTATATCAATATCGGCATAGGCCGTAGTAGAACCTCCTCTTGCCAAGGATATAACCCCAGAGGAAGGATTAATAGTAGCAACAGTAGTATCGGCAACGGACCATCTGACAAAAACTGTCGTATCGTTCAATGTAAACCGATGTCCGGATAATAGGGTGTCTAAAGTTGGTTCTATTGATAATGATGAGGCACGGTCTATCCATCTGAATTCAATCGAGTCAAGGCGTGTATGATATGATGCAGTGTCTCGGACAAACTTGTATCCGTCAAAAGGTATCTGATCCATATTGATGCCATCAGAAGCAAAATCAATTGACCGATCAGCAAGAAGCACATTACTCCTTTGTTTCTTATAGGCCAAAGAACTAACCGAAGGCACAAACAAGAATCTGTCTTTAATTAAGGCGTTAAAATGATAACCACCCCACCATTTATTATAATAAGTTGAATCAATTATGATATCCTTGTCATCAACCCTATAATAAGAGCCAGCATCATTGTCATAAGTCAAGGAATTTGGAGGGGCATCAAATGAATCAGTATTGACGATTATTTCATTTTGTAATATACCGTGATATTTTTTCCAACTCAATGTGTAGTCATATACTTCTTGTGTTGCTTGATAATTCGGATAAACATTAATTTGTATCCTTGGACCACAGAATAAAACCATAGTTCCAACTATTCCAGGTATAAGACTGGAGAATCTAAAGAATCCACTTTTAGTATATCTAAATAGCAGACTAGAAGTTCCCCATCCAATAATAGGAGCGAGCAGGCCCCCATATGCTCCACTGTCAAGATTCAGATGTGCATTTAGATTGTTTGAATAACCATTCAGGCCTCCATTTGAGATCGTAAAATTTAGGATACTTTGCCCGGTATCTCCCTGGGGAAATCCAATCTCGTTCAAAACGGTTTGAAAGTCATTATACATCTGGGAGTCATAAACCGTCTCCGGAGAGATATAATGCATCATCATCTGCCTGACTGAAGGTGCTTCACGAAGGTTATATAATTCGCTTATATACTTATCCGCATTAGAAATATCATCGGAGAAAATGTCGAGAACAATCTTTATCAAATCTTTCAATATTGGAGTATTGACTATTGATAAATCACCTAGTACTTTCTGAATCATATAAACATATCCCATGGGAACATTGACTCCATAATGTGGAGAGTCATCACTGACGTATACCTTAACGTCATGAGGGATTCCGGCCTGCTCCATCTTTCGGAGACCATAACGAGAAATCAATCCGCCCATGCTCTGACCGATAAGAATATTTTTTTCCGTGCTTGTCTTGTTCGTATTGACCCATTCTATTATCTTCCTCAAAATCTCAGCATTCGACTGGATTGGAGCACAACTGTTTTTCCAATCTATGTATATCAAATCGTAACCTAATGAAGTCTGTTTAATCAAAGAATCAATATCTGTTATATTGCAAAATCCTCTTCCTGAGCCATCAGTACCGAATATCCCATCCGGATCAGAAAAAGGATCAAAGCCCTCTGCAACTATCAACGGTTTTATGAGGCTTGTGTGACCGCTGGCATACTTCACACTCATCATCCCCTCCACAGTCTTGGTATACCCAAGGTATGTTGAATCGCAAGTAAAAGTTTGAACGTAGTCAGGCGCGTCTCCATTGGCTGCCGAAGTGGAAGGAGAAAGAACTGTTACGAAACTGTGTGTATCAAGTTCCGCTCCATTTGACAACGTAACCCTCAGTTTCAATTCAACGGGATTCTGGGGTGATGAATAAGTAACATGGACATTGCTCCCAAGAGGGACTGGCCGGAAACCATTGCCATCTCCAGCATTAAAAAGAATAGATGTAATGGTCTCGTTAGTAAAAGTAAGGTTATTCCTAAAAGAATATGTGACACTTCCGCCACTTACATTCATGTAGGGGGAAAAGGCAACAACGTATTTTTCGTCATATGGGTTTATCCAATTCCCTCCTGAGTCATAGGCATCGAATATCTGATTGTCAACCTCTTCCAGTAGATGATTTGCCAAAGCAAGATCATTTGTATGGTTGTATTTATAAACAACTACACCAACAGGATTGATCCCGTTTCCCAAGTACTGGGACATAAGATCCGTGATATCCGACGGTATGTCCAAATCGGCTCTGACCTTGGAAGAGGCCAAACATGAAAGGATTCCATTCAAAGTACGGAAGTTAACATAGTTCGTATCACATAGGGTTGAAACGCCATTGAAAGCATCAAGGATGACAGGTGTTTCTCCAAAGTCCTCAAGGATTCCGGTCGGGACAAGACTTAAATTCATCTTTATCACGGCAGTATCCAGCAATGGTAGCAACGGTCGAAGGGGAGGAGGGGTGATTGCGAAAACATTACCAGTAAACAGGGCCGCTAACAAAACGCCCAACCCTTTAGCAATCACGCGATAAGAAAAAATACATTTTCTCATATTCAAAAACAATTTCAAAGACTATCTTGCGATAATATTCCGGCCTTTTCGATCCAGTTGCGGTAGGTAGGATAGTCGAACGGTGGTTCGCCGTAGAGGTAGTGGTTGCGGTAGGACTTGCCGCCGGTCTCATATTCGATGAGAAGCATGCCCTGGCTGGCTGGGGCCGGAAGTTCGGCAAGGGTGACGCGGTTGTTGGCCGGAACCTTGAACTTGCCTTTGAAAATCACTTTCCCAGTTGCTACGTCGGTGACTTTGAACTTGCCGGATGCATCCTGACGAGAGTCGTTCACAGCCTTGAGAGAAAGGAGATTCCCGGTCGAGCCAGGGATGACATCCGGGTCGTTTATCAGGAGGCAGACGGTCTGCTGGGCGTTGCGGATGTAGTAGTAGGCCAGTTTCTTGGAATTGTAGTAGTCCACGATGGCATCTGACACGATCGGCCAGCCGTCACGGACGTTCCACCAGAGGATTCCCGTCCTGTCGAACTTGTCCCCACGGAACTTCTCCACAAAATACTTCATAGCTTCAGCCTGGGTGCTCTGGGAAGCCCCGATGAAATCCTCGAGAGTCTTCGGCCGGAACCCGAAAAGCAGACGTATCTGGTTAGTCATCAGGTCGTTCCTCCCAACGAACTCGATGAAATACGGGAGAGGACGCACCGACTTCGTGAGCCATTCCTCGTTCCAGTCCCCATCCTCTTTCCAAGGGTAGCGGCAATCTTTGGTGAACATCTTGTCGATGGACTCCTTGTTCGGACATCCGTGATACCCTATCTCACTTACGAATATGGTCCTGGCATCCTTGTAATACGGATCCTTGTAATACCCGCGAGGGCCCCAGAGATGGTTCTCAGGAATATCCTCCTTCTGGCATCCGGCCTTGTAAGCCTCCTCGCTGAAATATGGCGAACTCGGAAGGTAAGGACGCGTAGGGTCATATTCATAAAGAATCTCAGGGATGATCTTGCGGCTTATGATGTCCCGGTTCGGATCCACCCTGAATTTCGGGAGCATCCAGAGGAGGGAGTTGTCGTTCTCGTTGTTGCCGGACCAGAGAGCGATGCTCGGATGGCTGCGGAATTTAAGGACAACCTGGGTGATCTCTTCGCGGATCTTGGAAGTGAATTCTTCGCTCTGCGGGTATATGATGCCGGCCATCGAGAAGTCTTGCCATATCATTATGCCCTCCCGGTCGCACCTGTCGTAGAACGGCTCGTCTTCATAGACATTGCCGCCCCAGCAGCGCATCATGTTGCAGTTGA
>JBGVAE010000143.1:0-22836 GCA_045224215.1 Candidatus Cryptobacteroides sp. | reverse complement strand
GATTTCGAGACGGCCCAGGTGGACATCTGGAGCTGGGATGCTCCTTTCACGCCGCCGCAGCAGAAGCTGAGGCTCTCCCGCACCCTGGCGAAGACATATTCAGCAGTCATCAACCTCGACGAGCCAACCACCAGGATAGTTCCTCTCTCTACTTCGTTCTTCGACGGAGTCAGCCTCATGAACGGCGGGAAGGGCGACTGGGCAATCTCCAGGGATAATTCCAAGTATGTCCGCGAGTCTGCATGGAGCGATGAAAGGCTGGTAGATGTCGCTCTGGTGAACCTTCGCGACGGATCCAGGAAGAAGGTCGCCGAAAGGATGAACGTAGGCAGGATGGATGTCTCCCCGGAAGGTAAATACCTCCTCTACTTCAACTTCGAGGACCTGAACTGGTACACCTACGAAATCGCTACCGGCAAGGTCGCCAACCTGACCGGCCAGTGCGGAGTCCCGTTCCATGACGAGCTGGACGACCACCCTTCCAAGTGCAAGACTCCGCACGACCAGATGCCTCAGTGGATCGAAGGTGACCAGGCCGTGCTGATCATCGACAGGTACGACATCTGGAAGTTCGCGCCGGACGGTTCTTCCGCAATCAACCTGACCGGAGGCGTTGGCCGAAGCACCCACAACCGCTTCAGGACCAACAATCCGGTAGCCGACAACCGCACCGAGAACGAGCGCAGGTCCGGACTGGGCCGCTCTCTGCCCGCCAACGGGAACGTCACCTTCAGCGTCCTTAACGAAGACGACAAGCGCAACGGATTCGGAATGCTGAACCTCGCCCGCCCGGCGAAGACCCTGAAGTATTTCACCGACACGGTGAGTTTCAATTTTGCTGCCAAGGCCGCCGACGTCGACCGTATCGCATTCACCAAGGGAAATTTCCGTAATTGCTACGACCTCTACACAACGGATGATTTCTTCACGACTTCCCAGAAGCTCACCGCCATCAACCCTCAGAAGGCAGACTACCGCTGGGGCAAGGCCGAACTGTTCAGCTGGAAGGCGTATGACGGCACCCCTCTGCAGGGACTCGTATTCATTCCTGACGGAGTGAAGGCTACCGACAAGCTGCCTGTGATGATCTATTTCTACGAGAAGAATGCCGACAACCTATACATGTTCAGGACTCCGGCCCCTTCCCGGTCCACAGTCAATATAAGCCTCTTCACCTCAAGGGGTTACATCGTGTTCATCCCGGACATCGTGTATGTGGACGGGCATCCTGGCGAGAGCGCCTACAACTGCATCTGCAGCGGTGCGGAGGCCCTTTGCGAAAAATATCCTTTCGCAGACAAGAGCAAGATGGGCATCCAGGGCCAGAGTTGGGGCGGCTACCAGACAGCATGGCTTGTGACGCGCACGGATATGTTCGCCGCAGCCGGTGCGGGAGCTCCAGTCGGGAATATGACTTCTGCCTACGGAGGAATCCGCTGGGAGTCCGGAATCACTCGTGCAGGACAGTATGAGCACGGTCAGAGCCGTATTGGCAAGACTATGTGGGACGAAGGCGGGCTCGATCTCTACATCGAGAACTCCCCTGTCTTCCACGCCGACAAGGTAAATACTCCGGTGCTGATCATGCACAACGACGAGGACGGAGCCGTTCCGTGGTACCAGGGAATCGAATACTTCTCCGACCTCAGGCGCCTTGGCAAGCCTTGCTGGCTCCTTGAATACAACAAGGAGGCTCACAATCTGCGCGAGAGGCGCAATTGCAAGGACCTCAGCCGCAGGCTAACCCAGTTCTTCGACCATTATCTCAAGGGCGAGCCGATGCCGGCATGGATGAAGACAGGTGTCCCTACGGACCGCAAGGGTGAGTATTTCGGATTCGAAGAGGCAAAGTAATATGCAGCGGAAAGTCTGGGAAAAGAGTTTCTGGTACGGGTTCTTGAGGAAATACGTGGATGCATGCACCCGTACCGGATTCGCAACCCTGAACATCGAGGGAGTGGAGAATATTCCCAAGAATGCCTGCGTCCTGCTGGCTCCTAACCATTCAGCTGCCCTTATGGATGCGATGATGGTACTGCTCCTCGACAAGGGGCCGATCGCTTTCGGGGCAAGGGCGAGCATATTCAGGAAAGAAAGAGTGGCGAAGATCCTCCGGTGGCTGCGGATCCTGCCTCTGGCACGACAGAGGGACGGGCTTCACGAAGTGGCGAAGAATCTTGAGACTATCGAAGAAATCGTTGAGTGTCTCGGTCACAAGGTGCCTTTCACTATCTACAGCGAGGGGATGCATCGTGCCGAGAGGGGTATGCTGCCAGTGAAGAAAGGAATATTCAGAATCGCTCACCAGGCGAGCGAGGAGCTCGGGGAACCGGTGTATGTGGTGCCTGTGGGGATTGATTATGAATATTTCTTCCATCAGGTCGGTGATGCGCAGATAAGGGTCGGCGTACCTTTGGAGGTTTCGTCATATTTCGCTGAGCATAAGGAGCTTCCGCCTGCAGAGATCTATTCCCAGCTGTGCGATGAGCTGCACAACAGGGTCCTGGGGTTGCTGGGTAAGTTCAAGGAACATCGTCATGGGCACAAGTTCCTGAGGTTCATCGGGGTGCTGTTGACTTTGCCGTTGTTTGTGATCTGCTGGGTGGGGGCGTTGCCGATTTGGCTTACTTCCGAGATCATATTGCTGAGGATGAAGGATAAGGCGTGGACGCATACGGTCTATTTCTGTGTCCGTCTGTTCTTGCCGATCCTCTGGCCTTTCTTCAGCGGCTACGCCATCCTCCTCAATTTCTACCGAAACCTCTTCTACTAACCTTTACCGGCCCCTGAGGGCACGGCTACATCCATCCTCGCTTCGCTGCGGCTGAGTAACGCCGTATCCCTCAGGGGACCGACACCTGTCATGCTGAACAACACCTGTCATGCTGAACGAAGTGAAGCATCTAAAGCAGGTTGGCGAGCTGGTCGTAGTACTGTTTGCTGACAGGAATGCGGCCGAGGCCCTCAGCAGTGAGCTCTGCATAGATCACTCCCTCCTTGTCGCGACTCAAAACCTTCACATGACGAGGATTGACATAATATGACCGGTGGCAGCGGACCAGACCGTGTTTCTTGGCATCCGCCTCGAAACTCTTCATCGAATTGCGCAACTGGTACTTCTTCACCCTGTCGTTCTCCAGGTAATGGATATTGATGTAATTGGCATCCGCACCCACATAAAGGATAGCGGACGGATCGATGGTGAGCTTAAGCCTCTTGTGCTCGTCATAGAACTTGACGAGCCCCTCGTCAGGAGCCTCCTTCGCTGCGGAAATATCTGAATTCTTGTTGGTTATGATCCGCATAAGGATCAACAGGAGGAAAGGATAGATCAGGATGCAGAAGGCAAGGTTGAAACAATATGTCAGTGCATTGAAATAAAGCAAGCCGCCGTTCTTGAGGTAGAAAAGCGAAGTGTAAAGAGCCATGAAAAGGGAGCATGCCAGCACTTCCCCAAGACACCATACGACGTAATGCCACCACTTGAAAGGAATATACTTGTAAAGGAAACTGAACACAAGCCGTGTCAAAGCAAAGACTCCGGCGCAGATACAAGTCAGCATCAGGAGATGGAACTGCCACGATTCACCACCTATGCCATCGAAATATTCCACGAAGGCAAAAGGGCGATAGATGAGCACGAAAACGAAGAAGAACAGCGGCATCAGGACAGCATACTTGACCTGGTTGCCATAGCCTTTTGAGACGCGCAGAGGAGTGTTCATAATTCCGATATTAGTCCCTTAAAAATAATTATATCCCTTTTTTATGTGGGACGAATTAAAGAATTTTCCGATTTTCGTCCCAAATATAGCGCATTTTTTCCGCCAAACAAGGTTTTAATCACTTTTTTATCTCATTGCACAACACTATTTTCGTCACATAAGCGAATTGACATAACTTTGCTCTCGGAAAAACGAAAAAACATCAGGTCATGAACTCTTACGAATACACAGTCGCCCCTGAGAACATCGATTTCCAGGGACACGCAACAGTACCTTCGATGTGCAACAGCATCATCAACGCAATAGGACAAAACATCCGAAAGGAAGGCGCGGGAATAGACGTCATGAAAGCATCCGGAAGATCATGGGTGCTGCTCAGGTCCGCCTTCGAAATAGATATAAGGCCAAAATTGTACGATTTGTTCAATATTTTCGTCTGGCCGGCCAGGAGCAAAGGAGACCTTACGTATAACAGATGCGTAAGGATTACCGATGACGAGGGAGAAGAAATAGGCAGGGGCACCACCGAATGGTGCGTGATCGACATTGATTCCAGGAGGCCTGTTAATCCGGACCTCGGCCTCAAGACTACCGAGATTCCGGTCCCATGCCGCAATCCGAGACGTTTCACGGATTTCATTCCGGATCTTGTCAAGACCATCGAGATCGGCTACAGCGAATGTGATTTCAACGGCCACATGAACAACGGACGCTACGTGGAGATGTTCTATAACATGCTACCTAAGGATCGGATATCCAGCGGTTTGTTCACCAGGATAGACCTCAGTTTCCGCCACGAGGTACGCGAAGGAGACAATGTCACATTCGGAGTGAAGAAGGCTTCGGAAGAGGAATATCTGTTCATCGCCCGTAACGGCAACGGCACCCTTTGTCACGCTTCCCTGCAGACCTGCTGACGGAATAGTTGCGATAATATTCGTATATTCGCAACATGACACAAATCCTGACTTTCATCCTGGCGGCCTTGATGCTGCCCGTCGGTGACTACGACATCGAGCAGTCGGACATCGACCGCGCATATTCAGTGATAAACACTCCCGTGAAGGAAGTGCAGTTCCCAAATCCACGAAAAGGGGCGCAATGGTTCCCTGAGGCCAGCCTGGGGCTCTTCATGCACTGGGGCATCCACAGTCCGCTGGGAGCACAGCCATCCTGGACCATGATAAAAGGATACCGCTGGGGCGGGAAATACCACCCGAGAGAAGAATATTATGGTCAGGCAGAAACTTTCAATCCTGACTACCAGCCACTTGAATACCTTAAGAAAGCCAAGGAAGCAGGATTCCGGTATGCTGTCCTGACAGCGCGTCACCACGACGGGTACGCACTTTGGCCTTCCAAATATGGCTTCGGGGTGAAGCAGTCGCTTCCTGGCAGAGACCTTGTCGGAGAGTACATCGCAGCTTGCCGGGAAGCCGGACTGAGGGTCGGACTATATTTCTCGCCGAGAGACTGGCTGTACCCCGGAGACCACACCGACGACTGGTTCGACGAGGCCACCCGTCACAATCCGAAACCATACGTGGACCCTAAGGTCAACGAACAGAATTACGTTAAGTTCCTGGCCTACGTGATGGTCCAGATTGAGGAACTGCTGACCCGGTACGGGAAGATCGATGTCCTGTGGCTGGACGGAATGGGCTGGGACGGAATCGAGGACCAGCACAGCATGCAGATATATTCCTGGATAAGGTCTTTGCAGCCGGACATAGTGATCAACGACCGCTGGGCTAACGTGGTGGATCCCGACAATCCTGAAGGGACTTCCGCAAGAATCGGGGATTTCACCACCCCTTTCGAGTGCGTGAAGCCTACTTACCGCCCTTCCGAATGGTTCGAGCACTGCCACATCTGGACTTGCGGAGGCGGTGGCTGGGGATATGACCGCACCGGCACCTTCCGTCCGCTGAGCTGGTTCCTGGAGGAATTCGTTGCTTCCAGGGCACTGGGTGGCAATTTCTTGCCGAACGTAGGTCCGGACGGCAACGGTAACATGCATCCGAACTTCTACCCCGCTCTCGACAGCCTGAGCGAGTGGATGAATCATTCCGGGGAATCCCTCCTCGGGGCCGGTCCTTCGCCCGGTGAGGGATATTCAAACGTTCCTCTTACTACCCGCGGAAAGAAAAGAGTATCAGTGATCTACGCTCATCTGCTGCCTTCATTCCAGGGCCAGGTGTCCGTCCTGACCGGTCGCAAGCCTAAGAAGGTTATCCTTCTTCGTACCGGAGAGGGTGTTCCTTTCATCTACAGCGGCGGATCCATCCAGTTCAAAGTCTCCCTTTCCGGCAGGACCAAGACCGACGATGTAGTCAAAATCACAATTTAAGGTTACTTTTAAAACGTAAAAGTACACACTTTTTGGGATTGTGCAGGGTTTGCTTTAGGCGTACTTTTGTACGCTATGAGAAAAAGTGTAATCTTGCTTTTCATCTTGTGCTGCCCTCTCACACTGAGTGCACAGCATCTTAAAGTCGGCGGATACGGCGAAGTCGCCCTCAGCCGCAATTTCTACAGTGACAGTCCATACCGCTATTCAAAGCCCGACCAGTATGCCAAGGATCCGAGCCACGGCCGCGCGGACATCCCACACGCCGTCATCTACCTCGGATATGATTTCGGAAAGGGTTGGTCGATGCAATCCGAGTTCGAGTTCGAACACACCGGCACCGGCACTGCTTATGAGCGTGAATATGAAGAAGCCGCCGAGTGGGAATCCGAAATCGAGAAGGGCGGTGAGGTGGAACTGGAGCAGTTCTGGATCCAGAAGACCTTCTTTCCTCAGCTGAACGTCCGCATGGGCCACATGGTGGTGCCTGTGGGAGGCCTCAACAATGCTCACGAGCCGCTAAACTTCTTCAATGTCTATCGTCCTGAGGGTGAATATACCATCCTCCCGTCCACCTGGCACGACACGGGCGTAGGCATCTGGGGACAGGCCGGTTCGTGGAGGTATGAAGCGATGGTGGTAGCCGGCCTTAACGGAATGATGTTCAACACGGACAAGTTCATCCACAGCGGCGCCGGCTCCCCTTTCGAGTTCAAGGTGGCCAACAGCCCGGGATTCGCAGCAAGGATCGACAACATATCCATAAAGAACCTCAGGCTCAGCCTCAGCGGATATGCCGGCAATACCTTGCACAACGGTAACCCGAACGACCTGAAAGGCATCAACTACAGCACGGGAGAAGAGAAGCAGTATTCCTCTGTCAAGGGGACGTTGCTGCTCGGTGCCTTCGATTTTGCCTACAAGGGGAAACGCTTGACAATCAGAGGGAATGCAGACTACGGACACCTCGATGACTGCGTTACGATCTCAAAGATCAAGGCCAACAGGGCCGGCAACGGCTCTCCATATTCCAGGCGCCCGGTGGGCCGCGAAGCCTATGCTGCCGGACTGGAAGCCGGCTACGACATCCTGCCGTTCTTCTCCGACAGGGACAATGGCCAGAAACTGTTCGTCTTTGCAAGGGGCGACCATTACAATTCCTATGTACCTGCAGACGGGCAGACCCTGATGAAATATACCTGCAAGACTGTCATCTCCGCAGGTTTGAACTGGATGCCAACTCCGGAGATAGCCGTCAAGTGCGAATACATGCACAGGTTCTTCCCTTCGGGATTCAACAATGAACCTTCAATCAATATAGGAGTGGCTTACGCAGGTTTCTTCAAACATTGACTTATTTCAAAAAACATCTACTATATGAAAAAGAACTTATCATTTATCCTTTCAGCAGTCATCTGCGCCTTGGGTGCAATAACGCTGGTTTCTTGCAACCACGACGATCCTGTCACAAACGAATTGAGCGCTTACGAGAAGGCCATCAAGGCCGCTGCTGAGAAATACGTCCCGAACGTAATCTACAGCACCTACGGGAAGCTCGCCTCAGCCGGCGAAGTTCTCTGCAGCGACATCCAGGCCATGAACGCAAAGGGCATCGCTTCAGTAACACAGGCTGACATCGACAAGACCTGCACCGACTTCCTCGCCGCCCGTGCTTACTGGGAGGCTTCGGAGGCTTTCCTCTTCGGTGCCGCAACGGACTTCAGCATCGACCCTCACATCGACAGCTGGCCGCTCGACCGCAAGGGACTCGCAAACAACCTGAGCAACTCCAAGGTGATCAGCGCTCTTGAAAAGGATGGCGTGGATGCCATCTCCCAGCTCGGTGAAACTGCTCTTGGTTTCCACGGAATCGAATTCGTCCTGTTCCGCGACGGTGCCAACCGCAAGGTCGCAGACCTGAAGGGAGCCGAAACAGCCGAGGAATTCGCTGGTACCGGTGTCACCGGCCGTGAAGAACTGATCTACGCGGCAGCAGTGGCTGAAGACCTTATGACTTCCCTCTATCAGCTGAACGTATCCTGGAATCCGAATGCTCCCCAGGCTCAGAAGGATGCTGTCGAAGAAGCCGAGCTTAACTGCACAGTCAACGGCCTGGACAACACTTATGGCGAGGACATGCTGGGAGCCGCCGCTGCAGGCAGCACATATGCAAGCTGGCAGAGGGTAGCCAAGACCGTCCTTTCAGCAGGCTGCGCCGGAATTACCGACGAGGTCGCTTCTTCCAAGATGGGCCAGGCTCACAACGGCGAGGACGAGAGCTACATCGAGTCTCCATATTCAAAGAATTCCTTCGTGGACTTCAAGAACAACATCCTCTCGGTCCAGTACAGCATCTACGGCAGCTATGAGGCCGCCAGCGCCGCACAGGATTCATTCCTCGCATTCCTTGAGAAATACCATACCGCAGAAGCGTCAGCCGTAAAGACCGCACTCGCCGACGCCCTTGCAAAGCTGGAAATCTGCATCAAGAGCGGTCACTTCGTGGATGACTACAAGGCCGCTTATGTTGGAGACGCAATCGATGCCATAGACTCTCTCACCGACGCTCTCGAAAAGGCGGCTGCAGCTATTGACTAATAATTATTAAGATGAATATCAAGCATTTCCTTTATCTAAGCTGTCTTATTCCGCTGGGATTCACCGCTTGCATCAACGAGAATGAGTCAGGCTCCGAGTGCGGCGGTGAAAGTTCCTACGTAGGCAAGGCCGTAGGCAATTTCGAGGCTTCGGAATGGTATCCAGGCGGAGAACTTGGCACGACTGACAATGTCCTTGCCGGCTGCTACGAAGATGAGACTCCGGCAGTAAGGGAACAGGGGCTGATGCAGCCTTTCGTCCACGGCGAGTTCTTCTTCGAGCGCAACGTCACACTGGCCACTCCTCCTTTCAAGGGACTGGGGCCGGCTCATGTCCGCAAATCATGCCTGGACTGCCATCCCGGCTACGGACACGGCAAGAGACAGACAGTGTACGAGGCCAACACATCGAAGGCCTCCGGAAACGGTTATCTGTTAGTGGTTTACCGTGCAACCGGAGAAGCCAACAATCCGTACGGGACGGATGCTACCAACGACGGTCCTTACGTAGGTGAAGTCACAGGCATGCCTCAGACCATGGCAAACTCTCCTTTCCTTCCTCCGATCGACGAGAGCAAGATCCAGATCATCTGGCATACAGTCGGTTCCATGCCATCGGGGCTCCCTATGACATTCGAGGATGGTGAGGCGTATTCCCTGATCTATCCTGAGGTTTTGATTCCTGAAAGCGCCTACAACACCGATCCGACCCCGCCCGCTTCGGCAAGGGCCGCCGGTGCCACGATCGGCTACAGGCTCGAATCGACCATCGGTGTGATCGGATCCGGAATCATCGACGCCATCGACCAGGATGACATCCGTGAGCAGTACCGCACCGAGGCACAGTATGTCGAGTTGAATCCGGCATTCTGGGACAAGGGAGCCAACGATTTCGCTGCTTCGGCATATTACCACAACTGGCAGGCAGGGACCAACGGAGCCGGCTACGATGCCAACGGAAGGTACTATGAAAGAGATGCTTACAAAGACGGCAAACTTTTGAAGAAGTTCACCTACGCCATGACAAGGGGAACCCTCCAGGACGGAGCGGGAGCGAACGCCATCTGGAACATCACCAACGTTTCCCGTCCGGACCGTCCTTTCCTCTATACTACAGTTGCCTGGGCCAAGGCGATGTCTGAGAACGACGACGTCCTTGAAGCTATCCTTGCCGACACTTCCTCCCCTTACAGGGTGGACGTGGACGGTGACGGGACCGTGACCAAGGCTGAGGTTTCCGAGGCAGTGTTCGCCCTGCTTTCTCCAACCACCAACCAGTTCGACAACAAGTACCATAACTTCGAGCCGGAGATGAGTGCGGACGAGTTCTACGATTTCATGGTCTGGCACAGAGGACTTTCCATCCCTCGAGCCAGGAATCTGCAGGATGAAGACGTGCAGAGGGGCAAGGAGCTTTTCAACGAAATGGGTTGCGCTTCCTGCCACAGGGCGAAATGGGAGACCAAGGACGACAATTACTGGTCACCTGCCATGAACGAAGGCAAACCTCTCCCGAGATACGCCCACCAGACAATTTATCCATATTCGGATTTCATCCAGCACAGGCTTTACATGGCAAACGACATCCACGGCACTTGGTGCCGTACCACACCGCTCTGGGGACGCGGTCTGTCGCAGGTCAACACGGGTGCTGCAGACAGGCTTCATGACTGCCGCGCAAGGAATACCCTGGAAGCAATAATGTGGCACGGTTTCAGCAGGCAAAGCGATGCGTATCCTTCCGCAGAGAAGTTCTCGAAACTCTCCAAGGAAGAGCGTGATGCCGTTATCAAATTCGTTGATTCAATCTGATGCAACGTTTACTCAAATACCTCTCCTTCGGATTGCTGGCGGTCCTCATCGTAGCGATGATGGCCGCCACCATCCTTGAAAAGATCCACGGAACTCCTTTCGCTTTCCGATGGATTTATCACAACCCCATCTTCATCGTATTATGGGCCGTAGTTGCCATTGCAGGCCTGATCTACCTCTTCAAGTACGGCACTGCGAAGAAGGTTTTCACGATGTGCCTCCATCTGGCATTCGTGCTGATCCTGGCCGGAGCCCTTGTGACCCATCTCTTCGGAGAGAGCGGCAGCATCCACCTGCGCCAGGACATGACGGAGGACCATTTCGAACTGGATGACGGGGGCACGGCGAAGCTGCCGTTCAGCATAAGGCTGGACAAGTTCGACATCGACTTCCACAGCGGCTCGAAAATGCCTTCGGACTATCGTTCGGCGATCACCTTCCTTCCGGAGGGCTATGAATATGAGATCTCGATGAACAACATAGCCAAGTACCATGGCTACAGGTTCTACCAGGCCGACTACGACCAGGACGGTCTGGGCAGCATCCTGGCCGTAAGCCACGATCCTTGGGGAGTCGGGATCACCTACGCCGGCTACCTGCTCCTGCTCATCTCGATGATAGGCTTCTTCTTCCAGAAGGACACCAGGTTCCGCGCAGCCCTAAAGAAGGTCGCTGCGGCCACATCGCTGGCTGTCGCCATATTCCTGCTGCCATCAGTTCCGGCATCAGCCAAGTCGAATGCCGTGAAGGACGGACTTGGGAATATGTATATGTATTACGGCCACCGCGTCTGCTCTTTCGACAACTACCTCCACGAGAAGGGGTTCGATACAGCGCTTGAGGGTCTCCCGAAGGTGAAGATATTCCCGGTCGCTGATTCAACGGGAAGGGTGTCCTGGTACTCGAGCCAGGACGAGCTCCCGGAAAAGGTGTTCGACAATCCTAACCTCTGGTCGTTCATAAAGAAGGCTCCCGAGGCTGTCATCGAGTCCGTCAGGGAAGGGAATGAAGCCGAAGCCGCGAAGATATTGGGAGGAATAAGGGACTACCAGGTGAAGGTGGCCCAGGATGTTCTCCCGGCACCGAATAAGGAGAAGGCCGAAAAGCTTTACACCCGCCTGGCACGCCCGAAGGTACCGTTCATGCTGTGCCTTACGCTGGGTATACTGCTATTCCTGGCCGGAGCCATACTCATGTCCAGGCAGAAGAAATTCCCGCGGTGGATGGTCATCACCGGGGCAGCTATCGCACTTGCCGTATGGCTGTACCTCACTTTGGTGATAGCCCTGCGCTGGTACGTCTCCGGAACCGGTCCGTATGTAGGGCGCTACAATGTAATGATGCTGATGGCTTGGTTCTCCACCTTGGCAATCCTGCTGTTCCACAAACGCTTCCCTCTCATCGAGCCTCTGGGCTTCCTCCTGGCGGGATTCACGATGCTGATGGCAAACCGTTCCGGAACGGACATCCAGATCATGCCTCTCATGCCGGTGCTCCGCTCCCCTCTCCTTTCCATCCACGTGGTGTCGATGATGATGTCATACACCCTCTTCGGGCTGGTTGCCATCAACGGAATCCTCGGTGTGGTGGTGCGCAACAGGGAGTCGCAGGAACTTCTTCGCGAGGTGAGCCTCGTAATCCTGTACCCGGCTGTGTTCCTGATCATTTTCGGAACCTTCCTTGGGGCCGTCTGGGCAAATATTTCCTGGGGTAGCTACTGGGCCTGGGACCCGAAGGAAACCTGGGCTCTCGTGACTCTGCTGGTATATTCCTTCGCCCTCCACGGCAGTTCCATCAAGGCTTTCAGGAACCCTCGCTTCTTCCACTGGTTCACAATTGTCGCATTCATCTGCGTCCTCGTAACTTATTTCGGCGTAAACCTCCTGTTGGGAGGAATGCATTCGTACGGGTCATGATTTTTTGATACTTTTGTAACAATGACGGCAATCGTACGTTATTAATACGAAAGCGAAAAATTCAATGACTCGGGAGGAATCGGTAAAATTCTACAATACCTACGCGCGGAAGCTGTTCAACACCAGCTTCCGCATCCTCCACGATTCCGGAGAGGCCGAGGAGATCATGCAGGACACCATCCTGAAATACATCACCTCGGACTTGAAGCCGCTTTCGGAGGCTCAGGCCGGAGCCTGGCTGCATAAGACTTGCATCAGGAAGTCAATCGACGTGCTCCGCAAGAAAAAGCGCGAACAACTTTTCATCGAAGAATACAAGGCAGGAGGAGAAGAAGATGTTTCCGATTTCACAGTTCCACTAGGCATTTCCCAGGGCCCGAGCATCGAAAAGGTCCGCAAGGCGATTGCCGAGCTTCCGGAAAAGAGTCGTCTCATCCTCAACCTCGTACTTCTGGAAGGCCTTGATTACGAAGAGATTGCCAATTACACGGGAGCTTCTGAAGGAACTATCCGGGTGCAATACTCACGCGCCCGTGCGAAACTCGCCGAAAAATTGAAAGAGGCAATGTAACAATCCTATTTTATATTCGTCTTTAAAGTAGAAATGAAAGATTTGGAACAATATATCAGGGATAACGCCGAAGCATTCGACATCGAAGAACTGCCTTCCGGGCATTTCGAAAGGTTCGAGGCCAAGCTGGCATCCGCGGAGCGTCCTAGGATCCGCTGGCGCAGGCTTGCCGAAGGGATTGCTGCAGCAATCGCAGTGCTTCTGATCGTCGGTTCCCAGTCTGGGAAGTTGTGGATGTCCGCAACAGGGAACAACCCTGCGAATGTCTACAATGCCTACGCTCAAAGGACGGCTTCCCTTTATGGGAAAGTCCTCGCCAAGGACTATGACGGCACGAGGGAGAACTCTTTCCGAAGCGTAGCCGACGAAGCCATCCCTCTGATCGACCAGCTTCCCGATGAGCTTGACGATGCAACCAAAGCATCCATCCTTCGCGAATATTACGGCATCCTCCTCGAAGGCAGCCTGAAAGTTTCCAAATCTAGATAGGAATCAATAATTAAATGAATATGAAAAAGTTACTTTCAATCATCGCCGTAGTTCTTTCGGCAACCATTGTTCTGAATGCTACAGAGCCGGAGAAGATCAATTATGTGACCAACACCTATCCTCTCTCTGGTTTCAACGGTCTGGACGTTTCCTCAGTCGTGGATGTGAGGCTGCGTAAATCAAACGATTACTTCGTACAGGTCTCCGTGCCGGACGCCCTGGAAAAGTATCTCGTGGTAAAGGTGGAGGGGTCGGTTCTGAAAGTGGGTCTCAATAACGCCCCCCAGAACATAACCCGCAACCTCAAGAACTGGTCCATCATCGCAGACATCACAATGCCGGAACTCACAAGCCTGGAAATGTCAGGCGCGACCAAATTCAACTGTCCCGATGCATTCAACATCGGACAGAAGACCTTCAACCTCGAGCTTTCAGGAGCCAGCAAGATCACCAGCCTCCGTTTCAGCTCCGCCAGGTTCAACGCGGACATCAGCGGAGCCAGCAAACTGTCCATCACGGCGAACACTTCCATAGCGGACATGGAGCTTTCCGGAGCCTCCAAAGGAATATTCAAGATCAATGCACACAAGATGAGCCTGGACATTTCCGGAGCATCGAAGTGCTCATTCACAGGGGAATACAAAACCTTGAAGATGGAGGTGTCCGGGGCTGCGTCTTTGATCCTCGACGGTAAGGCTGAACTATTCGATGCCGAAATCGCCGGAGCGTCAAAACTGGCTGCATCCGACCTGATCGCCGATGATGTCAAGATAGAGCTCTCGGGAGCCAGCAAAGCTTCCGTCTATGCTGCAAAGTCCATAAGTATCGATGCCAGCGGAGCCTCCAGCCTGAGGTACACTACGCCTGAAGGCCGGGATATAACCACCAACCTCCGGGAAGTCTCAAAGTCATCTTCAGTCCGAAAAGAATAAGGGGAAAAAAGAAAGTGGCCGGAGTCGATTGACTCACGGCCACTTTTTTTTCTATGCGTCATCTCCGCCGTCATCTCCTCCATACTGGGAGATGTTGTCATCCGGAAGGGTTGCATCCCCGGTGTCCCCGGTGGCTCCTGCCACTTCTTCGTTCTCAGCCTCTTCCTCGCCTTCAAGCCATCTTTCGAGCTCCTCGGCATCATCTGTCTTGACTTTGATCTTTACGAGGTAGATAGAGTCTGAGGTCTCAACCGTCACGGCGTAGAATGGGGTGCCGTCCGGTTTGGTGTATTTTACAAGGTCAGGGAGATAGTCCCCGAAACCTTTGGGATATTTCTCGTTGAAAGCATTAGCAAGTTCTTCTGACATGTTCTCGTAGCTTACCACGTGCCTTTTCTTCTGATCTGGAGCCATAGTCATATCTTTCTTGATTGGATATTCGTTAAGTTTCTGATGCAATAATAAGACTTTTTTCTGAATCAGAACACACTTGACGATATTTTTTATAAAAAAACTAGCGAGGCTTGAAGAAGAAAGACTTCTGGCGGCGTTTCTTTTCAGGATCACGCTCCACAAAAACCGGTTTCATGTCCCTTGGATCGAGGCCTGTGTAGAACATTACCGAAGAAGTCGTCATAGGGGTCGGCGTGAAGTCCTGAACCTGGTCCATATATATTCCCTTGAGGGCAGGATGGCGGGAAAGGTTCTCCATATCCTTCATGGTGCAGCCCGGATGGGAAGAGATGAAGTACGGTACGATTCCGGTGCGTAGTCCTGCTTTGGCGCAAATCCTGTCGAATTCGGTGCGGAGCCTTTCGAAAAGCTTGAAAGAAGGCTTGCCCAGATACTTAAGCACTTTGTCTTCGGTGTGTTCCGGAGCCACTTTCAATCGACCCGAGGTATGGTCAAGGATGAGTGTCTTGAGGTATGGACGCGAAGTTGCATCGACGAAGCCGTCTTCGGTAAGGAAGAGGTCGTAACGGATTCCGCTCCCGATGTAGGAATGCCTGACTCCAGGTACGGCATCGACTGCCTTGTAGAGGTCCAGGACAGCCTGATGGGAGCGATCCAGGTTGGCACAGGCTTTCGGGTAGAGACAAGACTTGCGGCGGCATTTGTCACACAGGCTGAGGTCTTTGCCTTTCATTCCGTACATATTTGCCGTCGGCGCTCCGAGATCCGAGATATTCCCATGGAAGGAAGGCATCTTCACCAGCTTCTTCACTTCGGCTACGATAGATTCCTTCGACCTGGATTGGATGAATTTTCCCTGGTGGGCTGCTATCGTGCAGAAATTGCAGCCTCCGAAGCAGCCGCGATGGGTTATTATCGAATCCTTGATCATGTCATAGGCCGGAATCCTCTTCCCCTTGTAACGGGGATGCGGCAGCTTCGTGAACGGAAGGTCCCAGTAAGAATCCATTTCCTCGGTGGTGGCCGGAGGATAAGGAGGGTTGACCTGGATGAAACCATCGCCGACAGGTTCGATGATTGTGGAAGGATGCATCATGTTGGCATGGGTCTCGATCAAGTGGAAGTTCTCAGCGAAGGCTTTCTTGTCCCTCTTGCACTCTTCGAAGGAATGCAGGACCAGCGGATCCTTGACTTTCCATTTCCCGCTCATCCTGAAGGCAAGCTGAGGAATACGGCGGATGTCGTTCGGGTTGCGCTGGGCTTCGATCGCCCTGGTCAGTTCCAACATCGGCTTCTCCCCCATTCCGTAGCAAAGATAGTCTGCCGGGCACCATTCCAGGATGGAAGGAAGCAGTTCGTCTTTCCAATAATCGTAATGCGTCAGACGGCGCAGGGAGGCTTCCACTCCCCCGATGACAATCGGCACATCAGGATAGATTTCCTTGAGGATACGCGAATATACGCTCACGGCGTAGTCCGGCCGCTGCCCTGCCTTTCCTTCAGGAGTGTATGCGTCGTCGTGACGCAGACGCTTCCCGGCCGTGTAATGGTTCACCATGGAATCCATGGCGCCGGAATTCACGGCGAAATACAGCCTTGGGGTGCCCAGCTTGCGGAAATCCCGCAAGTCGTCCCTCCAGTTTGGCTGAGGGACCACAGCGACCCTGTAGCCATGTTTCTGGAGCCAGCGTGAGATGCAGGCAGTACCGAAAGAAGGATGGTCCACAAACGCGTCACCGGTAAAGAAGATGACATCGATGTAGTCCCATCCCAATACTTCGACCTCCTTCCTGGAGGTTGGGAACATGTAATCGGTCCCGATCACATCCGCTCAGGAAGTTCGATCCCGAGGATTCCCATGGCTGAACGGAGGACTGAAGACAGGGTGTCGATAAGGACAAGCCTGGCCTTCAGCAGGTCTCCGTCTTCTTCCCTGAGGATCGGAGTCTCGTGGTAGTACTGGTTGAACTCCTTGGCGATGTCATAGGCGTAATTGGCCACGACAGCCGGAGAGAAAGCTTCCGCTCCCTCAGCCACTTTCTGAGGGAAGAGGTTGAGGAGTTTGATGAGACGGGTCTCCTTCGGGCTCAGTTCAACTTGTGGAAGAGTGTCTGCAGAATATGGGATTCCCTTCTCTGCAGCCTTGCGGAGAATGCTCCTGATACGGGCGTGTGTGTACTGGATGAAAGGTCCTGTGTTACCGTTGAAGTCTATGGACTCCTTAGGGTTGAAGAGCATGGTCTTCTTCGGATCCACCTTGATGATGAAGTACTTGAGAGCTCCAAGACCAATCATCCTGTAGAGCTTCTCTTTCTCTTCGTCGCTCATGTCCGCAAGTTTTCCCGACTCCTCCGAGGTAGCCTTTGCCTCTTCGTACATCTTCTGGATGAGGTCGTCTGCATCGACCACGGTGCCCTCGCGCGACTTCATCTTGCCCTCAGGCAATTCAACCATGCCGTAAGAGAGATGGAATATGTTGTCGGCCCATCCGAAGCCGAGCTTCGAGAGGATGAGCTTGAGCACCTGGAAATGGTAGTTCTGCTCATCTCCGACCACGTACACATGAGAGTCGAGACTGTATTCAGCGAATCTCCTTTCGGCTGTGCCGAGATCCTGGGTGATATAGACCGACGTGCCGTCGGAGCGGAGCAGGAGTTTCCTGTCAAGGCCCTCGGAAGTGAGGTCGCACCATACGGAACCGTCCGGGTCCTGCACGAAGACACCCATATCCAAACCCTTCTGTACCAGGCTCTTGCCAAGAAGGTAGGTCTGGCTTTCGAAATAAACCCTGTCAAAAGATATTCCCAGAGCCTTGTAGGTGTCGTCGAATCCGTCGAGCACCCACTTGTTCATGCGCTGCCAAAGGTCGCGCACCTCAGGGTCGCCGGCCTCCCATTTGCGAAGCATCTCGTGGGCTTCCTGGAGGCATGGGGCTTCCTTCTTCGCTTGTTCCTCGTCCATTCCTCCTGCCACAAGTTCCTTCACCTCCTTGGTGTAGATGTCGTTGAATGCAACGTACATGTCTCCTACGAGGTGGTCACCCTTCTTTCCCGAGGATTCCGGTGTAGCACCTCCACCTACTTTCTGCCAAGCCAGCATGGACTTGCAGATGTGGACTCCACGGTCGTTGACCAGGGTGACTTTCAGGACGTTGTTTCCGCTGGCCTTGAGCAGGCGGGAAACCGAATCACCGAGGAGATTGTTCCTGATGTGTCCCAGGTGGAGAGGCTTGTTGGTGTTCGGAGAGCTGAATTCGACCATGATATTCTTTCCGGTGGAAGGAAGCTGTCCGAAATCAGGGGTGCAGGCGATTTCCTTGAAGAGCTCGTTCCAATAGACATTGGAAAGGAGCAGGTTGAGGAATCCCTTGACGCAGTTGAAGCGTGCGATCTCCGGGACGTTGGCAACCAGCCACTCCCCTATCGCATTACCTGTGTTCTCAGGTGTGGAATGGGACATGCGCAAAAGAGGGAAGACGACCAGTGTAAAGTCGCCTTCGAACTCTTTGCGTGTCACGCTGACTTGCAGTGTTGCCGGATCGACATCTGCATTATAAACAGCCTTGATGGCTTCTGAAGCCTTCAGGGCAATGAATTGTTCCGGGGTCATTAGCCGAGGTAGGTTTTCAGGAGTTTGCTTGCGGATGGTTTCTTGAGCTTGCGGATCGCCTTCTCCTTGATCTGCCTCACACGCTCGCGGGTGAGATCGAGCCTCTCGCCGATTTCCTCGAGAGTCATCTCCTGGCAACCGATGCCGAAGAAGCTCTTGATGATCTCGCGCTCGCGCGACGTCAGGATCTGCAGGGACCTTTCGATCTCGGTGCTCAGCGACTCGTTCACGAGGCCGCGGTCGGCCATAGGTGAGTCGTCGTTAGGAATCACGTCCAGAAGGCTGTTGTCTTCGCCCTCGACGAACGGTGCATCCACGGAAACATGCCTTCCGGACACTCTCAGTGTGTCTGAGATCTTGTCCTGAGGAATGTCTATCATCTCCGAAAGTTCCTCGTTGCTTGGAGCCCTTTCGTTCTTCTGCTCGAACTGAGACAGTGCTTTGTTGATCTTGTTCAAGGAACCTACCTGGTTCAGAGGGAGCCTGACGATCCTGGACTGCTCGGCAAGAGCCTGGAGGATTGACTGGCGGATCCACCACACAGCATAGGAAATGAACTTGAACCCCCTGGTCTCGTCGAACTTCTCAGCCGCCTTTATCAGGCCGAGGTTGCCCTCGTTGATCAGGTCCGGAAGGCTGAGGCCCTGGTTCTGGTACTGCTTCGCAACAGATACCACGAATCTCAGGTTGGCCCTTGTGAGTTTCTCGAGGGCTTTCTGGTCGCCCTTCCGGATCCTCTGGGAAAGCTCTACTTCTTCTTCCGGGGACACCAACTCTTCACGGCCGATTTCCTGGAGGTATTTATCCAGGGACGCGCTTTCGCGGTTGGTGATGGATTTTGTAATCTTAAGTTGTCTCATATTCTTTAATCAGCAATCTCTATTCCTTGCCGAAGCCGAAGTATGCCTTCCTGCCTCCGGCTGTGATGCCTTCGACATAGATGGACCTTCTGGCGTTCTTGGCGATGTCCACGACATCCTGAGGTTTGCTGACGGCAGCGTCGTTGACGTAGGTGATGATCATGCCTTCGGTTGCACCGGCATCCTGCATCTTGCCGGTTCCCACTGAAACGACCTGGACTCCGGTCTTGAGACCGTACTTTGCGAGAGTCTCCTGGGAGGCCTCCTTGAGGATAGCGCCGTAGAATGCGATTTCGCCTTCACCTACGACGGTACCGGTCTCGGAGCTGCTGGCCTGGAACTCAACTTCTACATCCTTCTCCTTTCCGTCTCTGACGATGGTAAGTTTGGCCTTGTCGCCCGGATGGAAGGAATTCACCTTCACCTGGACTGCAGAGCCGTTACTTACTTTCTGTCCGTCAATGGCTACGAGCACGTCGCCCGCCTTGATTCCGGCCTTGTCGGCGGAACCGCCCTTGACAACCTCGTTAATATATACGCCGTTCAGGGAAGAAAGTTTCATTTTTTTCGTCATGTCATCGACGGACTCATACTTCAGATTCTTGGCGAGGGCTTCGGTCAGGTCGCTCATGGAAATGCCGAGGACAGCTCTCTTGACTGAACCGAAGTCGATGAGGTCGCCCACGACCTTCTTGACGATGTTGGAAGGGACTGCGAATGAATATCCTGAATATGCTCCGGTCTGTGAGACGATGGCGGTGTTGATGCCGACGAGTTCACCGGTCTTGTTGACGAGGGCTCCACCGGAGTTGCCAGGATTGACGGCAGCATCCGTCTGGATGAAGGACTCGATCTGGAGGGTGGTCTTCTCCCTCGGGTCATGGGCCATCTGGCGGCCCTTCGCGCTGACGATTCCGGCGGTGATGGTGGAACGGAGCTGGTAGCCCAGAGGGCTTCCTACAGCGAGGACCCACTCACCGAGCCTGAGCTGGTCTGAGTCTCCGAACTGAAGGGTTGGAAGGCCTGATGCCTCGATCTTGATCAGAGCCACGTCGGTGGCCGGGTCGGTACCGATCACGGTAGCCTCGTAAGTCTTGTTGTCGTTGAGAGTGACGTTGATCTTGGTAGCGTTCGCAACGACATGGTTGTTGGTCACGATGTAGCCGTCCTGGCGGATGATGACGCCGGAACCGCTGCCCTGGACCTGCCTGGACTGAGGAGAGCTCTCTCCGAAGAAGAAGCGGAAGAAAGGATCGTCGATCTGGTACTGCTGGGTAGCGGTCACTTCTACATATACGACAGCCTCGACAGCAGCCTCGGCTGCATATGTAAGATCAGGATAATCGGACTGTGCCAGATTGACAGTCTTGGTCACCGTACCGTCCTGCACCAATGCCACTTTTTCAGAATTTCCGATGTTCGCCGCCTTGACGACACCGTAGGCTGCCAGCACGCTCAAAAGCACCGACAGCAACACTGTGATAAAGCCTTTTTTCATTTCTGACATATTGTTTTAGTTTAAATAGAATTCCGGGTCTAGGTTTTTTCAAATAAGATGCCACGGAATGCCATAATATTCAGGGATTATTATTATATTTGCCTAATAACGCGAATAATTAAACACACTGAAATATGAAATTCAACGTCTCCAGCACAGAACTCCTCAAAGGACTGATGAACATTTCGAAGGCTATCCCGGCCAAATCCGCACTTCCGATCCTCGAGAATTTCCTTTTCAACCTCAACGGAAACATCCTCGAAGTCACGGCTTCGGATTCCGAGCTCACGCTCAGGACCGAGATCGAGGTGGACACGACCGAGGAGGAAGGCATGATCGCAGTCCCTGCAAGGCACATCATAGATCTCCTGAAGGAACTTCCTGACCAGCCTGTTTCCATCCGGACTGCCAGCGACACTTCCATAGAGTGCAACTGGACCACCGGTAATTCAGTGCTGCCGTTCTTCCCTGCCGAGGACTATCCTGAGATCAAGGGGGCTGGAGAAGACGCCGAGAAGATCGACTTTCCTGCCGACTGCCTCATCGAAGGTATCAACAGCACGATCTACGCTACGGCAGACGACGAGATCCGTCCTGCCATGAACGGTATCTATTTCGATTTCGACACCGATTCCACGACCCTGGTCGCATCGGACTCCCATAAACTTATCTGCTACACGGCGAATGAGGTCAAGGCTGCCCAGAAGTGCTCCTTCATCCTCCACAAGAAGCCGGCTTCCGTCCTGAAATCCATCGTGGACAAGAGCAAGGACAATGTCGAGATCACCTTCGATTCCAGCACGGTAGTGTTCACATTCGACAGGACCACCATGGTATGCAGGCTGATCGTCGGAAAGTATCCTAAGTACCGTGACGTCATCCCTCAGAACAACGCCTCAGTCCTGAAGATCGACAGGGCCCAGTTCCTGAATACGGTAAGGCGCGTTGCAGTCTGCGCCAACAAGGCTTCCAACCACATCAAGCTGGATCTCAAGCCTGGCCAGATGGAAATCACGGCCCAGGATCTCGGATTCGCCATCGCTGCATATGAGAAAGTCAGTTGCGACTACAACGGAGACGAGCTTTCGATCGGCTTCAAGTCCACCTTCCTCTCCGAGATCCTCGCCAACATGAACTGCGAGACCATCGTGATGAAGTTCGCCGATGCAAGGCGTGCAGCCCTCATCGTTCCTTCAGAGGAAGAGGCTGGCAGCGAGAAGGTCTGCGGCATCCTCATGCCTATCATGGTCCAGTAAGATCCAAGCAAGTAAATAGCTATGGAACTTTCACTTAAAAGGCCCCTGCTGTTCTTCGACATCGAAAGCACCGGGCTGAATATCGTCAGCGACTGTATAGTAGAACTGAGCTTCGTAAAAGTATTCCCTGACACCCACCATGAGACAAAGACGTGGAGGGTAAAACCATGGGATTACGTAAACAACTGCCAGAAGCACATGGATCCAAGGGCGACTGAGGTCAACGGGATAAAGGACGAGGACCTGGTCCATGAAAAACTCTTCCTCCAGATCTCTCCGGAAGTGGTATCCTGGCTGAGGGACAGCGACCTCGCCGGTTTCAATTCCGCAAAGTTCGACCTTCCGATGCTATCCGAGGAGATCGAGAGGGCCAGGGCTTACTGCGAACGCAGGATAGCCGAACCGGGAGTGTCGGAAGAAAACAAGACCAAGGCAAGGGAGACCCTCGCAGCCCTGGATGTCGACCTTCATTCCATGCTCATGGTGGACGTCCAGAACATATACCACTACATGGAGCCTCGCAACCTAAAGGCCGCCTACAGATTCTATTGCGGAGGAGAGGATTTCGAGAACGCGCACTCTGCCGAAGCAGACACCATGGCCACGTACGAAGTCCTGAAAGGTCAGCTGGAAATGTACAAGGAGCCGGATGCCCACCATGAGGTACTCAAGAATGATGTCGAGTTCCTGGCAAATGTGGCCGGGCGTCCCAAAACCCTGGATTATGCCGGCAGGATCATCCTCGGGAAGGACGATGTTCCGACAATCAACTTCGGCAAGCACAAGGGCAAGACCGTAAAGGAAATA
>JBGVAE010000142.1:0-45667 GCA_045224215.1 Candidatus Cryptobacteroides sp. | reverse complement strand
AACGAATATGGTCTCAAGAAGGAATTTCATCAAGGCATCCACCCTGGCCACTGCTTCGATGGTGGCGGGTGTCGGAACGGGCGAAGCAAGAAGCATCTTCGACAAGATGGCGAAGACATCCGCTCCTGATATCCAGAAAGTAAAACTGGCTTGCATAGGAATAGGCAACAGGGGCCAGCAGAACATCAAAGAATTTATCAAGACAGGGTTGGTGGAAGTCACGGCCCTTTGTGACGTGGACTTGGACGGAGATCAGTGCAAGTGGGCCTTGCAGACCTTCCCGAAGGCCCAAAGGTTCAATGACTGGAGGGATTTATTCGAGAAATTCGGAAACGGATTCGAGGCAGTGTGCATTTCAACCCCGGACCACTCCCATTTCGCAATAGCCATGCTCGCCCTCAGCGAAGGCAAGCATGTCTACCTGGAAAAGCCTATGTGCAGGACCTTCTTCGAGGCGGAACTGATGATGGCCGCAGCACGCAAGCATCCGGACCTTGCCACGCAGGTAGGAAACCAGGGACATTCGGACGCCAACTATTTCCAGTTCAAGACCTGGAAGGAGGAAGGAATCATCAAGGATGTCACCAGGATAGACGTCCACATGAACAATTCCCGCCGCTGGCATGGGTTTGATTCCAACATCAAGAAATTCCCTGATGCAGAGCCGCTTCCGAAGAACATGAACTGGGAAGCCTGGCTCGGACCGACCCCGTGGCACGACTACAACGCATTGTTCCACCAGGGCAACTGGAGATGCTGGTACGACCTTGGGATGGGAGCCCTCGGAGACTGGGGCGCCCACCTTATCGACACTGCCCATGAGTTCCTGGAGCTCGGACTTCCTTATGAAATCGAAATGCAGAAAGCCGAGGGCCACAACGACTTCTTCTTCCCCTATTCTTCGACCATCTTCTACCGCTTCGGACCTCGCGGAGACATGCCGCCGGTGGACATTACCTGGTACGACGGAGTGACGAACTTCCCTCCGCTTCCTGAAGGATTCGGCAAATCGGAATTCGTAGCCGACATCCCTTCCACCAACCAGGGTGCCTACAAGGCCGAAAAGCTCAATCCTGGGAAGATCATATATTCCCGTGAACTCACCTTCAAGGGAGGCAGCCACGGTTCCACCCTCTCCATCATCCCGGAGTCCAAGGCAAAGGAGATGGAAAGCAGGCTTCCTGAAGTGCCGGCAAGCCCTTCCAACCATTACCTCAACTTCCTGAGGGCAGTTCGCGGAGAGGAAAAGACCCGCTCGCCTTTCGAGATCAACGGCGTCCTCAACCAGGTCTTCAGCCTCGGCGTCATTGCCCAGAGGCTGAACACCAAGTTATATTTCGATCCCCGCACAAAGAGGATAACCAACAACGACTTCGCCGACGCAATGCTCACGGGTGTCCCTCCTCGCAGCGGCTGGGAATATCTTTACAAATTATAATTACTTAAATATGAAGCATTTTCTGATATCTATCCTTCTCCTTGCTGCCTTAGGCCTAAGTGCCGGAGCACAGGAATGGACTTCCCTTTTCAACGGCCGCAACCTCAATGGCTGGAAGCAACTGGGAGGCAAAGCCAAGTTCTCGGTTGTCGACGGGACTATCAAAGGCACCACTGTCACCAACACTCCGAATTCCTTCCTCGTGACCAAGAAGGAGTATGATGACTTCATCCTTGAGTTCGAATTCAAGGTGGCCTCTGACATGAACTCCGGAGTCCAGTTCCGAAGCATCAGCGAGAAAGTTGTGGACAACGGCAGGGTGCGCGGCTACCAGTATGAAATCGATCCTTCCCCAAGAGGCTGGTCCGGCGGAATCTACGACGAAGGCAACGAAGAGAAGAGAGCCTGGATCTATCCACTGGAGTTCAACCGCCCGGCAAAGACCGCTTTCAAGGACGGAGAGTGGAACAAGGCCAGGGTGGAATGCCTCGGAAAGAGGATCCGCACCTTCCTCAACGGAGTCCCTTGCGCCAACATATTCGATGACGAACTCTCTTCCGGATTCATAGCCCTGCAAGTCCATTCCATCGGCAAGGATGAAACCAAGAAGGGCCAGGAAATCTTCTGGAGGAATATCCGTATCCTCACGACAGCTGTGGAAGCCAACATGACCCCGGAAATGCTCTGCGCCCCTCTCTTCAATACTTCTTCGAATATCCTGACCCCGGAAGAGGAAGCCGATGGATGGAAACTCCTGTTCGACGGCAAGACCTCCAAAGGATGGAGGAGCGCCAAGTACGAGGGATTCCCGACCAGGAGCTGGGAGATCGCCGACGGGCTAATGATGATCCATAGGACCAATGGAGAAGAAGGAGGCTACAACGCCAAGGACATGGGAGGAGACATCATCACGGAGGTACCTTACAAAGACTTCATCCTCAAATTCGATTTCAGGATATTCAAGGCCTCCAACAGCGGTGTGAAGTACTTTGTGCAAAAGGGTACCAACACCGGAGCCGGATCGGAGATCGGCTGCGAGTTCCAGGTGCTTGACGACGAGCATCATCCGGACGCAAAACTCGGAGTCAAAGGGAACCGCAGGCTCGGAGCCCTCTACGACCTCATCCCCGCTCCGGAAGACAAGCCTTTCGTCATGAGGGCTTTCAACCAGGGCATGGTGGTCGTCCGCGGCAACCACGTGGAGCATTGGCTCAACGGGGTGAAGCTGCTTGAATACGAGAGGAACAACCAAATGTGGAACGCCCTTGTCGCGTACAGCAAGTACAAGGTCTGGCCGGATTTCGGCAACTTCGAAAGCGGACATATCCTGATTCAGGACCACGGCGACGAAGCCTGGTACAAGAACGTGAAGATCAAGGTTCTGGACTAAGGATTGTCATTCGAATATGATCTCGACCGGATCCCAACCAAAATCCTGGTAAAGGGAAACGTCCAGTTCATGCTTGGTGACATATTCCGAAATGGTCCTGCCGCGAACTTCCTCGCGGTCGGCCTCGTCGGAAACCATCTTCTGGAAAGCATCGAACTTGTCACCGAATATCCTTTCGGCAGAGGTTACGTTGTCAGCCCCATCGGCTACGGCATTGAAATCGATGACTTCGAACTTCCCGTCAGCTTTCTTGAGATGAAGAAGTCCCGGATGGCTGCCACCTGAAACAGTCTTGAGAGTATCTCCTGACTGCACGTAATTGTACACCCTGAAATCGCCCCATACCTTTATGTCATCAGGATTTGATTCATCCATGTCAAGGATCAGCGGGCAAGGGATGCAATAATCTCCCTGAGTATATTGGCTGCCGAGTCCTTCGGTTATGTAACCGTCTATGGCGGATAACAGGGATTCCTGCTCCTCTTTCAATTCCTCCGCAGACTTTGCGTTCTTACCTTTGCAGGACTGCACCAGCGAAACGGAGACAAGACAAACCACGATGGCGAAAGCCAATGAGACAATCTTCTTCATAAGGTTAAACACTTTTGGTTGCCAAAGATAACCTTTTATTCTTATTCGGGCAATAGATTGGCAGTCAGATGGAACCACTTGTCCGGATTCGAGATGCTACCCTTGCTCCAGCAGCTCCCGAACCAATAGGTCACTGTCTCCCCGCTTCGTATTGTCTTCGTGCAGACCAGATGGGATCCGTCTTGGGTAGCACCTACCCATCCGGCCTCCGGCATCACAACGGCGACACCTATCATCCCGTCTTCATTTTCCTGCGCCTGGTCGGAAGCCCGCTCCCAGATAGCGCAACTCCTCAGGTCAGTATATTCCCGATCCACTGTCTGCTTGTCAGGATGGAGGTATATTCCCGCCGCAATCGAGAGAGTGTCTCCAGGGAAGCCTGAGAAGGAATATGTATCCTCGGCCTTGAAGAAATATGTGTTCGGGACAACTGTCACTTTCTTGTCCAGGGAGACCGTCCCGTTTCCAACCTTCCATTCCGGATAATGCAGCACGAACACCACCTTTTCCGGCTTGTCTTCAGTCACTTCCCAGGAACGGTAATTGGTGGCAGGGAACTCAAGCCGCCCGTCTATGACAGGGGAAGAGGCCCCGCCTCCGAGGGATATTCCTACCTCATAGCAATCCTTGCCGTCGCCCCAGTCCTTATGGAAAGATTTGCCGGCCAGAGTTCCTGCATACCTCCCGTTTGCAACCAAGCCTCCCGGGGTCTTGACCCATATGTCCACTCCCGGGGACACCATGCTGGTTTCCAGGGCCTCCCCGTAGATCCTGCCGCAGGAAAGATTGTTCTCGAATATGAAATCCCCTGCCCTCTCCGGAACGTAGCGGGCCATCACCATTTTCCTGTCACGGCTCTGGGAATTCGGAACGAAACGGCTCTCGGATGCCTCCCGGCCTTGAAGCAGATACCTTGGCTGCTGGTTGTATAGCGAGCGTATCGGTTCCGTCCTGTCCAGGTTGATGATCAGTCCGCTCAGCATGTCCGGGAAATCCGTGAGCATGTTGTAATCCCCGTTGCTGTCTCCTCCGACGATCACCGGGCCCTTACCGCCATGGAGAGGAGCTATCCTCTTGCGGATGGTCTCCGTCTTGCCAGGCCCGGCCGTACGGTCCCATTCTGGATCATATTCATCAGTGAATCTTCCTGAAGCATCCTTGAGGACCTTGACTCCGAATATCCTTTCCTTCGGTACTTTTATCCCGAGCGAGCCGTCGCAGGCAACCGCCGTGACGATCTCCTCAACAGACGCCGTGCAGATATAAGGGACTATTCCGTTGGCCTCCAGCTTGGCATAAAGGTCCTTCATGTTCTCGGTAATACCGAGCCCGTATTCGGTAGTCACGGCCACATAGCCAGCCTCTCCCATCACGGGACTCGCCCAAGTCTGGACAGTGTTTCCACCCTTTGAGAAATAATATGCCGTGGACTCACGCACCAGGTCCTGGAATTCTTCCACCGTCATGTCCTCAGTCTGCAAGCGCATCAGCCACCTGGCAGTCTCACTGGAATGGAGAGTCCTGGACAAAGCTTGATACATTCCCTTGAGCTTGGCGCGGAAGTCGAGATATTCGTTTGTGCCTTCAACTTCTTCGATAGGTTTGCCGAACAGGAACCTGTAGTCGGAGACAATATCGTTCATCAAAGCCCTTGCACTGAGTTTCCGCCCCCCTCCCATATTCAGAAGAGTGTCCGGTGTCGGCAGGATCCCGGACAGAAGGGAAAACATCCGGTCAGGAGTGGTTCGGTACTTGAGTTTCTCAATCTTATAGTTGAACAAGGCGTGCTCGATGTCTCCGATGATGGTAGTGTGGTCGAAATCGAAAACCGCATAATTATCGGAATCGGCTGATTTTGAGATAGTTTCAGAAAGTCCTGAATATACTGACGGAGCCCATCCGTCCGGATTCAGAGTCCTGGAGCCGGAAGCCTTTGCGGGACGTTTCCCGTTCAGTTCTATCACCGTCTTGACCGGGAAATGGTCCGAAGGAGTCCGGGCCTCATAGATCTGGAAAGACACCTCGCGGGGGAAGTTGCCATCCTTGTATTTGGATGCTTCCTCCGTCATAGTACGGTAAGTGTCAGTCAGGACACCATACCTGATCACCATCGTTCCGGGTGACACGAAGACATGGTCCAGACGGCTGGAAGTGAAGCTTGAAGGGTTGAAGTTGTTCGGGGTTCCATCCCAGGCATAGCGCAGCTCACAAGTTTCATAGCTATCCTGAAGTTCTTCATTTCCAACTATTTCCGAATATATCGAATTGGTCTGATCCACATTGAAATCGCCGGTAAGGATCACTGGGACTCCCTTGGCAATCTCACGGACCTTCCGCACCACCAACCTGGCGCTTTCACTCCTAGCCTGCACCCCTACGTGGTCCATGTGAAGGTTGAAATAGCAGAATTCCTGACCGCTTGACCTTGCCTTGAAACGCCCCCAGGTGCAAATCCTCGGAAGAGCCGCGTCCCAACCGATGCTTGGAACATCCGGCGTCTCTGAAAGCCAGAAATTTCCGCTGTCCCTCAACTCGAACAAATCAGTCCGGAAGAAGATTGCGGCATGTTCCCCTTTGGTCCTGCCGTCGTCTCTGCCTACTCCGATGTAATCGAATCCCGGAAGAGCCTCCTTCATCTGTTCAAGCCCCCTTTTGCTCGCCTCCTGCGTCCCGAATATCTCGAAATCATGGAACCGGACAAGGGAAGCCATCACCGGATATCTTCGACCCCATCCGTTGCCTTTCAAGGAATCCCCCCGGTTCTCGCACCGAAGGTTGAAAGTACCGGCATTTATGGTGGTCGTAGTATGACGGGCGGTCTGGCACGCTGATATGCCCAGGACAATGGCAATTAAACAAAGGATTCTGGACCTCATATGGCTCGATTTTGGTTACATTAACAAAGATACCAATAAAAAAGTCTTTATGGAAACCTCTCGATTCCAAGGCAAACAAGCCTTGAAGCTCCTTTTCGTGGCAGGATTGTCGCTGCTTCTCCTCATCCCTCTTGCATTCCTCAAGGAAACGATACGTGACCGTGAGAACACTGCGGAAAACGCCGTCACGGAAGTCGGATCCTCTTGGGGAGGACGACAGTCCCTGACTGGTCCATACATCGAACTTTCAAAAACAGTAAAGAAAGACAAAGATGAAAAGACCGTGACCCTATGCGTCTTTCCGGAATCTTTCGAAGCCGACGTCGATCTTTCTTCGTCAACCCTCAAGCGGGGCATATTCAAAGTCCCGGTGTACAGGAGCATCGTCAAAGCAACGGGTTCCTTCACCTTTGGCGATGAGGTAATGAATTTCATCACACCCGGCACAGAAGCCAGACTCTGTTTGGGACTGGGAGACCTTAAGGGGCTTGAGGACCAGGCCGGGGTTTCTTTCGGGGAGCAGAACCTGAAATTCTCCAACAGGGTAATCACTGACAGGATGGGCAACCACTATCCTGAACTGGTGGCTGTCCTCCAGGAAGGATTGATCAGCGGAAAGGATTCCATTGGATATTCATTGGACCTGAACCTGAAAGGTGCCGCATCCTTCAGCATGGCTCCGGTCGGAGAGAGTTCCGTTATAAAGATGACTTCAGACTGGGCCGACCCTTCTTTCTCCGGGGCATTCCTGCCTTCGGAAAGGACTGTGAATGAAAGCGGTTTCACCGCCGTCTGGAGGATCAATGCCCTCAACAGGGACTATCCGCAAGTATGTGAATCAAGCAATGCCCACAACCTCACGGAATCATCCTTGTCCGGCGTAGAACTGATCGTCCCTGTCTCTCAGTACAGGCTAACCGAAAGGGCATGCAAATATGCCCTGCTCATAATCCTCGTCACCATGATGGCGATCTTCCTTATGGAAATATGGACAGGGAAGAAGGTCAATTACCTGCAGTACATCCTGACAGGAGCCGACCTTGTCATATTCTACACACTGCTGTTCTCCTTCGCAGAACACATCGGCTTCAGCCTGGCATTCCTTATTGCAGCTTTGATGACGATAATCCTGATGGTCCTCTACATGAAATCCGTCCTTGGATCCTGGAAGAACTCCCTCGCCCTCGGAGCACTCGCTGCCCTGCTGTACGCCTACATATTCGTACTCCTGAAGATGGGAGACTTCGCCTTCCTCGCCGGCTCCATAGGCCTCTTCATCCTCCTCGCCATCCTCATGTTCTTCTCCCAGAAAGCCCTCGCTAAACAGTAGCGGCAATCTCTGCCCGAAAGACAATCATCTACTAACTATAGAAGACAAGAAGAGGCCGGCTTTTCACAGCCGGCCTCTTGTCCGTCGTTTGATCCGGAATGGAAACTAGCGGATCATGTTCGCAGGGTCGAGGGCTTCGTCGAGCTGTTCCTTGGAAAGGATGCCATGCTCGAGGACGATGTCATAGACCGAACGGTTGGTCTCAAGAGCCTCCTTGGCAACCTTCGTGCTGGCCTTGTAACCGATGATAGGGTTGAGAGCCGTAACGATACCGATACTGTTCTTCACCATGTCGAAGCAACGTTCCTTGTTGACCGTGATACCCTCGATGCACTCGGTTCTGAGAGTATTCATCGCATTGGTCAGCCAAGTGATGCTCTCCATGATGGACTCGGCGATGACAGGCTCCATGACATTGAGCTGTAGCTGACCAGCCTCGGCAGCGAATGAAACGGTGGTATCGTTTCCGATCACCTTGAAGCAAACCTGGTTGGTTACCTCAGGGATGACAGGATTGACCTTGCCCGGCATGATGGAAGATCCCGGAGCCTTCGGTGGAAGGTTGATCTCCTTGAGACCGCAGCGAGGACCTGAAGCAAGCAGACGGAGGTCGTTGCAGATCTTCGAAAGCTTGACGGCCAGCCTCTTCAGTGCACCCGAATAGCTCACGTAAGCACCAGTGTCAGGCGTAGCCTCCACAAGGTCCGGAGCAGCGATGAACTTCTCTCCTGTAAGCTCGGTCATCTTCCTTGCGCAAAGCTCAGCGAAACCTGGCTTGGCATTCAGACCGGTACCGATAGCGGTACCACCCATGTTGATTTCATAGAGGAGGTTGACGTTTCTCTCGAGATTCAGAATCTCTTCCTCGAGGTTGGTGGCATAAGCATGGAATTCCTGGCCGGAAGTCATAGGAACAGCATCCTGAAGCTGGGTACGACCCATCTTGATGACATCAGCGAACTCGTTGCCCTTCTTCTTGAAGGAATCGATAAGGTCCTGGAGGCTCTTCTCGAGCTTGCGGTTCATCCTGATGAACGCATAACGGAATGCTGAAGGATAAGCATCGTTAGTGGACTGAGCACAGTTGACATGGTCGTTAGGAGAGCAGAACTGGTATTCTCCCTTATTGTGACCCATTATTTCAAGGGCGCGGTTGGCGATCACCTCGTTGGCGTTCATGTTGACTGAGGTTCCTGCACCGCCCTGCATCATGTCCACAGGGAACTGGTCATGCAACTTGCCATCGATTATCTCACGACATGCGGCCACGATTGCATCCGCAATCTCCGGATCAAGGGCGCCAAGCTCCTTGTTGGTCTGGGCGGCAGCCAGCTTGATGCAAGCCATAGCAATGACATATTCCGGATAGTCGCGCATCCTGGTGTTTGAAATCTTGTAGTTGTTCAGCGCCCTCTGGGTCTGTACACCATAATACGCATCGGCTGGAACCTGGAGTTCGCCGAGAAGGTCGGATTCAATCCTGAATTTCTCTTCGCTCATAATTATCAGAAAGTAAAATTAGTTTTTGTGTTATATCCTTTAATATGCAAATGTAATCCTAATAAAATTCATAAGCAAAAAAGAAGGTGGTCAATCGACTTGACCACCTTCTTCAATGGATATATATTCCAATATTACTTCTTGGATGACTTGCCACCCTTGGTTGCGCCAGCCTTTTCAGCCTGACGCTTCTGGGCGGAGATGGTAGCATCATACATGATCGGGGTACCGATGAAGATGGAAGCATAAGTTCCGATCAGGATACCGAGGATGAGTGCTACTGCAAGACCCCTGATGGACTCTCCACCGAAGATGGCGATAGCAAGCATCGTGACGAGGGTGGATACGGAAGTATTGACCGTACGTGTCAGGGTTGCATTGAGAGCCAGGTTGGTGTTAGTCTTGATGTCGGTGTTCGGATGGAGCTGCCTGTACTCACGGATACGGTCGAAGATAACCACGTTATCGTTGATAGCGTAACCGATGATGGTCAGGATAGCCGCGATGAACGTCTGGTCAACGTCGAGGTTGAACGGCAGGATGCCGGAGAACAACGAGAAGAAGCCGATGACGATGATTGCGGTGTGAGCCAGGGAAACGACACCACCGAGACCCCAGGTCCATCCCTTGAACCTGAATGCGATGTACGCGAAGATAACCAGGAGAGCCAGGATAACAGCGATCACGGCATCCCTCTTGATGTCGTTGGCGATGGTAGGTCCTACCTTGTCGGAAGAAATGATACCGTTGGCATTGCCGAGGGTTGACTTGAAGTCGTCAAGAGTCAAATTCTGATCCTCGAAGAAAGGAAGGAGAGCCTTGTAGAGCTTGCCTTCAACCTCTGCATCGACATCTGAAGATTCCTCATCATTCTTGTACTGGGTCGTGATCTTCATCTGGCTCTCACCACCGAACTGCTTCACCTCGACAGCACCGTCGAACTCAGCGATGGCGGCCTCACGGATCTGCTCTGCGGTGACAGGCTTGTCGAAGCGGACGACATAGGTACGGCCACCGGTGAAGTCAACACCGTAAGTAAAGCCCTTGGTGAATATTGACACCAGGGAGATGAGGATCAGGATACCGGAAATGATGTAGGACCACTTGCGGGCTCCGATGAAATCGAAGTGGGTGTTCTTCAGGAAGTTCTTCGTCAGATTGTTCTCGAAGGAAACATTCTTGCCCTTCTTGATACGGTCGTCGATGATCAGACGGGTGATGAAGATGGAAGTGAGGACGGAGGTGATGATACCGATGATCAAAGTGGTAGCAAAGCCCTGGACAGGACCGGAACCGAAGATAAAGAGCACGATACCGGTGAGGAGGGTGGTCACCTGACCGTCGATGATGGCTGAATATGCATTCTTGTAACCGTCGGCCACGGCCTTGCTCAGACCCTTGCCGGCGGCAAGTTCCTCTTTGATACGTTCATAGATAATCACATTCGCATCCACTGCCATACCCATGGTAAGGACGAGACCCGCGATACCAGGCAATGTAAGGACGGCTCCGAATGAAACGAGGACTCCGAAGAGGAGAAGCACGTTGCAGAGCAGAGCGATGTCAGCCACGAGACCGGCTCCCTGATAGAAGAATATCATATAAAGGAGCACGAGCAGGAAGGCGATCAGGAAGGAGATCATACCTGCCCTGATGGACTTGGCACCAAGGGAAGGTCCGACGACCTGCTCCTGGATGATGGTTGCTGGTGCAGGAAGCTTACCGGACTTGAGGACGTTCACAAGGTCGGTTGCCTCCTCCGGAGTGAAGTGACCGGTAATGGAAGACTGACCTCCTGTGATGGCACCGTTGACGTTAGGATAGGAATATACCATACCGTCGAGGACGATGGCGATCTGGCGGCCAACGTTGTCTCCGGTCATGCGGGCCCAGATGTTGGCGCCCTCTGCGTTCATGCTCATGGAAACCGAAGGCTCACCGTTCGTGCCATGTTCATAGACCACGCGTGCGTCGGTGACGACTCCACCGTCAAGCTTGGCCCTTCCATCGCGGGAAGTGGACTTGATGGCAACGAGTTCGAAGATGTTGTCTGAATCGATCATCTCAGAAGGCTTCACGGTCCACATAGGCCTGAACTCAGCAGGGAAGATCTCTGCGATCTGAGGCATAGCCAGATACTTGTTGATCTTGGCAGTGTCGACAGCGGAAGCGAAACCGATGCAGGCATTGCCGGTGTACTGTGAAGGAGTAAGGAGGGCGAAGAGAGGATTCTGCTTCCTGTAAGCCTCGATCTCCTTGGCGTTTGCAGTGTTCTGGGCAATCTCTGCGTTCAGCAGGGAGTCAGTGCTTTCTGCAACAGGTGCAGGCTCTGCGACAGGGGCTGCGGCAGTGGTGTCTGCAACTTCGTCAGCAAGGATCTGGGCAAGCTTTGCGTTTGCCTCTGCAAGATAACCGGAAATCTCCTGGTTGGTGAAGGTCTCCCAGAACTCGAGGGATGCGGTACCCTGGAGGAGCTTCCTCACACGCTCAGGCTCCTTGACACCAGGGAGCTCGACGAGGATCCTTCCGCTGTTTCCAAGCTTCTGGATGGAAGGCTGGGTCACACCGAAACGGTCGATACGGTTACGCAGTACGTTGAATGAGTTGGCTACCGCACTCTCGGCCTCCTGACGGATCACGTTGATGACTTCAGCATCGGTGGATTCCGGCTTGATCTTGTCTTTCATCTCGTAGGTTCCGAAGACCTGAGCAAGCCTCTGGCCGTTGGAAACTTCCTTCCAAGCGTTAGCAAACAGGGTAATGAAATCATCCCTGGAGTTGACGCTGCGTTCCTTGGCAAGAGCAAGAGCCTTCTGGAATTCAGGAGACACGTTGTCTCCGGACAGCGCCTTAACAAGGTCCTGGAGCTGCACCTGCAGCATGACGTTCATACCTCCCTTGAGGTCAAGACCGAGATTGATTTCCTGGGCCTTGCAATCCTTGTAAGTGTTCCAGAGATAAACCTTCTTGTTAGAAATGGAATCAATATAGACCCTGTTCTGGTCTTTCCTGATGGAATCAAGATAGTAAGCCTGATCCTCTACAGGGACTTGAGCGAAAGATGCGGCATTCTGGGCTGCTACGGCTGCCTTTTCCGCGAACTTTTCCGCCTTCTTTTCCTGGATGGCCGTCACTGCTGTGAATGAAAGCTGCCAAATGGAAGCGAGCGCAAGCAGAATGGCGACGAGCCTGATCCAACCTTTACTTTGCATAACTGTTTTACTTTTATTTTTTATTGTTTTAACTTCTGCGCATAAAAATAAGGGTACAAATTTAGCATTTTTTTCTTAGAAAGAAATTATCTGCCAAGTATTTCTTATTTTTGCAGATGCATCGAGTGCGTTTTTTAAGATGAGAAACAAGTATTTCCTCTGCATATCAACCTTTCTCCTCGCAGTCCTGGCTTGCTCCGGGGCAAAAGCCCAGAACACACAGAGAAGATTGCTGGAGCTTTCAGATTCGGCCAGGATGGAATATGACTTCCCGGCCGCAATGGAATATTGCCGCAAAGCCATCCGCCTTGACTCCACGGCAAGGTCCAGGTATGAAGAGCATCTCATCCTGGCCCAGAACGGACTGAGCATGATGGAATACTGCAGCCAGCCGGTGGTGGTGGCCAGCAAGACCGTTTCCCTGAAAGAGTTCTTCCTTTATTATCCGCTTCCGGAAAGAAGTTGGAGGACAACTCCCAACCAGCTGGATTCTACAGGCAAGGACAGGATGGCAAGGGCCGTGTATGCCCCGGAAGATGCAACTAAAATCTATTATTCCGCCAACGATGACGATGGAATAAGGAATCTCTACAAGACCACCCTGGACGGGGATCTGTGGTCCACGCCTACCCTCCTGGGAGAAAGGCTCACAAGCGCATCCGAAGAGATTTTCCCGATGCTTTCTCCCGACGGACAGACCCTTTATTTCGCGTCCAAGGGCTTGTATGGCATGGGAGGGTATGACCTCTACTCTTCACGTTGGAACAAGGACACCAAGGACTGGGACGTCCCTGTGAACATGGGATTCCCATATTCATCACCTTACGACGATTTGCTTTTCATCAACTCCGAAGACGGGAAATATTCAATTTTCGCATCCAACCGCGGGTGCTCCAGGGACAGCGTCTGTATCTATGTACTTGAATATGATGAAGTTCCTGTAAGGAAAGAAATAACCGACATCAAGGAGCTCAGGGAATTGTCAGAACTCAAGGCTCCGAAGGTATCGACGGATGAAGAGGAAGCCGAGATGGGGAACAACGAGGGCCAGGGCGAAAGTACCCGGCGTTACGTTACCAAGATGAAGGAAGTCCGTGCTCTGCGGGATTCGATATCGGCATTCATGAAGAATTTGGACCGCATCAGGGGAATGATGGCTACGGCCGACGAAGAGAAGAAAGAGAACATTGCCGGCGTGATAGCTGAAAGAGAGGCTGAGCTCCCGGAGTTGAACGAAGCCTTGCAGACCGCGGTCAAAGAGTTGCAGGAAATCGAAATGGACTTCCTGTCCAAGGGCATAATCCTGGACGAGGGCAAACTGGACGCAGAAAAAAGCAGCGAATCTTCAGGGAAAAAACTGGAATTCGAATTCCGCAAACGGGAGCTTGGCGAAAGGCTGCACCTGAGGATGAGCAGCACCAAGCCTAAGATCAACTATTCTTTCAAGATCCTGAACGAGGCCAGGCTTGCCGACAGTAACACCCTCCCGGACGGACTGGTTTACCAGATCAAGATGTTCAGCCAATCCCGGAAGGCCACCCTTGCCGAACTCAAGGGCCTGAGTCCGGTGTACGAGAGGAAGACTTCGTCCGGCTACAGCTACTCTGCAGGTCTGTTCAATTCCTACAGGGACGCCCTTTCGAACATCAACAAAGTCAAAGGCAGAGGTTTCCGCAATGCCGAGATCATAGCATTCAAGGACGGGCAGCCTATCGGCGTGTCCAAGGCCAGGAGCCAGGAAGCCCAGCAGGAGACGTTGTACATCGTCGTCATATACCCTGAAAACGGACTGTCCCTGCCGGAAGAAGTACTTGCAAGGATCCATGATTATTCCGGCCAGGATCTCATAAAGACCGTGGACAACGGGTCGGTGATATTCAAGGTGGGTCCTTTCGAAGAAAAGGAAGAGGCCAGGTCCCTCGCTTCGGACATCAAGGCTGCCGGAGAGGAGAATGTAACCGTAACGGTCAGTCGCTGAGGTATTTCACAACGGCTTCCCGTATTCCTTCCCTTCTGAGGTTCCGCTTCAGGATGGTTCCGTCGGGAGCGAAGAGGATAATGTGGGGAATACCTTCTATTCCATAAACGGAAGTTACATCCTGCTGGGCGTCAAGTATCTGGTTCCAAGGAAGTTCCAGCTCCTCTACCGCGGCCCGGGTCCTTTCCGGCCTGTCCCAGGAAGCAACTCCCAGTATTTCGAACCTTTCCCCGTTGAACTCATTCCAAACCTCCTTGAGATAAGGGATTTCCTCCCTGCATGGCCCGCACCATGAAGCCCAGAAATCGACAAGGATATATTTCCCTTTCCCTACGAAATCTGAAAGCCGGAGGATGTTTCCGTCGGGCTGTTTCACTTGGAAATCCGTGAACATCCGGCCTTCAGCCGTCAGGATTTTCGCTCTGTTGGCCTCCCTGAAGGAAACTATGTAGTTGCTCGCCTGGGCCTGCGCAGACAGCAGACTCATGAGGGAATCCAGATAGGCAGGTTTGTCTGAAAAGATAGGTTGCAACGAAGATATAGCCTTGATGCCCAGATAATTGTCTTTATTGTTCTCAAGCAAATCCAGGTAATATTCCTTCATTGTTTCCTGCAGCTTGGAATAGAACTCCTGAAACAGGTCGTTCTTGCTGTCGTCATCCAAGGAAGTGTCAACCCCAAGCTCGTGGAGCTTGTCACTCAAGGCTTTGGTTGTCTTCCAGCGGAAAGCAGTTTCCTCGGAGAGCCGGTCTGTCAGGGAACCCTCGAAGCCCTTTACTCTCATGACTCCATATTCATCAAGGTTGAACTCCAAGGTCCCGGGTTCGAATACGAAATGGGCGGAACTGCCAAGTCCGAAGGTCCCCCTGCGGGTCTTGTCGGAAGGAAGGGTGATATCTACCTTTCCGCTTGAAACCGGCACATATATCACCGAATCCCTTCGCTCTCCGTCGAAAACCTGGACTATTACCTGTTCAGGGGCTTTCCCTTCCGGGAAACCAGCGACAAGCCTGGTCTGGGCTTTTGCAAAGAGGCAAGCCATCGGCATCAGGAAGATATAGACTGTTCTTTTCAACATATCATCAGAATTGGAAATAGATGAAGCTCTGAAGGTCTGCTGAGAGGAACTGGCAGATGATGAAGACCACGAGTGCACACACCAGGACCATCAGAGGAATAGGCATGGATGCGAACCATAGGCGGTAACGGCGCTTTAAGCGGTCAGGAAGCCAATGGATAAGCATACCGACGATGAACAGGATGATGGCCGTGCGGTGCTGGGCGGCTATCTGAGGGAGAAGGCTCAGGTCCCAAGGGCCGCCTATCCTGGCAATGATGTTGCGGGCGTTTTCCCATGCCTTCGCATTGGCCTCGGCAGGATCGATATTGGACCCGCTCCGGAAGAACATCATCGTGAAGGTGAAGAATACAAAGGTATTGAATATGGCCCAGGCATTTGCCAGCCACTTGAAAGAAGCTTTGAAACCCAGGGAATGATAGAGCATATGAATCAGGGAGCCTGCGAATATCACGAGAGACCACACCAGGAACAGATTGAATACCGGAGCTGGGTGGTTAGTGGCAAGGTAGTACAGGACACCGGAAGCGAAAGCCATCACGGCTACCCTGACATACACGTTGCATTTGCTCCAGAAACGGTAAACGATCATCCCAAGGCCGTTCAATCCGCCCCATATCATGAAGTTCCAGCTTGCTCCGTGCCAAAGTCCTCCGAGCAGCATGGTGTCCATCCTGTTGATGTCCGAAACCAATTCCTTCCGGGTTCCCTTGATGAATGCGATGAGCAAGCCAAGGACGGCCGTCAGGATAAGGGTGGCCCACAGCATCCACCAGCTTTTGTTCAGGGCGGAAGCCAGGAAACCGAAGCCAATCAATATGAGATAAGTCCACACCGTGCCCTTCCGGTTACCCCCGAGAGGTATGTAGAGATAGTCCTGGAGCCATCTGGAAAGAGAGATATGCCACCGCTTCCAGAACACCGACATGTTGGTGGCCTTGTACGGCGAATTGAAGTTCTTCGGGAGATAGAATCCCATCAGCATGGCCGTACCGATGGCTATGTCAGTGTAGCCGGAAAAATCTGCATATATCTGCAAAGAGTAGCAGAACATCGCCAGAAGGTTCTCGAATCCAGTGTAGAGCGATGGATTCTCAAACACCCTGTCGCAAAGGCTGATCGCAATGAAGTCACTCAGAATCAACTTTTTGGCAAGACCGTTCAGAATCCAGAACACCGCAATGCCGAACTGCCTGCGAGTCAGGAAGAAAGGCTTCCGGAGCTGCGGGATGAATTCATTCGCCCTGACGATAGGTCCGGCCACCAGCTGAGGAAAGAAACTCAGATAGAATCCGAAATCGAAGAAATTCTTCACAGGAAGCATGGCATTCCTGCCCCTGTACACATCCACGATGTAGCTTATCGCCTGGAAAGTGAAGAAGGATATCCCTACAGGAAGGAAGATGGAATCTACGCTGAAAGCATTGGCTCCGGCAATCCGGTTTCCGATGGCGGCGAAATAGTCCCTGACCACGAACTCCGTCCCGAGCAGGTTGTTCACGATGTCGGTCAGGAAGTAAGCATATTTGTAATAGAAGAGGAGCGACAAATCGACTGCTATCCCCAAAAACAGAACCAGAGCCTTCCAGAAGCGTCTTTTGCAATGAGGGAGGATCCGTCCGGTCAGATAGTTGAACACTATCACGAAAGCGAACAGTATGATGAAAAGTCCGCTTGTCTTGTAGTAGAAGAACAGACTTGCGAAGAACAGGAAGGTGTTCCTCATCAATGTCTTGTTCTTGAAAAGACAGAGGAAGGCCATCACGAAGGCGAAGAAGGCCCAGAAATAGAACTGGGTGAAAAGCAGCGGATGAGCCTGGTCGAAGGAGAACAGGTTCCTAATGAAGTCCAAAGCCACTTCCCTGAAATCCGTCATCTTTCCTTCCTCCCTGTATATTCTGAATATTTATCCATCAAGGCGTTGAAGAACAGGTCGCCTTGAAGTTCATATCCCTCGTCGGTGAAATGTATCTTGTCCCTACGGGCCAGTCCCGCTTTCTCCCATTCCCGCATCGAGCGCAGTCCTCCCATTATTCCGAAGAAGTCCCAGACAGCCCCTCCGGTGTCCTCCGCAATCCTGAAGAAGGCCTTTCGGGCCAGTTCACCGTTGGTATTGACCTGGTAACCGCGCCTGCGGACGTACCGGAAGGTGTCGTTGTCGGTCATGAACAGGATGGCGCAGTCCGGACATGCCTTGCGGACCCTGCCGACCAGTGCCTTGTACCTTCTCTCGAACAAGTCCGTGTCGAAATTGTAGGCCACGGCATCGTTGACCCCGATTTCGAATATAACCAGGTCCGGCAAAACCAAGGCAAGGTCCCTTTCCAAGTCAGCGCATTTGGAATATGATTGCAGGGATGCTCCGTTCACTCCTGTTCCGGAAACGGTAAAACCACCCATAGGGTTGTCGAGATATATTCCGGTCAAGGTGAATACGCCCTTGGTCCCATCGGTAACTATCTTGACCGAATCCGTCATGTCCGGAAGGATGAATGTCCAGCAGGAATCGCCAAGGGAAGGGACTCCTGCGAGGGTGTCTTCATCTTTCAATACGACAGGGATCCTGTCGCCTCCGTCCGTATACCCCAGCACCTTGACGGTATTGAAAAGATAGTGCGGATCTGTTTCCTTTGCCTTCCTTCCTCTGGAAACGATTGTGACTGAGGCTTCTCCATCAGAAGTAGACAGAGCCATACCTGTCAGCCCGAGACGCTTAGGGGGGTCCTTCATGGTGTTCCTGGCTGCAGTCCACGTGCCGGTGAATCTTGTCCTGTAGCCGTTGGGGTTGTTGGTCTTTGCTGCAGAGAACGGGAAGACCAGGCCGAAACCTCCGTCTGAGAGCGGCTTCAAGGACACAAGGTTATTCCGGACTTCCTTGACGAAGGTTCCACCCTGGGTATGGGAGTCTCCAATCACCAATATATTCAAGCTGCCAGAGCCCAGGAAAAGGATGGAATCCATTTTCGCCATTACCGGGTCCAGGCAAGAACTGTCCGAAGGAAAAGAGATCTTATTCTCCCCGTAATTGACGAAGGGATATTCCGGCAAACCTTTCTTCAGCGACTGGGCGTTGACAGTCAAGGAGATAAGGATAAGTAGTGAATATGTCAGCACTCTTCTCATCGGCGGCTCTCGAAATATTCATTGACCACTTCATCCGAAATCTCGCGGCGAAGCTTGTAGAAATCGTAGTAGAAAAGGATGGCGTCGGCAAGGGCTCCTCCGATCTCGTTGGCTCCCTTGGTCGTGAAATGTATGAAATCAGGACCCACGAAAGCTGGGCTGTGGTTCACCCAGTTGCTAACCGATCCCGTGCCGCCCATTACATCGAAGGTGTCCCAGTAGGCCACCCCGTGCTTCAGGCAATTCACCCTCAGGGAATCGTTGAGTTCATTGAGGAGCGGCCAACTGGTGATCTTGCCGTCACGGCTCTTGCCCATGTCGGAAGGTCCCACGAAAAGCAGCTTCACGTCCGGAGCAACCTCATGCAAGTAATCGAACTGCTCGGAAATAGTACCCATGTAATGGGATATTCCGCTGCGCGAAGAAATCCCCGGCATCGCGTTGGTTCCGAATTCCAGGATCATCAGACGAGTGCCCATCCTCTTGAAACTCTCAATGAATATAGGCTGGTCTATCTTGGTGAAAACATTGCCCGCACTGCCCCTGAGAGCTACATTGTCCACTGTCACGCCCCCAGGCCCATCCAGCATCACGCCATAAATCTCCGCACTCCCGACGAAACTGATAGTACCATGCTCTGCGTTACCCGGAAGATCCCAACTGACCAGTGAAACGCTGGTGGAAGCGGTGTCAAGGACGGTCTTCATAAGAGGATACGAATCACATTTCAAAGTCATGAGGAAACCCTTGCTGTTCTGTCCGAGCAGGACGGAAACCCTTGATATTTCCTTGACTTTCTTCTGGGAATAATTGTTCCTGGATGCGGCGAACGAGAAGGCAGCGGCACCGTTGACTGCACTGTACTGGGCCATCGGACCATACCTCCGGTGGGAGGCTTTGTGAGCTTCTCCCACTATTGCATACCGGGCCAGGTCTCCGGATGCAGACTGGGCCACGGAGACCGTAGGGACTTTCTGGATCATAGGAAGCATACCTGTACCGGAGCCTCCGAACCTTTCCTGGAGACGCTCCCGGAGAATAGCCGAAATCCTGTCCATCTCCAGTTGGGAATCCCCGTAATGCATTATCCTTACGATGTTTCCGGTCGTGTCAGCAACCTCCATCTCATGGAAAAGAGAGTCGAAATAAGTATAGTCGCTGTCCGGAAAATGGATTCTGTTCGGACTGGAGGAGATATAATCGTAGAAGAAACTCAGGGTATCCTGAGACTCTTCAAGGAGTTCCTGGTTGCGTCTCGTCACTTCCATGAGAGAATCCAGGTTTATGTTCCTTCGAGGATCATGCAGGTCGGCAAGATACGATTCGTAGGAAGGAAACTTCAGTTTCAAGCTCCCTACACGCACACCCTCCGACGGCATGAAATACCATACGGCGAAAAGGAGGGAGAAAACGGAGAGCAGGAAAAGAAGTATCTTGAAAGGTCTCATTGAAGTTTTGCAATAGCGGAGGCAAGCTGGTCTCCAAGACCTATCGAATAGCCTTCCGAAGAGAAGAATACCCTGTTGAAAGTGTCTGCAAGGAGGATTCGCGGCATCGTATGACCATCCATCTCCTTCTTCGGGGCTATCCCGAAGCGCACATTGGAAGGTAGTGTTGAAGAATATTCCTTCATCCATTCGAGACCTTCCGGGGTTGAAAGCAGCAGGATCGGCCTTCCCCAGCTTTCGAGGGCCTCTTTTGCGGCAGCAAGGTCGTTGATGGCATGGACTGAAGGCTCATGCCGAGGAGTCAGGAAGCAGACCACGAAATTACCCCTTCCGGTCGTGGAAAGGATTGAGACCGGGTCCGATCCCTTTGTCCTGAAATACCTGGTCTCCGAGTCGAATTCTCCGATGACCGGAAGTTTGTCATCAGGTATGGTGATATTCAAGTCAAGGACTGTCGTCTCTCCTTCCCTGATGGAGAACTGCTGCACCGTGACCGGGACACTGCCGTCCGAAAGGCGGTTGCCACTCACCAGCAGATAATCCCCTACATCCAGGACAGTACCTTTCTTGAATACGTTTTCCCAGCTCACACCGCCTCCCATGTCCACCTGGCCTTCATCGAAGGTAAGGAGCTGCGTGCGGCCATCGACTATCTTGCTGATGGTGAAATGAGTATAATATCCAGGATTGGAAAGGATGACTGTTGGGGAATAATTAAGGATGAGTTTCCCTGTCGAGGCGACACCGTTCTCTGCCTTTTCGAAATCCACGTCCGTCCAGTTTCCAGCTTCTCTGTACTGGACTTTGCCCGTAACCGGGTCCTTCCTGGCATCGATGCCCAGGGTCCTGGCGAGGGATATGAAGAATATGTCCCTGGAACGCGGGTCGGCAACCCCGGCTTCATAGACTCCTTCCGGAGACATCGCAATCCTCCAAGCCTTGGTGTCCTCTGTGAGACGTATGTTGTCACGTACCCAACCGATGAGTTTCAATGGGTCGGAAAGCTCTTTCTGCATGTCCGGAGTGAAAGCGGTGCCGCAGAAGAAAGACTTGTACGGGGTCAGGAATTCGTTCTCTACCCTTGGACAAAGGATGGGATCCAACCCGGAAGCCGACTTGACGGACATATTATCTTCGAGGATTTCGTCCGTAATGTCGATCAGATCCTTGTCTGAAAGCGAAAGCAGAAGTTTCATCGCCTTAGGATCTCCTTCGTGCCTGTCAAGGAAGGCCTTGACCACTTCGTGGTTGCCGGCAGCCTTGGCCAGAAGATCATTTTCCGCCGTACCGTCCGGTTGGACGAAAGTTGCCATGTAGGATTTCCGGACAAGGTCCTCCTGGGCGAAGCGTACGTCATTACCTTTGCGCTGTTCCTCCGTCACTTCCGGCAAATCCACTTTTTCCGCCGGCGGAACTATCATCATGCCCTGAGGCGCCTGGTCGTGATTCCCGGAGATGACGATCCTGACTTTCTCGTCGGTTCCGAATGAAACCTTGGAATAGCCGTACTTGCCGTCTTTAGAAGCCCAGCAGAGCATGTCTCCCTTTCCGGCGGTCAGGAATGTCTTGCCGTCAGACAAGGTATATTTGGAAAGGGCAGGATAAAATTCGGCGTAGTTGTAGATCTTGAAATCCACGAGGGCTCCATCCACCGGTTCCCCTTCTTCGTCAACTACTTCGACGCTCACCATAGCTGTTTCAGCATAGTTGTCGATGAGGTTGATTTCTGTGAAATTGGCCCCTTCCATCACCTTCTCTTCCGGTCCGTCATACTTTCCGAAAACCCTGGTGTGCATCAGCAAGGCGCGGCTTGCCGGAGCATTGAACCATCCCAGGTTCAAGACTGGTTCCGGTTCACAGGCCCCAAGGAAGTACCACTCTCCGTCAGCCCAAGCCTCAACCCAGGCGTGGTTGTCGTCCGTATGGGCCCAGCGAGGAGTATATACCTGTCGCGCCGGGATTCCGACGGCCCTCAGGGCAGCCACGGTGAAGGTAGCTTCCTCACCGCATCTTCCGAAAGTACTCTTCACGCAGGACAATGGAGACAGGGTCCTGGCGTCAGAAGGCTTGTAAGTGAGCTTTTCGTGGCACCAGTGGTTTACCTCCAAGATAGCTTCCTGCATCGAAAGACCTTCCACCCTAGGCTTGAGCTCGCGGTAAAAGGCCACCCTTGCAGTGTCCAGGTTCTCGTTGTTCACCCTTATCGGAAGGACGAAATGACGGAATATCCTTTCAGGAACATTCCATTCCATTTCTTCCTGAGCCAGGAAGGAAGCCCTGACATTCTGAAGGAAATAATCTGCCGGGTAACCTGTCATGTCCGCCATGGGCATGTATGCATAGAGGAATTCCAATGCCTCGAGTTCCGCCGTTGTAAGGTAGCAATCCTTGACATACCCATGGTTGCAGGTAATACTCCTGTTGCCATAGTCGATGCCAAGAAAGAGGCTGTCTAATTCCTCCATCCTTGCCTTCAGGTCATCCTCTACCTGCTTCCTGTAAGAAACATCCGAAATGAAATGATGCACTTCGCAGGAGGATAGCAGGACAATCAGACCTGCGGCGATGGCGGAAATCCTGTAAATGAAGGTTTTACCCATATAATCAGACCGGTTGCAGTATAAATAGGGCCGACCCTGCCAGAGCCGGCCCCTTCTGATATGCCTTTAAGATTAGTCCTCTTCCTGTTCCTGAGCTGCGTAGTCGGCCAAAAGCTTGGTCTGAACGTCTGCAGGAACCGGCTGGTAGTCAGCGAACTTCATAGTGAAGGTGGCTGCTCCACCGGTGAGGGAACTCAGGGTAGTGGAATACCTGTAAAGCTCTGCGAGCGGAACACGGGCGTGAAGGATGGTGAATCCCCTGTCCATATCCTGGTTCATGATCATTCCACGGCGACCGTTGAGGTCGGACATGCAAGGACCTACATACTCGTTAGGAGTCATAATGTCCACGTTGTAGATAGGTTCAAGGATCTTCGGACCAGCATTGCGGAAGGCCTCCTTGAAGGCGTTGCGGCCTGCGATGATGAAGGCGATTTCCTTTGAGTCAACCGGGTGCATCTTACCGTCATAGACATAGACCCTGATATCACGGGCGTAAGATCCGGTGAGAGGACCTTCGGTCATCTTGTCGTTGATACCCTTGAGGATAGCCGGCATGAAACCGAGGTCGATGGCACCACCGACGACGCAGTTGATGAACTCAAGCTTGCCGCCCCATTCGAGGTCGTATGACTCCTGGGACTTGATGTTGAGGATGGTCTCCTTGCCTCCGATCATGAACTTGTTGCCTGCAGGCTCACCCTCGACATAAGGGCAGACGAGAAGATGTACTTCTCCGAACTGGCCTGCACCACCAGACTGCTTCTTGTGGCGGTACTGGGCTGTTGCAACCTTAGTGATGGTCTCACGGTAAGGAACCTTAGGAGCGATGAACTCAACGTTCAATTTGTACTCGTTGGTAAGCTTCCACTTGACCAAGTTGATAGCCTGCTCGCCCTGACCGCTGAGGATGGTCTGGCGGAGTTCCTTGGAATACTCTACATTGATGGTAGGATCGAGAGCGGCAATCTTGTTGAGAGCCTCTCCAACCTTTGCCTCGTCATTCTTGTCAGCAGCCTTGACTGCGCAGCGATACCTGGCATCAGGGAATATCATGTGCTCGATGGCATCCTGTCCAGGAGCAGCGAGGGTTACATCCGTCTTTCCGGCCTTAAGCTTCATGACGCAACCGATGTCGCCGGCACTGATCTTGGAAACCTTTTCTTTCTTGTCTCCTGCAACTGCATAGATCGCAGAGAGGCGCTCACCGTTTCCTGTCTCTGGATTAACGAGGTCCGCACCTTCATTGAGGACACCGCTCATTACCTTGAAATAGGAAACCTCACCAAGGTGCTGCTCTACGGAAGTCTTGTAGATGAAGATGCTGACAGGACCTGCTGGATCGCACTTGACCTCGTCTCCGGAGATGGTCTTGGAGACCTGGCCTTCAGGTGAAGGAGCGACGTTGATGATGAATTCCATGAGCCTCTTGACACCGATGTCCTTCTTTGCGGAAACGCAGAAGACCGGCATGACCTCGCCCTTTGCAAGGCCAGCCCTGAGGCCGGCGCGAACTTCCTCGATGGAAAGTTCCATGGTCTCGAAGTACTTCTCCATGAGTGCGTCGTCACCTTCGGCAGCCTTCTCTACGAGCTCCATGTGCAGGCTCTCAGCCTCGTCTGCATATTCTGCAGGGATTTCAAGCTCTTCGCAGGTTCCGTTCTCATCCTTGAAGTTATAATACTTCATGGTGAGGACATCGATGAAACCATTGAAACCAAGACCTGGGTTGACAGGGAACTGGACGAAAGCGACCTTCTTGCCGAAAGCTTCCTTGAGGGTGTCACGGGTGTGCTCCCAGTTGGCTTTCTCGGTGTCGAGCTGGTTGACAGCTACGATCACAGGCTTGTTGTACTGCTCTGCGTAACGGGCAAAGATCTCTGTACCTACCTCGACTCCCTGCTGTGCATTGACCACGAGAATAGAAGACTCACAGACCTTGAATGCCGAGAGGGCACCTCCGCAGAAGTCGTCAGAACCAGGAGCGTCGATGATGTTGATCTTGTTGTTCATGAACTCGGCGTAAAGAGGAGTAGCATAAACGGATTTCTGGTTTGTCTGCTCGAACTCGGTGTTGTCGGAAACAGTGTTCTTACCTTCCACCGTACCTCTGCGTTCGATCACTTTGCCCTCATAGAGCATGGCTTCTGACAATGTGGTCTTTCCGGACTTTGCGCTACCGATCAAAACCACATTGCGAATGTCTTTTGATGAATATTCTTTCATTTCTATAAGTTATTAATTATGAATAATCCTATTCAAATGAGCATAACTTGGCAAAAGTAGTAAAAAAAAGGCCCATTACCAAAATAAAGTCATGGTATAGCATCCTGCGACGCATAGAAATCCACCAAATCTTGTCCATGATACCCAAGTTCTGCGAAAAGCATCTCGTCCAATCTTGCCGGATCCGCGCCTATCATCAAACATATACTTAGGAAATCATAGTCCTTATAGAGTTTCTTCTCATCCATGGCAACCTCGAAGGCTGCATAAATCTTGTCCAACTGTTCCATTTGCGAGTTAAAGTTTCAAGCAAGATATCAAACTCTATCGTAAAGCACAAGCGTGTCGGAATGTTTGGATGTGAATATGCGCGAAATACATCTTTTTATTAAAAAATTGTTGTTTTTTTTAACTTTTATTCAGTGGCATAAACTTTTAATTACTAATACCTAAGGAACCATCTCCGTACTTTTAGCAAAACAAAAGTTAAACGTTTCTAAACTCTATGTTATGGACACTACGGAATTGGATGGCTCCATGATGAGCGAGAATCTTAGAAAAGCCAGGACTAATCTAGGATTGACACAGTCGGACATCGCCGAAAGACTGGATATCTCTGTCACAGCTTACCAGAAAATCGAATCCGGAAAAACCCGGATCATCAACAAGAATTATGAGAAATGTGCAAAAGAACTGGGATTGTCCCTGTCAGAGCTCGTCAACGGATTCAAACCTGTCCGTGATGCTGACTCGAAGATTGAAGATGTAAAGAAGGAGTACAAATCCAAGATAGATTCCCTGAAGGCCGCCTTGCACAAAGACATCGAACAGCTTACCAACAAGATAGCCGACCTGGAAAATACCATCGGAGACAAAGACAAGATCATCCACACCCAGGAACTCCTGATTGAACATCTCCAGAAAGAATTTTGATTAACTTTGTGGCTGCTTGATGGAATCAGCATGCCACGTAAGATCGAACTCCTGCCATATATGGAAGCCGGAAGGCTTGAAGCGGGCTGCGACGAAGCCGGAAGAGGGCCTCTCGCAGGGCCGGTATTCGCTGCTGCCGTCATCCTCCCGGAATATTTCCACCACCCACTCCTCAACGACTCGAAGCAGATGAGCGAAAAAGACCGGGATCTTTTGCGCCCTGTGATTGAAAAGGAGGCCTTGGCCTGGGCAGTGGAGGCGGTCGGTGCAGAAGAAATAGACAACCTCAACATCCTGTGGGCTTCGGTGACGGGAATGCAGAGGGCTGTCAGGAAGCTGGCGGTCAAGCCGGAATTCCTGCTGATTGACGGCAACAAGTTCCGGCCTTTCGACGGATATTCTTTCAAAAACTACAAGACTGTGGTCCACGGAGACGCAACTTACGCCTCTATTGCCGCGGCATCAGTCCTGGCCAAGACCTGGAGGGACGAATACATGCGGAAGCTGGCCTTGGAATACCCCCAGTACGGCTGGGACCACAACATGGGCTACCCTACGAAGGAGCACATCGAAGCCATCAAGGAATATGGCCTCACCCCTTTCCACCGCAAATCTTTCCATCCGAAGGAACTTGAGCCGACACTGTTCTGAAAAAAGACTATATTTGTAAAAACCATTGAAACCAAAATCAATCGTGAATATGAAAAAGATTCTTTGTTCCATCGCCGCGGCTTTGCTCGTCGCTACTTCAGCCATGGCGGACGAAGGTATGTGGCTGCTGCCGCTCCTTGAAAAACTCAATGCCAATACAATGAAGAGCATGGGCTGCAGGCTGACCGCAGACCAGATCTACAGCGCAAACCATTCTTCCATAAAGGACGCTATCGTCATCTTCGGAAACGGTTGCACCGGAGAGATGATCTCCGACAAGGGTCTGCTCGTGACCAACCACCACTGCGGCTACAGCTCCATCCAGAAGCTCTCTTCCGACGAACACAATTATCTTGAGAACGGCTTCTGGGCAATGAACAACAAAGAAGAAATCCCTGTTCCGGGCCTTGCTGTCACGTTCCTTGTGAGCATTACCGACGTGACCGATGCAATGGTTGCCGCAGAGGACCCTGAGGCTCTGAGAAAATCCCTCTCGGATGAAGCGACTGCTGTCAACAAAGGCTGCACAGCCAATGTGTACAGCTTCTACAACGACAACCTGTTCTATCTTATAGTCTATAAGAGATACACCGACATACGCTTCGTGGGAGCACCTCCTGCTTCAGTCGGAAAGTTCGGAGGAGAGACCGACAACTGGATGTGGCCTCGCCACACCGGAGACTTCTCGATGTTCAGGGTATATGCCGGAAAGGACAACGAGCCTGCTGAATATTCAGAGAGCAACAAGCCATACACCCCTGCCCATAGCCTCCCGATCTCCCTCAAGGGCATCAACGAGGGTGATTTCACCTTCATCATGGGTTATCCGGGCGGCACCCAGAGGTTCCAGACCGAAGCCCAGCTCGAGCACATGCTTGCCCTGCAGGACATCTCCATCGGAGCCAGGACACTTCGTCAGGACATCATGTGGAAATGGATGGAAAAGAGCCCTTCCATCAGGCTTAAGTATGCCGACAAGTATGCCAGCTCGGCCAACGGCTGGAAGAAATGGCAGGGCGAAAAGCTCGCTTTCGACAATCTCGGTATCATCTCTAAGGAGCATGACAAGGAGGCCGCCTTCCAGAAATGGGTCGGCAAGAACAAGAAGCGTACGGAGAAATACGGAACAGCCCTCAAGGACATCGCAGAAGGTGTCGCAGCAGATGCTGAAGTCGAGAAGGACATCCAGCTGCTCGGTGAGACGCTGTTCAATATCGAGATCATAGGTTTCGGTGCCAATCTCTCCAATCTCTGGACAAGGGAATTGAGGGCAGGAAAGGACTCTGTAACTGCTATGAACAATGCCCTGAACTCCCTTGAAAAGGCTTACAAGGACTACTACGAGCCTCTTGACAGGGAAGAAGCCGCCGCCTTGTTGAAGTATTACCGGGAAAAAGCGAAGCCGGAGAACTATCTCCAAGGTATTTCCGACGATTTCGCGGCGATGGACATCGACAAGTATGTGGCAGAACTGTATTCCAACACAATGTTCACATCCTTCGACAAGGTCAAGGAAGCAATAGAGGAAGGAGGGATGGAGGCTGTCAGGCAGGATCCCGGAAGCACTCTGATGGGTTCCATCTTCCTGGCATATTCCAAGCTTGCGATGGCATCCGGTAAGGGAGAGGACAAGGTGGATAACGGCTCCAAGGCTTACACCGCCGGTCTCCTTGAGTGGCAGAAGGGAAAGGCAACTTATCCTGACGCCAACTTCACCATGAGGCTCACCTACGGAACCGTGAAGTCATATTCCCCGAAGGACGCTCTCACTTACCGCTACTATTCCACCATCTACGGTGTAATGGAGAAGGAAGATCCGGACAATTATGAGTTCCGCGTACCTGAGAAGCTCAAGCAGCTATACCTCAAACGCGACTACGGCCAGTATGCGATGGCAGACGGCAACCTTCCTTGCTGCTTCCTCACCAATAACGACATCACCGGCGGCAACTCCGGAAGCCCTGTAATGAATGCTGACGGCCATCTGATCGGCCTGGCCTTCGACGGAAACTGGGAGTCGATGTCCAGCGACGTAATGTTCGAACCTGACCTCCAGCGGTGCATCTGCGTGGACATCCGCTACGTCCTCTTCATGATGGACAAATTCGGCGGCGCCGGCTACCTCCTCAAGGAAATGAATATCGTGAAGTAATGAACGAAAGAGAGATTATGAATATGCTCCTCGAGGTGGTCCATCCCGCCCGGGAGAGCAAGAGCATCGTGGAACTCGGGCTGGTGGATTCCATCACCGTGGAAGGCAATTCAGTGACAGTCACCCTTGCCTTCCCTAAGAAGAGAGACCCTCTGACCGAATATCTTGTCGGAGCCACCAGGGCTGCCATCATCCGCAACGCTCCCGAAGGGACTTCCGTCCAGGTCAAGGCCATCGTGAAGGAGCAAGAGGCCCCCAAGAAAAAGCCTGGCCTCGGACTCGGATTGGAAGAGCTGAACAACGTTCGCCATATCATCGGAATCGCTTCAGGGAAGGGCGGAGTTGGTAAATCCACAGTAGCCGTAAACCTGGCCGTTGCCTTGGCCAGGCTTGGCTACAAGGTGGGTCTTGCAGACGCCGATGTCTATGGCCCGTCAGTTCCGCTGATGACCGGAACTGAAGAGGAAGTCCCTGGTGCAGAACAGGTTGCAGAAGACAAAGAGGTTTTCTACCCTATTGAGAAATACGGTGTGAAATGGATGTCCATCGGCTATTTCGCCGATCCTGAGCAGGCCCTGATCTGGAGAGGTCCTATGGCCTGCAACGCCTTGAAGCAAATGGTCCTCCAGGTCCGCTGGGGCATCTTGGACTACCTGCTCATCGACATGCCTCCGGGAACCGGTGACATCCACATCACCCTGGTGAACGACATCCCGATGGAAGGAGCCTTGATAGTGACCACACCTCAACCGGTGGCACTTTCCGATGTAGAGAAAGGTGTGAACATGTTCCGCAACGAACACATCAACCGGAAGATCTTCGGCCTGGTCGAGAACATGGCTTGGTTCACTCCGGAGGAACTGCCTGACAACAAGTATTTCATCTTCGGGAAAAACGGAGGGGAAGCTATGGCCAGGAAATACGGAATTACTCTGCTCGGACAGATCCCGATCGTCCAAAGCATCCGTGAAGGCGGAGACTCCGGTGAGCCTGCAGCCCTGAGCGACCGCCCGGACGGCAAAGCCTTCCTGGACCTCGCCCGCACCATCGCCGGAATTGTGTAAACCCGGCATGCCGACGGAAAAAGGCCGGCTCAAGAGCGAGTCGGCCTGATTTTCATAACGGGGCGTCCCTGCTTACTTCACCCGGGTAAATGTGAAACCGGTCTTCATTCCGTCGTAGCTGGAAGCCAGCGAGGATACGGCGGAGACCGGAGTCTGGTCCTTGGAAGCCAGACCCATCGTCTGGATCAAGGAAACTATCTTGCTGGAATCGAAAGTCAAGGCCATCTGGTCTTCCGCAATCGAAAGGTACGCAGCCGGAAGCGGGAACAAAGGAGTCTTGAGCGTAATCTTCTTGTTCTCGTCATCGTAGTCGTAAGTACCTTCAAAGGTCCTCCCTGCAATAGTATAGGAACAAGTATTGTCCTCTCTGAAAGACAGGGCGATATTACCAGGCTTGAATCCAAGGGTCTTGAAATAAGGAGTGATGTTGTCCGCCACGGCCTGGCTTGCATCGACTCCTCCGGCCTTGTCCAGAAGGCTCTGGGTTGCAAACTGGATAGCCGGCTCCTCGTAGGCCCAGTTGCCGACGAGAGCACTCTTGGAAGTGGTACTGTTGAATTGTCCGAGGACGGATCCGATGATCTTGACGACCTTTACGATTGAAGTAACCGTCTTCTTGGCTCCGAAAATCGTCCTTACAGTCTTGATTATTCCGCAACCGGACACCGTCAGGGCACAGCACAAGACGGCCGTAGCGGCTAAGCCGTGCCTTTTCATGATTATGCGTCCTTTTCCTCTTTCTTCTCCTGGATCTTCTGCTTTGCAGTATCTACGGCATCTGCCGCCTTTTCCTTAGCCTCGGCGAAAGCATCCTTGGCCTTGTCGCCAAGCTCAGCAGCCTTGTCCTTTACATCTTCAAACGCAGCCTTGCTCTTGTCGGCCACCTTGCCGGCGGTGAACTGGACCTTCTCCTTGAACGTAACCTTTCCGTCTCCGTCGAGATCGGCGCTGTTGATCTTCTCAACAACTTCTTCAGTCCTGTCCTTTGCCTTTTCATAGAGTTCCTTGCTCTTGTCAGCTACCTTACCGGCTGCTTCCTGCAGCTTATCCTTGAAGGTCTTTTTTACTTCTTCTGCCATGATGATAAATTTTAAGTTATTGAATATTCAACTGTTTCCGTAAATATAAGTATTTTCTACGATTCTTTGATACACATCCCGCCCAAAGAAAGCAACAACAGCACCAGAAGTGTTGCGCTTGAAGCCCTGGATGTCCCGGCACTCCGGGAATATACCTTCGGCTCGAACCTCATCGTGACCTCGTGCTCACCGGCAGGCAGAACCGCCCCGCGAAGGATCCAGTCGGTCCGGAACAGAGCAATGTCCTGGCCATCAACCGTAGCCTTCCAGCCGTCTGGATAATACACCTCACTGAACACTACAGGACGGTCTCCGACAGAGACATATTTGTAATGCAGTTCGTTCGGGGAATATGAAGTCATCCAGATCGAATCCCTGGAAGCCTCGGCCGGAACATTGACAGCCTTGACTGCCTCTGAGAAATCCGCACCTATTATGGCTTCCTTCCTGAGATCGGTGGAAGCGATAAGGCCTATCTCGTCGTCCGGAGTCGCAGCCTCAACGAATCCATCAACGAACCAAGCCTCTCCGTAAGCCTGCTTGTTCTCGATTGGCGGAAGGTCAGCTCCGAGGATGAAATACTTGGTGTTCAGGGCAGAAAGCACTTTCATTTCAGGAAGTGCCTCCTGGAAGTCCCCGAGCGTCTTCGCCCCGCGGGCTGCCCCGATAGCCCCCTGAAGTTCCCCCACAAGATACCTGTCGATCAGATCCTGGTATCTCTGGAGCTTGGCCGGACTGTAGCCACCGACACTCTTGTGCCAGTATGGATTGAAATTGTCATTGAATATGTCCGCGGTAAGGTCTGCCACCCTGAATGAAGGAGACTCGTCTTCGAGGATGGCCTTGTCCACGTCACGAGCGGTGAAGTGGCTGTCGAACTGGCGCGGAGTCGTGAAATCCCCGGAATTGAGATATCTCTTGCCTACGACGAACATGTTCACGAGGACCAGGAGGCTTATTCCAGCCATAGCCACCTTGCTCCGGGACTCACCTATGGCCGGGTCGCTCTCGTATGATTTCGGAGCCTGCTTCGGAACGCTGTAAGACCAGAGGATCAGGCAGAAGGTCAACAGGATGATCACTGCAGACCAAAGGGCGTCCGTGCGGAGAAGGCGTATACGGTCGGCCTTCAGGGCATCGGCAATCACATCCTGCATCTGGCCGTCGGAAGGTCCCGTAAATGAACCCGCAAGACTTGGAATCAGAGCCATCACAAGGCAGAATCCTGCCGAAAGGGCAAGAGCTATCCAACCTTTCTTCAGGAACTCCTGCTTTGAATATTCTTTCTTCAGCACCTTGTCAAGGACGAGGAAGCCCAGCATCGGCAGGGTGAACTGCAGGATCACCAGGGCCATGGACACCGTCCTGAACTTGCTGTACATAGGAGCATAGTCGAAGAAAAGTTTCGTGAACCACATGAAATGGTTGCCGAGGGCAAGGAATACTGCCACTATGGTCGCTGCCAGCATCCACCATTTCTCCTTCCCCTTGTAAAGGAACAATCCAAGTAGGAACAGGAATATGCTAATGGCTCCCATGTACATCGGACCTGCCGTGAAAGGCTGCGGGCCCCAGTAATATGGCATCCTCTCAGGTGCGCCCTGGCCGTATTGCTTGAACAGCTTGGCAACCTCCGATTTTGTAGGATTCACGATTCCTGCGGAAGAGCCTCCGTTGAAATCCGGAATCATCAGGTTAGGCAATTCCTCCCAACCGTAGGACCAGGCAGTGGCATAATCCAGCTGCAGGCCGTCCTTGTTGACCTGCTCTCCGGCAGGGTTGGAAAGCTCGGAACCTCCCCGCATCGTGTATTTGGAATATTCATACAGAGGAGCGAGCTTGATGGCGTTTGTGCCTATTCCTGCAAGACCGACGACCAGCAGGAGGGCGGAGGCTGCGAAGAACCTTCCGAGGGAAGAGCGTCCTTCCTTGGAGCAGAGCAGAGAAATTGCAAGAGCAACCGCATAGATCGCGATCATTATCGCGAGGTAATATGTGATCTGCTGGTGGTTGGCCTTGATCTGGAGGCTCAGCGCCAGTCCGAACAAAACCGCACCCAGGAGAGTCTGCGGAAGCCAGCTCTTCCACCCCTTGGAGGACTTGGGTTTCAATGCCTTCCGGTAAGTGAATATCACCGCAGCAAGCACCCACGGAAGGAATGCCAGTGCCTGCATCTTGGTGTTGTGACCCACCTGGATGATCTGCAGGTTATACGAGCAGAAGGTCACGGCGATGGCTCCTCCGATGGCCAGGAACTTGTCTATTCCGAGCGACAACATAAGCAGGAAGGCTCCCAGCAGGGAAATGAACAGCCAGGTGGCCGGCCTTTTCCCGGTCATCAGCAGTTTGTACAGTACCTGGGTCCAGTCCCCTTCGGAAGATGGCATGAAAGAAGTCGTCGGCATTCCTCCGAACATTGAATCAGTCCACCGGGCCGGGTCGTCCGGATGAGCCGCATTCCAGACAGAAGCCTCCCTGGACATTCCCTTGAATCCGGTGATATCGCTCTGGTTTACAATCTTTCCGGACAGCACTTCCGGCACGAAAGCATAAGCCAGCACCAGGAAGAAGGCCACGATACCGGCATAGACTAGGATATTCCTGAGTTTTTTATTCATTTCTATCGTGTTATTTCATTCAACAAGCTTGAAAGCTGCCTTGTGGTGTACCTGCGGGTATAACGGGAAATGTCCCCGGTAGTGTCCCCGAGTTCGTCATTCTTGAATTCCTCCCAGCAGAAGTCGATCCACTGCTTGATCTTTCCTTCTTCGTCCCAGTCGTAAACCACCCCTGCCCCGGTATCCCTTACTACCTTGGCCATGGCGCCCTCGGTCTGACCTATGCCCAGAATCGGCCTTCGCGAAGCAAGATATTCAAACAGTTTTCCCGGGAGGACGGCATTGTATTCCGGTTCCTTCCTGAGCGGAAGCAGGAGGACTGAGGCGTTGCGCTGCTCTTTAACGGCAATGTCATGGCTTTGATAGCCGAAGTCATACAGGTTGGATCCGAGTCCATATTCCTTGATGGATTCGGTAATTTCCTTGTCCGTTTTTCCGACCAGCCTGATCCTGAGGGAATGACGGAACTCGTCGTCTTCCTTGCATTTTTCAGCCAGGACTTTCCAGAGGATGTCAGGATTGCCGTCAGAGGCAAACAGGCCGGTGTGAGTGATGTTGAAATTCTCGTCCAGTTCGAATTCCTGCTTGAAGTCGTCTTCGTCGAAGCCATTGGTTATCAGCTCAACAGGAGTCTTCGTCATGGCCTGGAAATCCTCCTGGACCAAAGGAGAAACCGCGATGACCTTGGTTGCTCCGTCAAGCACTTCCTTTTCAAGGGCATGATGCCTTGCTTCCGAATGTTTTGAAAGACCCAAATGCTTGAAATAGAACATCTTGGTCCATGGGTCACGGAAGTCGGCTATCCAAGGCAATCCGGTCTCGCGGCTGAGCTTGAGACCTATAAGATGCATCGACTGCGGAGGTCCGGTGGTCACTATCGCATCCACCGGATGGCCTTTCAGATATTCCTTTAAGAAACGTACCGAAGGGTTCACCCACATCACCCTGGGGTCCGGGATGAAGAAGTTGCCTCTTATGAACAGGGAGATTTTCTGCTTCCAGTTTTTCTTTCCTCCGTTGATAGGATTGACTTCATCCTTGTTGGAAGAAGCCCCCGTCAAGGTCTTGAGGTCCGTGGAACTTCCCTTGCCCATGATCCTGCGGTAGATCCCGTAAGGCTCGGTGATATGCCGCTTTATGATTTCTGCCTCCGGAGGTATGTCCTCGGCCAGGGTCTTGTCTATGGTGGTAAGTTCAGGATTCTCAGGAGTATATATTACCGGCTGCCAGCCTGCCGCAGGAAGGTATTTTGCGAACTTGACCCACCTCTGTACTCCGGATCCCCCGGAAGGCGGCCAATAGTAGGTTATGATCAGGACTCTCTTCATCGCATAAGGGGATTAGACTCCAAGCTCATCTTTCATCGAACGGAGGAGGTCGAAGGCTTGCAGCGGAGTCATGTTGTTGAGATCGGCTCCGGCAAGTTTGTCACGCAGCGAGCTCAAGGTAGGATCATCCAATTGGAAGAAAGAAAGCTGAAGGGTGCCGTCGCTTTCTATTGTGCCGGCCTTTGTCTGGACAGGCTTTTTGATCTCTCCTTTCCTGGAACTTACAAGATGCTGGGAATCATTTATTTCCAGTGCTTTCAAAGTCTCTTCGGCGCTTTGGATGACCTCCTTCGGCATCCCGGCCATCCTGGCTACATGGATTCCGAAACTGTGGGCGGTTCCTCCCTCGCGAAGCTTGCGTAGGAATATCACCTGGGTCCCCACTTCCTTCACCGCAATATGGAAGTTCTTGACCCTCTTGTATCTTTCCTCAAGGTCGTTGAGCTCGTGGTAGTGGGTTGCGAACAGGGTCTTCGCTCCGTGGCCATATTCGTGGATGTATTCCACTATCGCCCTGGCTATGGACATTCCGTCGTAGGTGGAAGTTCCGCGGCCGATCTCATCCAGAAGCACAAGTGACCTGGCGCTGAGATTGTGCAGGATCATCGAGGTTTCAAGCATTTCGACCATGAATGTGGATTCGCCCCGGGAGATGTTGTCGGAAGCCCCGACGCGGGTGAATATCTTGTCGAAATATCCTATCCTGGCGCTTTCGGCCGGCACGAAGCAACCAGTCTGGGCGAGCAGCACGATAAGGGCCGTCTGGCGCAGTAGGGCCGATTTTCCGGCCATGTTCGGTCCGGTAAGGATGATGATCTGCTGTTTCTTTTCGTCCAGACGGACATCGTTCGGGACATATTCCTCCCCAGGTGGCATCAGCGTCTCTATGACAGGATGGCGGCCGGCCTTGATGTCCAGGGAATATTCCTTCGTCATCTCGGGACGGCAGTATGACCTCTCGCCGGCAAGCCTGGCGAACCCCGAAAGAACATCCAGCTTCGCGATGATCCTGCAGTTTGCCTGGATGGCCGGAATATTCTTCTGGATTTTCGCTACAAGGTCTGAATATATCTTCGTCTCGAGGGCATATATCCTATCCTCGGCGCTCAGGATCTTGCTTTCATATTCCTTCAGTTCTTCGGTGATGTAACGCTCCGCTCCGACAAGGGTCTGCTTGCGGATCCATTCCGGAGGGACCAGGTCCTTGAAGGTGTTCCGGACCTCGATGTAATAGCCGAAAACGTTGTTGAAACCTATCTTGAGCGATGTAATTCCCGTCCTTTCCGCCTCGCGCTGCTGCAGGGAAAGGAGGTAATCCTTGCCTCCGGAAGAAATCTCTCGCAATTCGTCGAGTTCGCCGTCCACTCCGGCGCCGATCACAGGTCCCTTTCCAACAGCCGCAGCAGGTTCCGGAGCCATCGTGCTCCGTATCGATCCAAGCAGGGATGAACAATCCTTCATCCCGCCGACCAGCTTGTCCAGGGCTTCCACCCCACGACCCTTGCAGAGGTCGGCCATCGGCTCCATTCCTGCCAGGCCACGGCCCAGCTGCATGACTTCGCGAGGCGCTATCTTACCGGTTGCGGCGCGGGAGATGATCCTTTCAAGGTCGCCGGTTCCCCCGATCAGAGACTGGATCGTGTCCAGGGATTCCTGATCGTGCAGGAAATGGTCCACGATGTCGTACCTGGTGTTAAGCTCGCCGATGTCCATTATCGGCATGGCCAGCCAGCTTCTAAGGAGCCTTGCTCCCATCGGAGAAGAGCATTTGTCCACGACACTGACCAGGCTGACACCTTCTCCTCCGGCTGCCGAATCGAAGATTTCCAGGTTACGGATGGTGAACTTATCCATCCAGACGAACTTGTCGCCGTCTATCCTGGATATGGAACATAGATTCTTAAGTCCGGTGTGATGAGTCTGTTCCAGATAGACGAGCAGCGCTCCGGCGGAGCATATTCCCAAAGGATACCGGTCAATTGCGAAGCCTTTCAGGGAGCCGGTTTCGAACTGCTTCTTGAGCTTGTCTACGGCGGCATCGTACACGAAGGCCCATTCTTCGATGGTCGTTATGTAGAATGCTTCGCCGAAACGCTCCCGAACACCTTTTTCGAAACCCCTCTGGACTATCACTTCCTTCGGGGAAAGGGATGAAAGCAAGGTTCCTATGTATTCCAGGCTCCCCTGGGAAACCTGGAAGGTTCCAGTGGAGACATCCAGGAATGCTACTCCGCACTGGTCCTTTTCGAAAGTGAGACCGGCCAGGAAGTTGTTCTCCTTCTGGTTCAGGAGCTGGTCGTTGAAAGCGACGCCCGGTGTCACAAGTTCGGTAACCCCTCTCTTGACCAGTTTCTTGGCGAATTTCGGATCCTCCAGCTGGTCGCAGACCGCCACCTTGTAGCCGGCGCGGACCAGCTTTGGCAGATAGACATCCAGGGCATGGTGCGGGAATCCCGCCATCTCCACGTACCCCTTGTCTCCGTTGGACTTCCTGGTAAGGATTATTCCAAGGACCTTGCTGACCAGGACAGCATCATCCGAATATGACTCATAAAAGTCCCCGACCCTGTAAAGTAGCACCGCTTCCGGGTGCTGTGCCTTTACAGAGAAGAACTGCTTGATAAGCGGAGTATCTTCCGGAACCTTTACCTTGGACATAGCCGAACATGACAGATTCTACAAAAATACGAAAAAAAACTGTCTGTTACTTCGTAAACAAGAATCCTGTCTTCATTCCGTCATATGCCTGTGCGATTTCTGAAATCTGCGATAGGTTGGAATTGCTTCCGGTAATGGCTCCGGCGGTCTGTATCAGGCTGAGTATCTTTGTGGAATCGAATGTCAGGGCAAGCTGCGAACCTGAAACGGAAACGTAAGCGGTAGGAAGGCTGAGCAAAGACATCTTGATGGTCATCGTATTGGCCGATTCATCGAAGGTATAAGTTCCTGAATATGTTTTACTTCCAATTGTATAAGAGCAGGTCTTGTCTTCATTGATGGTGACCGTCATTTCCCCTGCCTTGATGCCCAGCTTCTCATAGTAAGGGGAAAGTTTCTCAACGACTTTTGCGCTGGCGATGCTTCCTCCGGCCTTTGCAAGGAGATTGTCGCTGGAGAACTGTACGGCCGGCTCCTGGTACGTCCAGGTGCCCAGGATGGTGGACTCGTTGGTGGTATTCCCGAAGGATCCGAGGATGCTTCCGATAATGCTCACGATGTCTTCAGCCGTTGTCCCTGAAGTGTTTCCATCCGAATCGGTGGCTGTCGGAAGATTGAGTATGCCGCAACCTGCAGCCATGGATGCAGCGCAGAAGATGGCTGCCAATCTGGTGAACTGTTTTTTCATTTCTTTGCGTTTAATTATTGTAAATATGCTTCAAAGTTGTATTGATAACATGCAAGTTAAGAAGAATTAATTTATTTTTTTTAATTTTACGACTAACTGCTCGAAAACAAAGACAAAACGTATGAATATCAAAACAAGAACCCTGATTTCCGTCATCATCCTGGCCTTCGCCATTCCGCTGACAGCATCCGCTTCATTGAAGACTTACTCCCTTTCTTCTCCTGACGGCAGGCTCCTCACTAAGATCAATGTAGGAGAAACCGTCACATATTCGGTATCTTTCAATGGCGTACAGGTCCTCGCCCCTTCCGCGGTCTCGATGACCCTCGAAGACGGATCCGTAATGGGTGAAGGAAAACCCAGGAAGGTCTCCAAAGGAAATGTAGCCGAAAAGGATATTCCTACCGTGGTGTACAAGAAAGCCGCGGTGGACAATGTTTACAACTGGCTCACCTTCCGTTTCAAGGGATATGACATTGAATTCCGGGCATACGATGCCGGTATAGCCTACAGGTTCGTTTCAACCCTGGCCAAAGGGGACTTCAACGTGACCGGAGAAAAGGCTGAATTCAACTTCCCGGAGGACTGGAAGGCCTGGATCCCTTACGAGAGGGACCAGGGGACTTTCGAGGAACAATTCTTCAATTCCTTCGAGAACTATTACCAGCACATCGCTCTTTCCGAATGGGACAAGGCCAGGCTGGCTTTCCTTCCTCTGGTGGTCGATGCCCCGCAAGGCATAAAAGTAATCATCACGGAATCGGACTTGTACAACTATCCCGGAATGTTCCTTTACGGGCAGGGTAACGGCATGAAAGGGGTATATGCCGGATATCCGGGAGAAACCGTAATAGGCGGGCACAATAATCTCCAGGGAATAATCAAGAGCCGCGAAAACTACATTGCAAGGGCCAAGGCAGGACAGAAGTTTCCTTGGAGGATCGTTGGTGTCGTTCCTGAAGCCAGGCAGCTGACCAACTTCGATATGGTATGGCAGCTTGCAACCCCTGCTGCTGACATGGACTGGAGCTGGGTCAAGCCCGGCAAGGTTGCCTGGGACTGGTGGAACGACTGGAACATCAAGGGCGTGGATTTCAAGGCCGGAATCAACGACGCTACCTACAAGTACTACATAGACTTCGCTTCCAGGAACGGAATCGAATATGTCATCCTGGATGAAGGCTGGGCTGTAAACAAGAAGACCGACCTTTACCTTGTCGTGCCGGAAATACATCTGGAAGAACTCGTTGCATATGCTAAGGAAAGGAATGTAGGCCTGATCCTTTGGGCCGGATACAAGGCCATGGACAAAGACATCGACGGCATATGCAAGCATTTTTCCGAAATGGGGATCAAGGGATTCAAGGTGGATTTCATGGACAGGGACGACCAGGTCGCAGTCGAGTTCTATGAAAGGATGGCAAGTACCGCAGCGAAGTACCATATGCTGGTGGACTTCCACGGAGCCTACAAGCCAACAGGACTCAACAGGACCTATCCTAACGTCCTCAACTTCGAAGGAGTCGCCGGACTGGAGCAGATGAAATGGGGAGCCGAGAAATACGACCAGGTCACCTACGATGTCATAATCCCGTTCATCAGGATGGCAGCAGGACCGATGGACTACACTCAGGGAGCCATGCGCAATGCGGCGAAGAACAATGCCCGTTCCATCAACTCCGAGCCTATGAGCCAGGGAACCCGCTGCCGCCAGATTGCTGAATATGCTATCTTCGACGCTCCTTTGACGATGCTCTGCGACTCTCCTTCCGCATACATGGCCGAACCGGAATGCACCGAGTTCATCGCCGCTTTCCCGACAACCTGGGACGAAACCGTGCCGATTTGCGGTGAGATCGGGGAATATGTTGCCATCGCACGCAGGAAGGGCAATGCCTGGTATGTGGGAGCTCTTACAGACTGGAACAGCCGTGACCTGGACCTGGATCTCAGCTTCATCGGTGCGGGAAAGGACATGACTATATTCAGGGATGGAATCAATGCCGACAGGAACGCCAATGACTATGTCAAGACAGAAGGGACCATTCCTTCAGACGGCATCGTCAAGGTACATATGGCACAGGGAGGCGGCTGGGCTGCCAGGATAAACCTTTAATCACGAAGAAATGGAAAGACTGTTCAAATTCGTGGCTGCGGCCATCTTGGTGACGCTTTCCTTCTCCCTAAAGGCGGAAGCCAAAGGAGAAGATCTCAGAGCAATGTCTTTCAACATCCGCTACCAGTTCCCTGCCGACACAGGGAAACTGAGCTGGGAAGCCAGGAGGGCCGGCTGCATCAAGGCAATAGAAAAATACAAACCGGATGTGATCGGCTTCCAGGAGGCTTACCCTTACCATAAGGCTGACTTGAAGAAAGATCTCGGCAAATATGTGATGGTGGACCGGGGTGGCAAACCGGGGACACCGGACCTCGAACTCAAGAACAATGAGAACCCTATCATGTTCCGCGGAGACAGGCTGGAACTGCTGGACTACGGTTATTTCTGGCTTAACGAAGACCAAACTCCCGACACAAAAGGATGGGATGCAGCCAGCATCCGCAACGCCACTTGGGTAAAGCTCCAATACAAGAAATCCGGAAGGATATTCTTCTATTTCAATGTGCACATGGACCACAGGGGGGCGAATGCAAGGTTGCAGAGTTCCAAACTTATCGTTGAAAAAATCAAGGAGATCGCCGGAGACGACGCTGTCGTCTTCCTTGGTGGAGATTTCAATATGCCCGACACCGAAAAGGGCATGAAGCCTCTTAAAGAATACCTCAAGGACGCAGCTTCTTCCGTGAAAAAGGCCGACAAGGCTCCTACCTTCAATGACTTCGGAAGGAAGGGAAGCAAGCCTATGTGGCTGGACCACTTGATGTTCCGTGGCGCCATTGCGAATTCTTTCATCGTGGTGGACGAGAAAAAGTACGGAGTGGAATACATTTCCGACCACTATCCTATCGTGGCCGACTTCAGTATTCCGCCTGTTCCGAAAAAATAGCTACCCGAGAAGCCCGCTGATGAAGATCACTGCTATCGAGACAGGGGCTACGTATTTTATCAAGAAATAAACTATCGGGAAAAGTTTTCCATTGGTGTGAAGGGTGCCTCCGTTCGTGAGTTCATCCTTCACATCTTCCTTTTTCATCTTCCATCCCACGAACACGCTGAACAGCAAGGCTCCGAGAGTGAGCAGGAAATTGGAACACAGTTTGTCGAGGAAATCGAAGACTCCGGAATACAGAGCGCAAAGGATGCCTACGACAAGGGCGAACACGAATATTCCTGCAGTGGCCGCAGAGCGCGATAGTCCTTTCTCCTCGCTCAGGTAGGCGACACCCACTTCCATCATCGAAATCGAAGATGTCAAAGCCGCGACCAGGATGGTTATGAAGAACAGGATGGCGATGACTGCGCTCAAGACCATCCCTCCGGAACCCATCTTTGCGAAAACGTAAGGCAGGGTCTCGAACACCAAGCCAGGACCGGCGGAAGGTTCTACGCCGGAGGCGAATACGGCAGGCATCACGGCACAGCCAGCCAGGATGGCGAAAAGAAGGTCGGAAACCGCAGTGCCTGTTCCAGAAGCAACCAGGTTCTCTTCCTTGCTGACGTATGAAGAATATGTGAGCATCGTTCCGACTCCGAGGGAGAGCGAGAAGAAACTCTGGCCGAGGGCGGCGGCGAAGGCATCAGGCGTAAGCTTAGAAAAGTCAGGACGGACAAGGTACTTCACTCCTTCCGAGGAGCCGGGCAATGTCATGGAATACACCGCAATGACCAGGATCAGTATGAATAGTACCGGAATCGTGACCTTGCTGAATCTCTCTATACCTTTCTTGACTCCTGCGAACACTATCCCGGCAGTCATACCAAGGAAAAGCAGCAGGCAGGCTATGACCTTGAAATGCGAAGAAGAGAACGCTGCGAACATCCCGGTGACCTCTCCTGCGTTGTCCGGCCTGAACTGGAATGTAAGGGACTTGAAAAGATATTCGATGGACCAGCCTCCTACGACACTGTAGTAAGACAGTATTATTATCGGGGAAATAACAGTAAGGAGTCCGAGCCATTTCCAAGGCGATCCTGGAGCAAGGGCATCCATTGCTCCGAAAGTATTCCTGTGTGTCCTGCGACCGATTATCGACTCTGAAAACAATATAGGCAGGGAAAGCAGGAGGCAGCAAAGGATGTAGATCAGGATGAAAGCCGCTCCTCCGTACCGACCAACGATGTAAGGGAATCTCCAGATGTTGCCGAGGCCGATTGCCGAACCGGCCATCGCCATGATCACGGCAGCCCTGCTGCCGAAATGTTCCCTGCTTCCGTTCATCAGAGTACCAGGTTGGATATGAATATGACAAGGACTGCGACAGGGGCGACGTACCTTATGAGGAAATATATGACAGGGAAAGCCCCGGAGTGAGACTCGCCTCCGTTGGTGATTTCGTCATGCACATCCGCCTTTTTCATCTTCCATCCGACGAACAATACCAGCATCAGAGCTCCTATGGTCAGGAGGAAGTTGGATGCGAAGGCATCTACCTTTCCGAAGACTTCGATGGAGAAGGCGCTTGCCAGTCCGAGAATCCAGGTCAAGAGGAAAACTATCAGGCATGAACGTTTCCGACCGAGCTTTTTCTCCTCGACGAGATAGGCCACCCCGACTTCGATCAGGGAGACCGAAGAAGTCATTGCCGCTACAGTAACGGTAAGGAAGAACAGTGCCGAGATCACGCAGGAAATCCATTGGGTCCCGCCTCCCATTTCGGAGAAAACTACCGGCAGGGTCTGGAAAATGAGCCCCGGACCGGCCGTAGGCTTGATCCCGGTGGAAAACACCGCAGGCATGATTGCAAAGCCGGCCAGCAGGGCGAAGAGAAGGTCGGCCACGGCCGTTCCAAAGCCCGTTGCTATGATGTTCTCTTCCTTGTGGACGTATGAGGAATATGTGATTATGATTCCCATTCCAAGCGAAAGGGAGTAGAAACTCTGGCCTAGGGCGAAGGCGAATGTCTTTCCGGTGACCTTTGAAAGGTCTGGCTTCAGAAGGTAATCAACACCGGCCCCGGACCCCGGCATGTTGACGGAATACACCAGGATTATCACGATGAGGACGAACAGTACAGGAATGGAAATCTTGCTGAACCTTTCGATTCCGGCCTTCACTCCCAAAGCCACTATCCCGCAGGATATCGCAAGGAATATAGTATTGAAAACCAGCACTTTCCATCCTGAAGGGGTGAATTCTCCGAAATCCAGGGTGAAACTTTTGAACAAGTATTCCAAAGACCATCCTCCCACTATGCTGTAATATGAGACGATGACCATCGGGGTTATCACGCTCAAGTATCCCAAAGCCGTCCAGCCGCTCCGGGGAGCAAGCTGTTTCATTGCTCCTATGGCATTGGAGTGGGTTCTCCGGCCGATCACCGCTTCCGAGAGGAAGATCGGAAGGGAAAGCAAAAGGGTGCAGAGAATGTAGATGAGTATGAAGGCTGCTCCTCCATATTCACCGGCCATGTAAGGGAAACGCCATATATTGCCGAGGCCGATCGCCGAGCCGGCCATCGCCATGATCACGGCAGCCCGGCTGCCGAAATGCTCCCTTTTTCCGCTCATCTCCCTGTCCGGAGTTTAATGCTTCCTGGTGTAGATGGTGAATTCGTAGCCGTAACCTGTTTCCGGGTCCGTTTCTACAGGAGTCGTACTCTCCACTTCCCAAATCGCAGGATCTATCACAGGAAAGAAGGTGTCCGCATCTTCGATGGTAGCGTGGACGTGGGTGATATAAAGCTTGTCAGCCGTAGGCAGAGCCTGGCGGTAAGTTTCTCCTCCACCCATCACGAAGACCTTCCCTGCTGAAGGATCAACCATCGAATAAGCCTCTTCAAGGCTCCCGGCTTCCTTCACTCCTTCCGGCTTGTCGGGCCAAGGGAAGATGCTGATCACCACATTGTCCCTCTTTGGAAGCGGCTTCCCTCCTATAGACTGGAAGGTCATCCATCCCATTACGACGGGACTGCCGGTTGTGGTCTTGCGGAAATATTTCATATCCTCGGCAATGTGCCAGAGAAGGGCATTCCCTTTACCGATGGCCCTGTTGTCGGCTATCGCCACTATAATGCATTTTTCCATAAAGAAATCTTGATATCCAATGATTGAGTTTATACTGCCACAGGTGCCTTGATGGTCGGCCAAGGGTCATAGCCTTCGAGCTTGAAGTCTTCAGCCTTGAAATCGAAAACCGACTTGACCTCTGGATTGATGATCATCTTCGGAAGCTGGCGCGGAGTCCTGGAAAGCTGTTCGCGTACCTGGTCGAAGTGATTCAGGTAGATGTGGGTGTCCCCTGTAGTATGGATGAATTCTCCCGGCTGAAGACCGCTAGTGCTGGCGATCATCATAGTCAGGAGGGCATAGGACGCAATATTGAAAGGCACACCGAGGAAAGTGTCGGCACTCCTCTGGTAGAGCTGGCAGGAGAGTTTTCCGTCAGCCACGTAGAACTGGAACAGGCAGTGGCAAGGAGGAAGGGCCATTTGGTCCACTTCTCCGGGATTCCAGGCGCAGACCAACATCCTCCGGGAATCCGGATGGTTTTGGATCAGGTCCACCACATTTGCGAGCTGGTCTATCGACCGCCCGTCAGGAGCCGGCCAGGAGCGCCACTGGTGGCCGTAAACAGGACCAAGGTCCCCGTTCTCATCCGCCCATTCGTCCCAGATGTGGACATTGTTGTCCAGCAGGTATTTGATGTTCGTGTCTCCGGCGATGAACCAAAGAAGCTCATGGATGATTCCTTTCAGGAACACCTTCTTGGTCGTAAGGAGCGGAAAACCTTCAGAAAGGTCGAATCTCATCTGGTAACCGAACACACTCTTCGTGCCGACTCCGGTGCGGTCATGCTTGACCACTCCGTCGTCCATGATGTGCCTCAACAGGTCGAGATACTGTTTCATCTTACTGAGAATTGCCAGATTATCGCCTCCTGGAAGGTTTCACCAGGACGCAGGACGGTGGATGGATAATCACTCTTGTTAGGAGAATCCGGTGCATGCTGGCACTCGATGGCCACTCCTTCGTAGTCGAAATAGCTGCGTCCGCACTTTGCGACCGGGCAACCTGCGAGCCAGTTGCCGGTGTAGATCTGCACCGCCGGCTGGGTTGTCAGCACTTCCAGCTGGCGTCCGCTGAGTGGAGAATAAAGCTTGGCGGCAGACTGCAGCTGGCCTGGCTCGTAGCCACTGATCATGAAGCAGTTGTCGTAGCCTTTTCCATATTTCAGAGCCGGGAAATCTTCTTTGATGTCCTGCCCGATAGGTTTATATTCACGGAAGTCCATAGGAGTACCCGCCACGGCATCAGGCTCGCCAAGAGGGATAAGGGTGTCGTCGGTCGGAAGATATACGGCAGCATTGAGCTTGAGCTCGTGTCCCAGGATGTCTCCGTTCCCTTCACCGTTGAGGTTGAAATATGCGTGGTTCGTCAGATTGACCACCGTGGCCTTGTCCGTTTCGGCTGTGAAGGTTAGTTCCAGGGCATTGTCCTCGCTCCACTCATAGTGGGCTACGACTTTCATGTTGCCGGGGTAACCGGCCTCTCCGTCCTCTGCTATATACATGAACTCTACTGCATCGCCGGTTATCCTGCTTTCCCAAACCTTGTTTTGGAAACCCTGGGGGCCTCCGTGGAGATGGTT
>JBGVAE010000141.1:0-4928 GCA_045224215.1 Candidatus Cryptobacteroides sp. | reverse complement strand
GCCGACGGGAGGGGGAGGACCAGGAGGGCGGTCAGGAGTATGGAGGGGAGGAGATTCTTCACTTCGTTCTGTGACAGGAGACCGGGTCAGGGAGTGATGGTGTCGAGTTCGTCGAGCCAGAGGCGGACCTGGGCGTCGGAGACCATGCGGAAGTCGCCGCGAGGAGAGAAACTGACCTCGCTGATTTTCGGACCGTCCGGCATGCACGATCTCTTGAACTGCTGGGTGAAGAATCTCCAGCAGAACTTGCGGAGCCACTTTAGGATAGTCTCCGGATCATAGGAACCTTCGAATGCACGGCAGGCCAGGAAATGGATCTTGGAAGGGGAATACCCGAACCTCATGAAGTTGTAGATGAAGAAATCATGAAGCTCGTACGGCCCGATCAGATCTTCGGTCTTCTGCTTGATCCGTCCCTTTGAATCAGCCGGCATAAGTTCAGGACTGATAGGAGTTTCCGTTACGTCTATGAGTATCTCACGTGCAGACCTAATGCCTTCTGCGGCAGGCTCGTTGAACACGTTTTCGGCGGCCCAGCGGACAAGATGCCTGATCAGGGTCTTCGGCACCGAAGCGTTCACCCCGTACATCGACATATGGTCTCCGTTGTATGTGCACCAGCCGAGAGCAAGTTCGGACAGGTCGCCGGTCCCGATGACGAGTCCGTTCTCCTGGTTCGCGATGTCCATCAGGATCTGGGTCCTCTCGCGGGCCTGGGCATTCTCGTATGTGGAATCCATGACCTTCGGATCGTGTCCGATGTCCTTGAAATGTTGCTCGACAGCAGGAACCACTGAAATCTCCTTGGATGTAATTCCGAGAGCTTCCATGAGGTCCGTGGCGTTGGATTTGGTCCGTTTGGTAGTCCCGAGTCCCGGCATGGTTATTCCTATTATGTCCTTGCGCGGCATTCCGAGCTTATCGAAAGCCATGCAGGCCACAAGCAGGGCCAGGGTGCTGTCCAGGCCACCTGATATTCCCAGGACAGCGGTCTTGCAGCCGATGTGCTGCAGGCGGGTGGCAAGGCCGGTGGACTGGATGGTGAGGATTTCCTTGGAGCAATCCGCTATCTGCGCCGGATCTCCTTCCGGCAGGAAAGGATGCGGCTCCACCTTCCGGTAAAGCTTGGAAGTGAAGTCCGTCCTGGCTGCGGGACCAAGGTCGAATCTGGAGTAGAGTGAGGAATATTCGCAGGCGGAAGTCCCGTCAGGAGCCATGCCCCTGAAGGAATTCTTCTTCTGGCGCAAAACATTGAGTTTCTGGATGTCCAGGTCTGCTATCGTCAAGGAATCTTCCATTTTGAACCGCTCGTTTTCGGCCAGGATCGTCCCGTCCTCGCAAATCATCGCCGAACCGCCATAGACCGTGTCCATGGTGGATTCGCCGTAGCCGGCAGAGCAATAGACGTATCCGGTCACCGTCCGCCCGGACTGGTTCGAGATCAGCTGGCGGCGCTGGCGGTACTTGTGCATGACCTCGTTGGATGCGGAAATGTTCACGATTACCTGGGCACCTGACGGGGCGAGGAATGAAGACGGCGGGATCGGAGTCCAGAAATCTTCGCAGATTTCGATGCCGAATGTTGCCTGGCCGACCGTGAAGAGCAGGTTAGGGGATATGTTGCACCTCTGTCCCGCGAAGCGGATGTCAGAGTCGAAGCCGTCGCGGTAGAAATTCTTCCCATCATCGACGAACCGGCCTGCAGTGGTGTTGTTCTCCGAAAGGAAATCCGAGCCGGAGGCGAACCAGCGGCTTTCGTCGAACTCTGCGTAAGTCGGGAGGTAGATCTTCGGGACGATCCCTTTGATGCCTCCGTTGCGGATTACGACTGCGCAGTTGTAAAGCCTGCCCCTGAAACGTACCGGAGTTCCGATGACGGCGGTGACCATCTTGCCACGGGTGAAATTGGCAATGGCAGACACGGCCTCCTCTGCCTTCGTCAGCAGAAGGTCCTGTCCGAAGAGATCCAGACATGAATATCCCGTCACGGAGAGTTCCGGGAATACGACCAGCGAGGCCTGCCCGTCCTCGGCCTGTCCGATCATCCTGCAGATGGATTCGCAGTTGAATGAAGTGTCTGCAACCTTCACGCGCGGAACAGCCGCCGCGACTCTGAATAATCCGTAATCCATTTTCAAGTAAAGATTTATGCGTTAGCAGGATCGTTGTGCTCGTCCTCCGATGCGAGAGCCTCGTTCTTCTTGCGGACTCCGGCGTTATAGACAGATGCTACGCCCCTGTAGGCGAAGTACAGTCCGATCAGCACGATGAGTATGTTCTGCCAGGCCTGGCCGGCTCCCTTCACGAAGTTCGTTATCCCGAAGAAGAGGATGAAAACCGCCAGAACCAAATAGACAATTCCGATATATTTTCTCATATCCTAAAGACTTTCAATGAGTTTTACGAATATTTCACACATTGTACCGGCTGCCTTGTCGGCTGCCTTTACCACTTCGTCTCCGTCGTTCTTGTAGTCCTTGTCGTAGTCATCGTGAGCTTCGTTGGTCACGACTGACATTCCGAAGACAGGGATGTCTGAATGACGCGCCGTGATGACCTCCGGAATGGTGCTCATTCCAGTCACGTCGCCGCCGATGATGCGTATGTATTTATATTCGGAAGGAGTCTCATAAGTAGGACCGGTGCCTCCGAAATAAACTCCCTTGTGGACCTTCACACCCATTTCCGCGGCTATCTTCTCGGCCCTTGCGATGAGTTCCGGGTCGTACGGCCTGGTCATGTCAGGGAACCTCGGGCCGAAATCGTCCATGTTCGGACCGATCAGAGGATTCGGCTGGAAATTGATGTGGTCCTTCAGGATCACGAGGTCGCCTATCTTGTAGTCGTAGTTGACACCGCCCGCTGCGTTGGAAACGAAGAGGTACTTGATACCTACTACCTTCATTACGCGTGTAGGAAGGGTCACATCGTCCATCGAATAGCCTTCGTAGTAATGGATCCTGCCTTGCATCATGATCACTTCCTTACCGCCGAGCTTACCGATGATGAAGTTGCCCTTGTGGCCCACGGCGGTTGAAACCGGGAAGCCCGGGATGGTCTTGTATGGGATGATAAGCTGATCTTCTACGGCAGTTGCAAGCCTTCCGAGGCCGCTTCCGAGGATGATGCCCACGATGGGTTTCCTGTCGCCGAGCTGCTGCTTGATGAAGTCGGCCGCGGCGTAGATCCTTTCAACTCTTTGGTCCATATTCATTTCAGTGTTTTATGAGGTTTTCTATGATTTTCAGTTGATTGCGTCCGCCGTCAAGGATTTCCCTTTCGAGTTCCACCTTGCGGTCCCGCATGATGAATTTGCCGCCGGAAATCACGGAACTGATGCAGTCGCTGTGGGCGGAATAGATGAAATTGGCCAGGAACGGGCCAGGGGAGAGGAAGAAGGTGCTGTCCGGGTCGATGATGAGGATGTCGGCATCGTAGCCTTCTTCTATCCGGCCGGTCTTGGCTCCCATTGCCTTGGCTCCGTTCACAGTGGCAAGGTCCAGCAGGGTGTGCAACGGGAGTGCCGAAGGGTCATCCCTCCAGGCTTTCTGGAAGAAGGCCGCCGTTTTCATGGCCTCGAGCATGTCCAGGTTGTTGGATGATGCCGCTCCGTCGGTTCCGAGGCACACGTTGGCCCCGGCATCGGAGAGTTCCTTCCATTTGAATTGGAAGCCGGAGGCGAGTTTCGCGTTGGAATTGATGTTGTGGACGCAATTGACCTTCCGGCGCCCCAGGATTTCAATGTCTTTCTCCGAAATGACCGCGCAGTGGGCTGCGATGACGTCCGGCCCGAGAACTCCCAGGGAATCAAGATATTCCACAGGGGATAGTCCTCCGTGTGCCGCCTTGCAGTCTTCGACTTCCTTCCTGGTCTCGGAGACGTGGATGTGGATCCTCAGTCCGTTCCGGCGGGCGAATTCGGTAGCCCAGAGGATGGTTTGCTCGCTGACGGTATAGACAGAATGTATGCTGACCGCGAATGTGGAACGTGGGTCCCACGAAGGGACCTGGTCGAACATCTCCAGGCAGACATCTTTCTGTCTTGCAGCCTGTTCCTGGTCGAAGTTGTCAAGGAAGGTGAAGGAGACGAGGCTCCTGAGTCCCATCCTGGCTGCAGCTTTCTGCGCCTCAGGGGAGAACCAGTACATGTCGTTGAAGGCCGTGGTTCCGGTCTTGACCATCTCCAGAGCCGCCACCATAGTGCCCCAGTAGATGAATGGCTCGTCCAGATGGGCTTCTATCGCCCAGATGTGGTCCAGCCAGTCCTTTAGGACCATGTCCTCTCCGACTCCTCTCATGAGGGTCATTGCGGCATGGGTGTGCATATTCACGAAACCGGGGACGGCGACTTTGCCGCTGCAGTCCACGACATGGATGCCCTCATCCTCCTTGAGAGGGTCATGGCTGTGGGGCGATATTCTTGCGATCTTTCCTTCCGCTACCAGAATATCTTTCCGGCAGCCGTCCTGGGTTATGTCTTTGAGAAGAATCTTTTGCATGGGCATGCAGCTTTATTTTCCAAATTTAGTAAAAATACTTTATTTTTGATGTCTATAATTCAAACGTAATCAATTATGAATATGCGCCATTGCTTGGCTTTTACAGCCGCGATCCTTCTGGCAGTGCTCCCTTCTGCTGCCCAGAAGAAGTCGAAGGATATTTCTGAAGCACTGAAGGTCAATGAGTTCACGCTTTCCAACGGTTTCAAGGTCTATGTCAACGAAGACCATTCACAGCCCTCTGTCTACGGAGCGGTCGTAGTGAAGGCCGGCTCCAATGACTGTCCGGACACCGGAATAGCCCACTATTTCGAGCACATGATGTTCAAGGGCACGTCCAAGATCGGTACGACAGACTACGCAGCCGAGAAGGTGTATCTGGATTCTATCGTCGTGGCCTATGACCTACTTGCCAGGACAACGGACGAA